>JBAQMJ010000038.1:0-17560 GCA_049302695.1 Minisyncoccales bacterium
CCTTTATTATCAGGAGAAGTTGGAGCGACCCAAGAAACATCGCTATTTATTTCAGCGCTCTTTTTTTCTTTTTCAGGAATAGTATTAATAGGTTTTTCATCTTGAGAAGAAATTTTTTCTGAAACGATTTCAATTTCTGGTTGTTCGACAACACTAGGGTCGCTAGAAACGTTTGAAGATTTTTCTTTTGATATTAGCTCCCTTGCTTCTCTTAATAGTTTGGACATTACTCCTCCTCCGGCAGCGGCAACACCTAAGTTCATCATGTCACCAAAGGCTGCTGGAAGGAAACCTTGTCCTAAAATAAATTGTCCTAGTCCTAAACCATAAATTCCCCCAACTGCCACTCCGGCAACAGGAAGAGCAATCATGGATCCAACTAAAGCAGCTTTAATTAAAAGTTGTGCCCTCTTGTCCTTTATTCCTATTCGTTCAAACATCTTCTCAGATAAAGACTTTTTTTCTGGACTCAAAACTTGCTCTTTTTCTTTAAGAACCTCCTCTATTTTATCTATTTTTTCATTTATTTTTTCTACTTTTTCTTCAGGAGTATTTTCTAAAACTTCTCTTTTTTTATCAAGATATTCCTCCATGATTTCTTCTTCGCTTTTTCCAGTAAGAACTTTTACAATTTCCAATGCTTCTTGATATTCTCCATCCACTTCCTCAAGCTCTTTTTCTACTTGAGAATCATTTTCTCCTTTGATTCCCATTTTTTTAGCTAATTCTTTTTGTCTTTCTTTTTGCGCTAATAAACTATCTTTCCTATTAGATAAAGATCTTAAATTATCAACAGCTTCTTTTATTTTTTCAGAAACAGTGGGCTCTTTTTTTTCTTCGTTTGCTTCTTTTTCTAGACGCACTTCATTTTTCTTTTCGTTTTTTTCTTGAAATGGCTCAATGTCTTCTTCTTTTTTCTCATCCACTATTTCTTTTTCTAAGACTTCGGACCTAACTGCTTCCACAGCACCCCCGTCTTCATCTTTTCTAATAAAACCAGATCTATGATCTGCTATTAATTCATTCTTATCATCATCTTCTTTTTTGTAATTTTCTTTATCTTTTATAGCCTGATTATAATTATTTTTATAATCATCTGGTATTTCCTTCATTTCTTCCTTGTTTTGCTCCTCATCTTTCTTTAAAAAATCAGCGTATTCAGTCAATGTCTTATCTCGATCAAATGTATAGTCCTTAGATATTTCCTTCATTTCTTCCTTGTTTTGCTCCTCATCCTTTTTGAGCGATTCTTCGTAATCACTCATTGCCCTGTCATAATTAGCCTTAGGATCTTCCGATACTTCTTTTAATTGTTTTTTATTGTCTTTCTTGTCGGCCTCAAAAGCATCCGCATAATCGGTTGGCAATGATTCTATTGGTAAATCTTCTTGTTCTTTATTCATATGCTTATTTTTATAGTCTTCTTTGTCTTATCTCGTTATCTATTACCTCCTTACTCCTTCCATAAGTTAAAGCATAATATTCTTTTATGTCCTTAACTCTATCAAAATTACCCTTAATGGGAGGATATGTTTTTACATTGAACGGCCTACTAATCTGTCCGTTCATCATCATTTTGACATAGAAATTAAAGTTGTCAATATTTATCAAATCAAAGGAATTAAACGTTGGTGTAAATTCTTTTTCCAAAAATTGAGCGTCTTCTGCTCCAACTCTAAATGAAACAATGGTTCCAACGTTGCCAAAAACACTGTCCCTTATCAAATCTGGCAACTGTCCAATAAATTGATGAGAGATGATTAAAGAGAGTCTATATTTTCTAGCTTCGGATAGTATTGTAGAAATACTATTAGTGGCAAAATTCTGGAACTCATCAATATAAAGATAAAAATCTTTTCTTTCGGCTTCTGGAATATCCACCCTTGAAAAAGCAGCCATGGCTAACTTACTGGTAATAATCAATCCTAACAAAGAACTGTTCATCTCTCCCAATCTTCCTTTGCTTAAATTAACTAAGAAAATCTTTCCATTGTCCATTATTTCCCTAAAATTGAAAGAACTTTTTGTTTGTCCAATAATCGGACGCATATAGTCATTGGAAATAAAAGTGTCGAATTTGGAAGTAATATACGGAACCATATTCTTTAAAGCCGCCTCTCCTCCAGCTTGCTCAGCCTGCTTTTCCCAAAATTCTCTGACTAAAATATTACTACATTTATTTAACAATCTGTGCCTGAAAGCCGAATCAGCCATCACCTTAGGAACTTCCATCAAGGTATATGTTTCATTGGGGTCATCCATTAAAAGCATCAAAGCGTTTCTGGTGTATTGTTCAAACATAGGACCACCAGTCTGCCTTAAATCATATAGCTTATCAAATATATTTATCATTTCATTGACGATAAATGTTTTTTGTTCGGGAAAACGACGATCATATTCAAGCATATTCAATCCAACTGATCTTTCCATATTAGTCGGATCAAATAAAACAACATCCTCGACTCTCTCGTTAGGAATTTTTGATAAAACGTCATCAATTAAATCTCCATGCGGATCAAGAAGGCTCATTCCTTCGTTATTATTAATGTCTTGAATGGCTAAAGATGAAAGTAGCGCCGATTTACCGGTTCCTGTTTGCCCAACAACGTACACGTGTCTTCTTCTATCATCGCTTTTAATTCTAATATCTTTCTTTTCTTCTCTATACTCATTATAACCAAGAAGTATTCCCTCGGTTGGCAAATCGGATGGCGGAGCGGAATTCTTTGCTTTTACACCCTTAATTGTAGGTGTCTGAGTTAAGGGAGTCGGAAAATGGAAAACACTGGTTAATTCTTCAGTATTCAAAACGTTTCTTTGAGAAAAATCAAACAATCTAAAGCTGTATTTGTATATTAAATCTTTAGCACTATTTCCTTTTGTAATAACTAAACGGAAATTATTAGTTTTGGGAGAATTAAACTGTTCAAAAGAATTAGCCATCTGCAAAAACACCTCTTCACATCTTTTTTTATCTTCTATCGAAACGACCAAGCGAACATTAGATTCAAAACTATCTCTACTTATCTTCTCTTCAAGCATCTTTAAGAGCATCTCATCAACCTTAGGCTGAGTAAATTTATTTTCTTCTTTTCCTTTAATTGTGCTCAAAAAATTAGTAGCCCCTAAAGCTTGAGTAAAATTCTTTCCCTGAGCAACTTCATCAATAATCATTTTGGCTCTATTGCGCCAATCATTACTTCCTTTTTTTATTATAACCTGAATAGCTGCCTCTTCATGTTCTTTTAATTTAGTTAAAACATTGGTAATGCTCGACAACGGATCAGTTTCAATATAGTTATAAGTTTTTATGGGAAGATAATAAGGCTTAGTCGTTTTTAAATACCCACAACAAATATTTTCAGTTGGAGAGAATATATTGTAATCTTCTGATTTTTCAATCTGAGCATTAGGATAAATACTGTAAATCTCTTTTTCTATAAATCCTCCAAACCTCTTTGGGGCCGCAACATAAAAAAAGATTTGCTCTTTCACCTTACCTATTTCTAGAGCTATCCAAGGATCGATGCCAAAAACACTCTCTTTATTTAGGGAAGTTAAGCTGCTATAGAAATCTTCCATCATTTTTATCCAATCCTTTTCCTGCTTGCCCGATCTCTGTATGTCTTCAGGAGATTCTTTGGCCATCTTTACCGAAAAAAGAACAAACTCCAAAGACTCTTTTAAAACTTTGGAGCTATTTCTTTTTTTGAAAAAAAATAAAAATAAGAGAACCGAAAACAGAACCAAAATAATTAATGCGTAATAAATATAATTATTAAAATCTATCATTTTATTAATTTAGTTCATTATACAGCTAATGTTGTTAAAATCCAAATCATTTCTTCATATTTTCTAACAAATTGATTGCCAACAAAACGTGCTCTTTATTAAAAATAAAAGAACCGTGGTCTCCTTCAGTTGAAATAAAATAATCAAAGTTTTCTTTGTTCGCTCTCTTATTGACCTCTTTTAAGGGAAAGACTTCGTCGTCAGAGCCACAGATAAAGCCAATTTTGACTCCTTTTCTTTTAAGCTGCTTTGTCAGTTCAAAAATATTAGCATTGGCACAGGCCAATATTTCCTCATACGAAAGGCTGGGATTTTTAATGCCGTATTTAAATATCTCGCTTAAATATTCAAAAAGAGAATCTTTCTTTGAATTTCTATTTTTTGAAAACTCTTTAATTCCCTCATTAACGACGAATCTTTTAACCAGCTCTGACGGAGAATCATTCTCTACTGTTCCAGCAGGAGAGATAAGAACTATGTTTCTTATCTTCTCTGGAAAATAAAGAGCAGCGATAGCTAAAACAATCGCACCCTCAGAGTGGCCGATTGCATCAACCTTATTAATTCCTTTTTTATTCAATGCCTCAATAATAGACAAAGCCTTTTGTAATTCTACAACTGGAATATCGATACCACTCTGCTTTATTTTCTTTTCCCTAGAAAAAGAGACTGTCAAAACTTTTCTGCCTTCACTGACAATGGCCTCCAAAGCTTCTTTCTGTGATTTTGGAGTTACTCCCCATCCTGGAGAAACAAAAATCGGAACATCGTCTTTTAACTTAACAGGATTAATTTCTACAATATTATCGTCATCAATGAAATCATATTTTTCCAATAAAATTTCAGCCTCGCTTCTGGCTTTTTTGTACGCTTCATCAAATTTTCTATTCTTATTAAAAAAGAAATTTAAAAAATTCATAAAATTAAAAATCTTTCCTCATGAAAAATTTTCTTTCTTTGGGACTAAACTTTTCTATTGAATATCTCAGCATGGTTCTCGGCATATTTCGAGAATGCTTATTCAAAAAAGCAACTTCAACTTCTTTATTTCTCTTTCCTGCTTCTCTAAGCATCCAGCCGACTGCCTTGTGGATCAAATCTTCCTTATCATTCAACAATATTTCAGAAATTTTCAAAACATCCTTAAAATCTCCATTTCTCAAAAATGTAAAGGTTGAAAGAATGGCAATTCTTCTTTCCCAGAGATTTTTAGACTTAACCAAGGAGTATAATACTTCTCTTTCCTTCTTTTTGTCTGAAAGAAAATCTCCCACTATATTCGGAGCCGTTAAATCAACCAAATCCCAATTATTTATCCTCTTTGTGTTTTTTAAATAAAAATCAAAGATTTCCTTTTTATTCTCATCTTTTTTGTATTTATTAACTAGAATCAATAATCCAGTTAATCTGCATTCATGAAATTCGTCATCCAGTAATTTTTGAATCTCTTTTAAATCAACATCTTTAAATTTCTTAACAATCTCTCTTTGAGCAGGAACCTTTACTCCCAAGAATACATCCCCTTCTCCATACTGGCCTTTTCCAGTTTTAAAGAAACGAGACAAATGTTTTGCCTGCTCTTTATTTCTATTTTTCAATAATTCTTTTTTTACATTAAAACCTGCCATAATGCTCCGATTAAACATAATAATCCAAAAATAAAGGTAAACTTAGAAAAATTGACTTTCTTAGAAAAATCTAATAAAAGCTTTAATGATAAAAGTCCGAAAACAAAACTAGCAATTAAGGCTGGCCAAGAAACAACAGCCATTGCTGGATTTTTAATATAAAGATAAAGAGAAGAGCCTAACACAACCGGAAGAGAAATCAAATATGATTTTTTTAATATTTCAGAAGGATTATCTTCAGTCAGAGAGAGAGCAAAAATCGTTGAACCAGAGCGAGAAACTCCAGGAATGGCTGATAGGGCCTGCAACAACCCGACAATTGCCGAAGATAAATCTTTATTAATATTCAGCTTGATGTTTTTCTTCTGAAACCAAGAAGTTAAAAGCAATCCTAATCCCATTAAGGCTAATAAACCTGATCCCATGGTAACATTCTCAGCAAATTTATAAACAAAGAATCCAATCCCTCCAGAAATAACTGTTACAATAATAAAAAACCTTAAAAAATCCTTGTCTTTGAATTTAATCAAATCAATCCAATCTTTCCAGAAATAAACAATCACTGCTAAGAGCGTCCCGAGATGCAAGAATAAAGCCAGGTCAACACTATTGAAATCTTTAACTAAAAAACTAGAAAATAAGGCAACCACTCCTTCACTAGAAACTGGTATCCACTCGAACACTCCTTGCAACAAACCCAATAAAACATATTCCCACATATTATTTTTCTATTTTAACAAATCTGTATTTATTATATCTATCTTTGAAAAACTCAAAACTAGAATATTTATCCTTAATAATTTCTTCGATCCAATTCTTCTGTTCTGGATCAAATTCCATATAGATAATTCCTTTTTCTTTTAAGTAATCATTAGCTTCATTTAAAAACTTCTTGATTATTTCCATTCCGTCGCTGCCTCCGTATAAAGCAATAGACGGCTCAAACATTTTAACATCTTCTCCGACTTCGTCTATCCGCCTCTCGGCAACATATGGAGGATTAGCTAAGATATAATCGTATTTCTTAGAAATATTAGAAAAAATATCTGTTTCAATTAAGCTGAATCTTTCTTCAGCTATTCCATTTTCTTCTGCGCTTTTTTTAATTCCTTTCAAGAAAGAACCTTCCTTGTCTCCAAAATCACAAATCGAATCGGGGATATTCTTTAAAATAGAAAGTCCGATGCATCCCGATCCAGCAAACAAATCCAGACACCCTCCTTTTATCTCTCCAATTACTCCCTTGACCCAATCTTCCGTCTCTTCTCTGGGAATCAAGGGACGAAAAGATAAATCAATTTTGACACCTAAAAAATCCTTATAACCTCTTTTGTAGTCTTCGGGCAATTCCATATTAAATAATCCAAATAGCAACTAAAATACCTATCAGAATTCCTCCTATTATTTCTAGAATACTATGTCCTAAAACTTCTCTCAATTTAGCCATGTCTTGACCTTCTTCCTCGTTAAACATCTCCATTAATCTATTCAAAGACTGGGCCTGTTTTCCAGCTGCACCCCTGATAACCTTGGCATCATAAATCATAAAGAAAGCAAGAATCACAGCGATAGAGAAAAAACCAGAATTAAATCCGTACAATAACCCTATTGAAACCGCCAAACCCGTAACAGTGGCACTGTGTGAAGAAGGAAAACCTCCCGGCAAAGAATATAAATCAAACCTAAATTTCTTCTGCTTAAAGGTCAAAATAATCGCCTTTATGCTTTGAGCTAAGAACCAAGACAAAAGAGCGGCGTTTAAAGACTTATTCATTAACAATTCTTGTATTGCATTTAAATGTATCATATCCACATCTTATCAAATTTTATCCCTAATATCAAAAATTTTACTTGATTCCCTGAATCCTTTAATCATCTTAACTTTAGTTTGAGGCAAATTAAAATAATCGGCCAATAATTCAATAATTCTTTTATTGGCCATATTCCTTTCTGCTTCCGCCTCAACAAAAACATCAAAGCTATCTTCTTTCTTCTTAACCACCTTGTCTTCCTTAGAACAAGGAAATGCTTTTACCTTAATCAGCATATTTCTTTAATATTTTAAAATCTTTCTTTAAAACTTCCTTCATGTTGGGATTATATATCGCCACAGCTGGATGATAGAAAGGAATAACGGTATTTTTTCCCTTAAAAACTTTGCCATGAATCTTGCTGATAACATCTATGTCGCTGGTAAATCCAAACATATCCATAATAAAGCCCATTGAATATCTCCCTAGAGGACAAATAACTTTAGGAGAAATAATTTCAACCTGCTTTTTGATGTAGTTGCTGCAAGCTTTTATTTCCTTTTCTTCGGGATCTCTATTCAAGGGCGGCCTGCATTTAATAATATTGCAAATATACACTTCTTCTCTGTCTATCTTAGCTGATTTCAAAAGTTCATCCAAAAACTTTCCCGATCTTCCGCAAAAAGGAACGCCAGTCTCATCTTCTTTAGCTCCCGGAGCTTCACCGACAAACATTATCTTAGCTTTAAAGCTTCCCTGTCCAATAACAGAATTAATTCTTTTCTTGCACAAAACACACTTCTTACAAGCTAAAACATCTTTTTCCAGTTTCTTTAAATCTTTTTCCTTTTTACTAAGCATGAGAAAATATTAGCATAATTCAAAAGAACAAAAAAGCCCTTGAAGGGCTCTTAGACTAATTAATTTTCAACAATTCTACTTCAAAAATTAATGTTGCTTTCGGGGGAATCGATCCATATCCGTTTTCACCATAACCAAGAGAATAAGGAATAGTTAACCTTCTTTTTTCTCCAACCTTCATATTAAGCATTCCCTGTTCCCAACCCTGAATGACTCTTCCTTGCCCTAAGATAAAAGAAAAAGGTGTTCCCCTGTCTATGCTTGAATCAAACTTTGTTCCATCTTCCAATGTTCCAACATAATCAACAGTTAACTCATCTCCATTCTTTGAAACCTCTCCAGTTCCTTCCTGCAACACTTCTATTTTTAATTCTTCCATATTTTTTGTACTATTTTGCTTTGCCAATATACTCACCTCTTCTGGTCTAGTCATAAGAAAGAAAACCAAAGCAATAATTAGCAATATAATTATTACACAAATAATCTCTTTAACTTCGCTGGACATGCTACTGAATTTCATAAGAAACGTTAACTGTAACTTCTATTTTATTTTCTCCAACGACAATTTCCATATTGCTTCCAGTTCCAGAGGTAGCTTTTTCTGTAGAGCTGTAAGTCGGAGAATAATATGATTCGGTAAAGCTTACCGGATCACCCAATCTTACCCCCATACCATCAGCAATCTCTTCAGCCTTAGCTTTAGCATTATCCATAGCTAATTGTCTTGCTTGTTTTTTAAGCTCATCTTCCTTGTCAATTACGAATTGCAATCCTGATACTTGACTGGCTCCAGCCTCAAGAGAACCTTGGATATTCCTGCCAATCAAATCAGTGTCTCTCATTTTAGCCTCAACTGACTCAACAGCTTGATAAGCAGTGATTACTCTTTTTCCTAAAGGATAAACCGTCAGATCAACTCCCTTGGTCTGCCATTCATATTGAGGATAAATATTAAAATCGACTATTTTCATATCAGCAGCATCGATTCCTTGCCTTACCAAGAAATCAATAATACCATTAGCCTTGTCGTTATTTTTCTGCAATGCCTCATTGATTGTTGACTCTTGAGTTATAGCTGTAAAAGTAACTAAAGCTATATCGGGAACAGCATAAACTGTTCCTGTCTCAGAAATATTTATCGTATTCTGATCGCCAGTAGCTCCGATGTATTGAGTTTCCTTAGCAGTTTTTTGAATTGCAAAAACAGTATAGATAACCAGCAAAAACAAAAGAACTGCCCCTACTATCATTAATATTTTTGTAATAGGATTTTCCGTTCTTGCTTCTTTTTCAAAATATTGTGCTTCCATTTTTTTTAAATTAATTAATTTATTATTTGACCTTTAACTAAGTTTGGAGCCAGAAATAATTTCTTTATCCGGACTCAAAATTGATAGATTATTACTGTCTTTAACCGCTAAAACCATTCCTTGACTCTCTAATCCCATCATCATCCGCGATTCTAAATTGATTATAACAACAACGCTCTTATTAATCAATTCTTCTGGGATATAGGCTTTGCCGATTCCAGCCAATATCTGCCTTTTTTCTTCTCCTAAATCAATCTGCAATTTTAAAAGCTTGTCGGACCCTTCGATTCTTTCCGCTTCAACAATCTTCCCAACCCTTAAATCAATCTTGTCTAATTCTTCTATTTTAATTAATTCTTTGATTTCCATAGTCCATGTATATTACAATATATTCTAACTGAAGAATTATTCTTAATATTAAACTCTGCCTCTGGCTTGTCTCCTGGTTTCAAAAAAACCTTGCAATTATCAACCTCTATCCATTCAATATAATGATTTTCTTCCATCGGATGAGGAACTTCTCCAACTTTGACTTTATTTCCCTCAATAACTGGAACATGCTTTTCCTTTCCTTCATCTATTTCTTTTTCAACTAGCAATTCCATTGGCTGTCCGCAACAAACTAATTCACCCATTCCTGAATGAACGACTTCAACGATATTTCCGCAAACATTGCATCTATATATTTGTTTTTGTTTTGTCATATGAATATTTTAACATTGAAAAGAAAATAAGAAAAGAGCCCCCGAGTGGGAGCTCCCTGATTGTCTAAAAACTATTCGCCTCTGAAGTTGTTTTCCTTCATTGGTCTAGCTTCGTCAACAATAATCTTTCTTCCGTCAACTTCGTTTCCGTTGAACATGTCCTTGGCTTTAGCAGCCTCTTCTTCTGTGGCCATTTCTACAAAACCGAAGCCTTTTGATCTCTTGCTAAACTTATCTACAATGATGCTAGCTGCGGCAACATTGCCGGCGGCTGCGAATAAATCCTTAAGAGAAGCGTCTGTTGTGCTGTAGGGAAGATTTCCTACGTATAACTTCTTTTCCATTTTGATTTGAAATTTTGATTAATTAACGACCTACTCTCACTAACACTGTAGAGAAGAGCACGACACCATGTGTGTTTAAGTACGATAATACATTATATGACCCCAAATGTCAATATTTTATTTTTCTATCTTTTTAATATCTTTCTGTATTTCTTCAGCTAAAGAAACTGCTCCATTGGCATACCAGGTATAGGGAGAAGTGGTTGAGCCAGAAAAATATATCATTGCTGAATTCCATTCTCCGGTAACAGTTTGAGATTTTGCTCCAGAATCAGACAAATACATCCCTGCAGCCAAGAAAGCATCTTTTATCTTCCAAGGATTAGCAGTTTCTCCAGTAATACTTTCGATTCTTTTTTCATACTTCAACCAAGTTGAAGGAATAAAATCAGCTGGCCCCATTGCTCCTCCCCAGCCAAAACTCATCGGGCAGGTCACTGCTGTTTTCAAAGGATCTTTTCCTAATTCTTTAATAATAGTTAAAAAGCCTGGAACGTCCCTTGTCGGATTCATCACTCTTGCCATGCTCGCTCCCGTGGCAACATTAACTCCGCCACCTGTTTTAAAATCAGTCAAATAACACATATCAAATTGTTCCAATGATAATTCTTCTTTTATAACCCCCAAAAGAAATGCTGGCCTTATTCCAGTGATACCAGAAACATATTCGGCAATATCCAAAGCTTCGCTGAATGTAATAGATTCTACCCCTCCCAGCAATTCAAACTTCTTGTTTTTAATTTCATTTATCTCTTCATCGGTTAAAGCCTCATTCGAAAAAATTATTTTAAAACTTTTCTTGAGATTGATTATGCGATTATACGACTCGGTTATTCTTTCCTGTTTTATCTTTCCATTTTTCACTGCATTAAAAATAACCTCTCGTGTTTTATAGGCCAAATCTTTATCGTAGCCGAGAGTGCTATTGTTATAAACACTGACAATGTCGCATCCAGCATTAATCGCCATAATAATAGAATCCTCAAAGCTATAATTGTTGCTAATCGCCGCCATCTGAAGGTCGTCGGAAATAATCACTCCTTCAAAACCAATATCTTCTCTTAAGATATCTTTTAAAAACTTTGATGATAGGGTGGCTGGATAATCGCTATCAATATTTTTATTAACAATATGGGCAGTCATTACCGCGCTCAACAAACCTTCCTCGTTTAATTCTTGATAGGGATAGAGCTCTTCTTCCTTATATGTATTAGTCACATCAACCATTCCCAGATGAGAGTCTGATGTTGAGCTGCCATGTCCAGGGAAATGCTTGACTACGCTGATAATATTATTTTCCAAATGATTTTCTATAAACACTCTTGATTGGCTGACCACCTCTTCCTTGTCAGAAGAAAAAGATCTTCCCAAAGCTCCGATGATTGCATTATCGGGATTGATATTCAAATCAACAACTGGAGCAAAATTCATATTAAAGCCTAAATTCTTCAATTCTGAAGAAATCTTAGTTGATTCTTTTTTAACAGTTTCTAAAGTTTTGTCTTTTCCCATTTCAGCAGCAGAGGCAACCTCTACAAATCCGTAAGAGCTTTTGAGGCGATTGACATTCCCCCCTTCAACGTCGACAGCAACAAACAAAGGCGTGGCAGAAAACTTCTGCAAGTCAGAGATAAGCTGTTTTGTCTGGACAAAACTCACGATATTTCTAGGACGGCTCTTTAATGGAACATCATAATCAGACAGCATCACTCCTCCAACCTTAATCTCTTCTATCATTTTAACAACATCTGAATCTTCTGTTATTTCAGTTCCCCTGAATCCGGTCATTATCATCTGCCCTATCTGAATCTTCAATTCGCCATCACTCAATTCAGGAACAGTTTCTTCAACGTCAGAAACAGCGCTCTCTTTATGATAAAAAAAGAATGACCCTATTCCGATTAAGATAAGGGTGATTAAGATTATTAATAGCTTGCTTTTATTCATATAATTATTGTACCATAAAAAAGCAAAAAATCTACATTTTATTTACTTTATTAATGTGCTATTATTATTAAAAATATGAACAAAATACTAAAAATATTAATTTCCATCGTCATTATTGCATTGGCCGTTTATCTTCTTTCTTTGTTCTATAAAAGTCAGGAAAAAGACTATGCTTTAAGACAAAAAATAGGACAAATGCTGATTGTCGGATTCAGAGGAACAGAAATTAATCGATTATCATATATCAGCAAAGCGATAAACGTTTTGAACTTAGGGGGAGTCATTCTTTTTGATAAAGATAATCCTTCTGGACAATTTCCAAGAAATATTACCGACCCAGCTCAGACAAAACAACTAATCAGCGATTTAAATAAGTATTCCTCTTCTCTTTTCATCGCCGTTGATGCTGAAGGAGGATATATCAATAGATTGAAAGAAAAATACGGATTTAAAAATATTCCTTCAGTCGAGACAATGGGAAAAGGAACAATAGAAGAAACAAAAAATAACGCCTCAGTTTTAAGTCAAGAATTGAAAGATTTAGGATTCAACATTGACTTTGCTCCTGATGTTGACGTTAACGTTAATCCAGAAAATCCAGTCATCGGATATTTAGAAAGATCTTTTTCTAATGATCCTGATATTGTATATGAACATGCCTCTGCCTTTATTGAAGGACTTCATGAAAATGATATTATTCCCGCGATTAAACATTTCCCTGGACATGGCAGCTCAACATCAGATTCTCATCTGGGAATGGTTGATGTGACTAACACATACAAAGAAGAAGAATTAATTCCCTATCAAAAATTAATTGAAGACGGCTATTCAGACATGGTCATGACCGCCCATATTGTAAACACCAATATTGATTCGATCTACCCCGCCACGCTTTCTCCTTTATTTGTTAAAAATATTCTAAGAGAACAATTAGGATTCAAAGGAGTGGTTATCTCGGATGATATGCAAATGGGAGCAATCGTTGATAATTACGGATTTGAAGAAGCGATCATTAAAGCAGTCAATGCTGGATGCGACATGCTAATTCTTTCCAATAACGGAACTGTCTATGATGAAAAAGCCCCATACGATGCTGTCGATATTATTTTAAAAGCGGTAAAGAGAGGAGAGATATCAGAAGATCAAATCAACGAATCATATAACAGAATTCAGGAATTAAAAAATAAATACGAAATAAAATGAAAATCAAAGACCCAATCAGCGGAATCAGCCATTTAATCGGAGCATTTCTTTCTCTATTCGGAACAATCATACTTCTTTATTTTGCCTATCAACAACAAGATACAATAAAGATCGTTTCCTTTTTCATTTTTGGATTCAGCATGATTTTTCTATACACCTCTAGCGCAATCTATCATCTATTCGGCCATTCCCCCGAAGAAGTCGATATCTTTAGAAAAATAGACCACGCAATGATATACATCTTAATTGCTGGAACCTATACCCCCTTCTGTTTAATTGCTCTCAAGGGAGCTTGGGGGACATCTGCACTAATTACCATCTGGGCATTAGCTCTAGCTGGAATATCAACCGTTTTCTTTAAATCTTTTTGGACCAAAGTTCCAAGATGGTTCGCCACCTCTCTTTACCTGTTCATGAGCTGGCTAGTGGTAATTGTTATTTATCCATTATATAGAGCTACAAATATGGAAACTATTTTATGGCTTTTAATCGGAGGAGTATTTTACACTGTTGGGGCGGTAATTTACGCAAAAAAGAAACCTAACATTTCAAAAGAATTCGGCTTTCACGAAATCTTCCATGTTTTAGTTCTTCTGGGAACGATGAGCCATTTCTGGGGAATTTATAAATATCTTTGCTTCTTGCCAAAATAAAAATAATAAGATATATTACTGACAAATAATAAACATAATTTTATTTGACTGTATATGGGTAAACACACCTGTTCAACCATCGCCTTCCATTGCATCGATTTCAGAACAATAAAAGAAACTATGAAATTCCTTGATAACAAATGTGGCTTAGGAAATTGCGACATCGTTTCCGTTGCCGGATCAGGAAAAGGAATTGCAGACGATAATGAAGTTTTCAAAAATTACCTTATAAGACAAATAAAACTATCTCACGATCTTCATCAATCAAAGACCGTGATCCTTATTCATCACAGCGATTGCGGAGTCTATAACAACTGCTACGAATTTAATTCGGGAGAAGAAGAGAGGCAAAAACAGATTGAAGATATGAAAAAGTCTGAAGCTGTGATTAAAGAAATTTTCCCCGACATGACTGTTGAAAAAGTTTGGGCGCAACTGCTTGATTCCCATGGAGAAAAAATTGAATTTATTGCTGTTGATTAAAAAGAAGAGAGACTATTAAGTCTCTCTTCTTTTTTATTACATTTTATTTTCCTTTCTTTTCTGTCTGATTCTTTCAATGTCAGATAAAAATTGTTTTCTCAGTCTGATATTGTTAGGTGTAATTTCCAAATACTCATCGTCATTCATAATGCTCATTCCTCTTTCCAAAGTAACTCTAACTGGAGGAGTCAGCTTAATCGCTTCATCAGATCCTGAAGCTCTCATGTTTGATAGCTCTTTTCCTTTAGTCGGATTAACAGTCATATCATTTCCCTTAGAAACGTTTCCAATAACCATTCCCTCATATACTTCTTCAGCATGGCCGATATACAAAACTCCTCTTTCCTGCAATCCCCATAGAGAAAATCCTGAAGACTTGCCGGTAACCATAGAAGACATAGAACCGACACTTTTCTTCTCTATTTCACCAGCGTATGGCCTAAAACCTAGCACTCGGCTGGCTAAAATGCCCTCTCCGCGCGTATCCATGACGAATTCAGGCTTATATCCTAATAGCCCTCTAGTTGGCATCTCAAAAACGATTCTAGTGTGTCCTTGTTCTGGTCTCATTTCAGTCATGATTGCTTTTCTTTTAGAAAGCTTTTCGATGACTACTCCAGAAAATTCATCGGGCAAGTCGATAATAACTTCTTCAAAAGGCTCAAGCTTCTTTCCATTTTCTTCTTTAATGATTACTTGAGGCTGGGAAACCTGAAGTTCATATCCCTCTCTTCTCATCTTTTCTAAAAGTATGGCGATGTGCAATTCACCTCTTCCAAAAACTTTATAATGGTCAGTCGAAGAAAAGTCTATTCTTAAACCTACGTTGATTTCCAATTCTTTTTCCAACCTTTCTCTTATCTGCCTATTGGTAACAAATTTTCCATCGCGTCCAGCGAAAGGAGAATTATTAACTAAAAAGTTTAATGAAATAGTCGGCTCATCTACTTGAATGACTGGCAAAGGTTCTTGGTCGGGATTAGAACAAATTGTTTCTCCAATGAAGATATCTGGAATACCGGCAATCATTACCACATCTCCAGCACTGGCTTCTTCAGCGTCTCTTCTGTCTAAACCATAGAAGGTATAAATCTTAATAATCTTACCTTTTCTTGTTTCATTTTTAATTCCCTTAACATACACTTCGCTTCCATTCTTAATTGTGCCTTCATAGACTCTGCAGACAGCCAATCTACCCAAGAAATTATCATAGGCCAAATTAAAAGGCTGAGCTCTTAGTGGCTTACCCACCAATTCTTCTGAAGAAACAGAAGGAACTTTTTCCAAAATCAAATCCAATAAAGGAGTTAAGTCTTTTGATTCGTCTTTCAGGTTTTTCTTAGCTATACCGTCTCTGCCAATAGCGTAAATAACTTCAAAATCTAATTGCTCATCATTAGCCCCCAAATCCATGAACAATTCGAAAACCATATCCTTGACTTCTTCTGGTCTAGCAGCGGGCTTGTCGATCTTGTTAATTACAACAATCGGCTTTATTCCCAGTTCCAATGATTTCTTTAAAACAAATTTTGTTTGAGGCATCGGTCCTTCTTGAGCATCAACAACCAATAGGACAGAATCAATTGATCTCAAGACACGTTCAACTTCCGAACCAAAATCAGCGTGTCCAGGAGTATCCACGATGTTAATCTTTGTGCCTTTATAGAAAACCGAGGCATTCTTTGAATAGATAGTAATACCTCTTTCTTTTTCTAATTCATTTGTATCCATTGTAAACCCTTCTTCGGCCACTCCGGTCTGTCTCATTAAGGCATCTGTTAAAGTTGTCTTACCGTGGTCAACGTGGGCTATAATGGCTATATTCCTAATTTCCATAATTTAAAAAATCTGCCGAAGCAGAAAAGCTTTTTACTTATATATAATATATAGAATAGATTTGTATTTTTGTCAAAGGTTTTTGTCCTTCAAAGAAAAGACTACCAACCCTTTTTCTTTAATTAATTCTTCTTGGCCAAAAGTATTTAAATCGAAGTTTAAAACATATCCAACTTCCCTTTCTATTGTTCTTCCTGTATATTGTTTTGTTTTCGTATCCCACTCTTCGAGAATAATAGTGTCTCCTTCTTCAACTTTAAACTCAGCAACTCTAACTTCAAAATTCTTCTTTCCAGAATTAACTAATTCAAAATATTCAGGAGGAATTTTCTTTTTAACTATTGCCATACTATAATAATCCCTTAACTTCTAAATAAAATCTTTTGAAAAAATCTGCCATGTATTTGTCTCTCTCCTCAGCTATCTCTTTTCCAGTTTTTGTTAGAATCTTTGATTTAACTTTCTTCAATTTGTAATAGTATTCCAACAGAGCCGTATCCTCCTCGGTGTATTGATAGTCTTTTGCTTTTTTAGCTAACTTCTTTTCATTTCCAGTATATAGATGGGTCGCTCCCAGATAGCCAGCGAAAAGAAAATCTCTAGCTACTCCGACGGCCCCAATAGAATCAAGTTTATCGGCATCAAATAGGACCTTAGCTTCAATTGTCTTAGGATTGTGATTATTAGTGTGTCTATGGGTCAAAATACAATGCTTTATATTCTCAACTATTTCTTTATCAAGATTATATGGCATCAATATTGATTCAGCCAGAATAACTCCCTTTTCAGCATGGCAAATCTTTCCATTACTATCCATTTCTTCTTTTCTTCCAATGTCGTGCAGATAGGCAGCCAACTTAACTATATTAACATCGGCTCCTTCTTTTTCAGCAATCTTTAAGGATAAATTATAGACTCTTTCCACGTGGTCCCAGTCATGGCAACCGCTAGCACCAACAAAAAATGCCTTAGCTTTTTCCTTAACTTCTTTTATTATTTTGCTGTTTATTTTCATATTCCTAAATCTTTCTTTAATTTTTCAACATCT
>JBAQMJ010000039.1:0-3543 GCA_049302695.1 Minisyncoccales bacterium
CTTTAAAGTGGTCTTCATTTTGGTTTCAGCGATGCTGATATTCGGCATAGCCTATTACTATATAGTCCATGGAACTATTTTGAATGATGCTAAAAGAAGAACTAAGGACTTCTTGAGCTTCCAAAGATATACTCCTCCTCGATCTTTTTCTACCCGCTGCAGGGAAATCAACAATATGCTTGATAAAGGAGATCACCGAAGGGCTATTTTGAGAATGGAAGATTTGTTTTTTGAACTTTTAAAGAGATATAATTATTCTGGCAAGACATTGATGCAGATGGTTCAAGATCCGAGCGTTCCCGATGGAGAAAACTTGAAAAGATTAGCCGAAGTGGCCGAGGGATTGAAAAAAGATCGTAATTACGTCATTGATATTGAGGAGCTAGATAAGCTGTTTGAATCTTTTGAAGAAACATTGAGGAAATTCGGAGTTATTACCGATGAAGTTATTGATTGATTTAACTAAGGCTTCCAGCCTTTTTTAAATTGACAGGCTGGATAATATGATATAAAAGTAAAGGGCAGGTTTTACTTCCCTTGATTTTATTCTATTTTTTGTTAGAATACTGATACATAGCGGTTTAGAGGAGTAGTACCTCGCCAGTCTCATAAGCTGGAGACCCTAGTGCAATTCTAGGAACCGCAACATTTTTTGTTTGGCGTGGAACTGAGTTTAGCCAGAGTAGCTCAGTGGTAGAGCACTCGTTTCATAAGCGAGTTGTCATGGGTTCGATCCCCATCTCCGGCACACAATTGAATATATTTTGGGCTCGTAGCGAAATTGGTTATCGCGCCTCCCTGTCACGGAGGAGACTGCCGGTTCGAGTCCGGTCGAGCCCGCAATAAGACCGACATTTTGTGTCGGTTTTTGGTTTATGGTATAGTGAATAAAAATTATGGAATATATAGATATCTATAACAGTGACGGCAAGCCGTTAGGCATAAAAAAGACAAGAGACGAGATTCATAGTCAAGGACTTTGGCATAAGACGGTTCATGTTTGGGTTGTTAATTCAAAAGATGAAATATTGATACAGAAAAGATCTCCCAAAGTAGAAAATCATCCCAATCAGTGGGACATTTCTGCGGCCGGACATATACCTGCCGGAGAGGATGACATATCTTCTGCCCTAAGAGAGACTGAAGAAGAAATCGGGTTAAAATTATCTCCAAACGATTTAATCAGAATAGGAACAATTAAAAATATGTCTTCACAAAAAGGATATATTAATAATGAGTTTCACTCTATCTTTGTGGTAAAAATAAACTCGGAATCGGTTAATATTAAGAAACAGGAAGAAGAGGTCGCGGAAGTAAAATTTATTCCGCGCAAGGGACTTCAAAAAATTGTTGAGAGCGGCGATCCTTCTTTTGTTCCTCATTCGGAAGAATATGCCTTGTTATTTGATTATTTAGCTGATTAATAAGTTTGGAATATAAATGTTTTCTTTTTGTCGTTGAATAATAGTTCTAACGTCGTTCACAATGCCCCGCAAACATACTTTTAGTCCAAAAGATTAGACTTGTTCTAATCCTATCTACAGTTAAAATTTAACTTGTTTTTTTTGATTGACTTTATTCATATAAAATTATATATTTATTTTAGGGAGGATAAGATCTTTCCCAAGGAAAACAATAATGAAGGTTAAGGCACATCTCATTGTTTCAAAAGGGTACGGTCTAGCTCTCGCTGCTTCGCAGTGGATAGATCAACTAAGGAATGATTGTGAAGAGCACAATAGAGATTACCACGGAGACGACTATCTTTCCCAACCTAAAGATCGGGCAGTCGTTACAGTGGAATTCGAAGTTCCTGATAATGTTTTTAATCCACCGCCAGCTCCGCTAATTATTCAAGGAGAATTGGTTCATTAATTTTTCTGCAACGATTAATTCCGCCCTTAAGACAATTCTTGAATGGCGGTCTTTTTTTAAACATTAAAAAATTTTCAATTGTTACTGGATTATAATTCCAAGATGCCCAGAGCCAGCGCCATTTATTGGCGTTTTTGTATTTTGGAGATATAATAACCGTATGAATAAAATATATCCCCAAAAATTAAAAAAAGGAGATGAAATTAGAGTTATTGCTGTTTCAAGGTCTTTCAGTATACTTTCTGAAGAAGTTATAAAAATAGCAAACGAAAGATTGTCGGAGTTGGGTTTTAAAGTGACTTTCGGTAAATACATCATGGAAAGCGATGAATTCTTTTCTTCATCTATTGAATCAAGAATTAAAGATTTGCACGATGCTTTTTTAGATAAGAACGTAAAAGCAGTATTTACTGTAATAGGCGGCTATAATGCGAATCAAATATTGAGATATATAGATTGGGACATTATCAAGAATAATCCTAAAATATTCTGCGGATTTTCTGATGTTACAGCTTTAAATAATTCAATTTACCATAAAACAGGATTGGTAAATTATTCTGGCACGCACTATTCAACCTTCGGGCAAAAGTTGCATTTTGACTATACTTTAGATTATTTTAAAAAATGCTTATTGTCTGAGGATGAATTTTCTATTGTTCTTTCTGGCGATTGGAGTGATGATGCTTGGTATGAAAATCAAGAAGATAGGAATCTTATTAAGAATAAAGGATATTTAGTTATCAATGAAGGCGAAGCAGAAGGAACGATTATAGGTGGCAATCTTTGTACTCTTAATTTGCTTCAAGGAACAGAATATTTTCCTAATTTATCAAATTCAATTTTGTTCATAGAAGATGATGAATTAACTAGTTCCTTAACTTTCGATCGAGACTTGCAATCATTAATACATCAGCCAGGCTTTGAGACGGTCAAAGGATTGGTTATTGGTAGGTTTCAAAAGGTAAGCAAAGTATCTGATGAAAACTTAATAAAGATTATCAAAACTAAAAAAGAGTTAAATAGTATACCAGTAGTTGCTAATGTTGATTTTGGGCATACTACTCCAATGATAACATTTCCTATTGGCGGAGAGGCTAAAATTACAGTTAAAAATAAGGAAACAGAAATAAAGATTGTTAGACATTAATTATGATAAATTATATTACCGAAAATAAAAATAAGTTTTCTGTTGTTAAATCTTTTTTTGAAAAGAACGGCATAGAAATAAATCAAAAAATATTGCCAATATATGAAATTCAGAGCAATGAAGGTGTCGAGATAGCCGTATCAAAAGCTAGGCAAGCCTGGGAAACGATTAAAGAACCACTTTTCGTAAATGATGCTTTTTGGATAATGCCAGCATTAAAAGGATTTCCTGGACCGTACATGAAATATATGAATGAATGGCTTGAACCAGAAGATTTCTTAAAGCTTGTAGACGGTAAAAGCGATAGAACCATAATCTTAAGAGACACTATAGTTTATATCGATGAATCAGGGGAAAAAGTTTTCACAAATGATTATTACGGTGAGATTTTAGATAAAAAATATGATGGGGATTATAAATATCCGATAGACGCCATTGTTTCTTTTTCAAAAAATAAGAAAACCATTGCCGAAGAGAAAGGAGTTAATAAGTTTTCTACCGAAGGATCATGGACTAAATTT
>JBAQMJ010000040.1:0-4109 GCA_049302695.1 Minisyncoccales bacterium
AGGCAGAATCCAAAAATTCAAAGAAAGAGCTGCTAAAAAGAGAAAGTAATCTTTTATGCCAGAAGAAAATCAAAAATATAATGCGGTTATCATGGAAATAAGAGCGGGTGTCGGCGGAGACGAGGCCGCTCTTTTTGCGACCGACTTGGCTAGAATGTATACTCGATTCGCCCAAATCAAAGGATGGAAAGTCAATGTTTTGGACTCAAGCACAACTGAAATCGGAGGAACTAAAGATACAACCATGGAAATATCTGGCGATGGAGCATATGAACTTCTAGAAAATGAAGCTGGAGTGCACAGGGTTCAAAGAATCCCTACCACGGAAAAGCAAGGCAGAATCCATACCTCAACAGCAACAGTGGCCGTACTGGCTAAACCGTCAGCAACTGAAATAAACATCAGGCCGCAGGATATCAGAAGCGAATATTACAAAGCTTCAGGAGCGGGCGGACAATACGTTAATAAAAGAATGTCTGCCATCAGAATTATCCACGTCCCTACTGGAGAAGTAGTTACCTGTCAGACCGAAAGAAGTTTGCAACAGAATAAAGAAAGTGCACTCTCAATCTTGGCCGCCAGATTATTAAGCCAGCAAAAACAAAAACTGGAAAAAGAAATGGGCGGAGCGAGAAGGTCGCAAATCGGAACAGCAATGAGAGAAGAAAAGATGAGGACGTATAATTTCCCTCAAGACAGAGTTACCGATCATAGAATTAACAAAAGCTGGCACGACATTGAATCAATAATGTCGGGAAAGATAGAAAAAATGGTTAAAAACGTAGCAGAAGGATTAAAACAGGGATAACTTCCCTGTTTTTCTTATCTTGACTTTTAATATACTTCTGATAGTCTATAGAAAGTAAATTAAGAGCGTTGGTAGTTTAGCCGGCAATAACCGCTCACTCTAAAGAGAGAGGTCTCGGGTTCGAATCCCGATCAACGCATGACAATTAAGTGGGTTGAGTTCCGTGCAGGACGCCGAGGCTTACAAAGCTTTGGACTCCCGGTTCGTACCCGGGCTCACCCTATTATTAAACAACTTTCATTGCAAAGTTTGTTTTTATTTATTAATAACAGTCTTTATCACGAATTAACAAAAAACGCCACTCTTTAAAAGGCGGCGCTTTTATATTGAAAATTATTCCTACTTCAATGCATCCCAAATCTTTTTTTCTTCAAAACCCCACTCCATCATCTTTTTAAAAATTTTCATATTAATGAATTTATGCAGATTGTGTTGAATCGTATACTTTGCTTGCGTATTCGGATTTTCTACCAAAGCATGGCTACCTTTGCCTGAACTACAATCAATAATTAATCCCAAGTTTAATAGTTACTGGTTCATTATCGCCTCTCAAAAGAGAATCATCGCACAAATAAGGCGGTATGCCAAAATATGTAAAAATGGCATCTTTAATATTCGAAATCATCTCTTTTGTACTGATGCCTCCAGTAATAATCCCGTCAATATTTGTTGATTCGGCAGTCCAAGAACCATCTGGATATTGTTCAATCAAAAATTCTATTTTAACCAAACGATTAATTTCTTTTTTCATAGACAAAACGCGCTCATCTGATTTTTCATTAAAATTATAACCCAATTGACGTAGTTTTTGAGCAAAAAAATATATTGTTTTATTGATTAAAATCATATTTTATTTTAAAAAACTACTAAACAAAAACTAAGTCAATTAATTTTAGAAAATTAATCCTTGGCAATAATCAGTCATCGAGCCCTTGTCAGTATATTCTTGAATACACCAAGCTCTAGTTGATACGCTCTTGGCATAGGCCGAAGATCCTCCATAATATTTGGAAGCGGCACTATACTCTCCTGTTGTTTTCCCTGCTCCTAAGTCTTTCAAGTACAAACCGGCAGCAGTGAAGGCGTCTCTAATATTCCAAGGATCAGCAACTGACTTTCCTGTAGTAATCTTTATCTTCTCTTCATATAATTTCCAAGTGCTGGGAATAAATTGAGCTGGCCCCATTGCTCCTCCGAAACCATAGGCAACGTATCCTGATTTAGCGCAACTGACAGCTCCCGTAGCAGAAACATATGCCTTGCAGTGATAATAAGTGCCTCCATACAAAGAAACACAATCATTAATCCAGCAAGAAACTGGAGTCTTTGCCATTGTTCTTCCTGATTTGTCTATAAGATTCAAGAAGATAGGCAAATCTCTAGTCGGATGCATAATTCTTGAAACCAAACTGCCATTGCTATACTTTCCTGCTCCTGTTTCTGCATTAGTGACATAACATTGGCCAACGTTTCTTCCGATGGCTGACTCTTGGCTGATAATAGCCAAAAGGAAAGCTGGCCTCACTCCAATTGAAGTCCCTATTTCTTTCGCCATTTCCAAAGCCTCTCCAAAACTAGGAGCCGTTTGATCATCAGCCAAACCAGTCATCTGAACCAGCTTCTTTTCAATTTCAGCAGCTTTCTTTTCTAGCTCTTCCTTCTCTTTAAGCTGAGCCTGATATTGAGCCTCAGTCAAAGTATATAATTGATCTTTCTCTTGCTTGGTTGAAGCTGAGGCTTGTTTCTGCACGCTTTGCAAAGCCAACAAGCTCTCTGTCTCTCCTTTTTCTTCAGCTAGACTAATCTGCTGTCCTTTCAGACTGGCTTCAAGATTTTCAAAACGATCAAGCAAGTCTTGATTCTTAACGCTTAAAGTTTCTAGATAAACAAGATTATCAAAAAACTCAGAAATGGTTTTGCTGGCAATCAAAACTTCAATCAATGATTTCTTGTCTTCATCGGCTACCGCTCGCAGAATCAAACCTATTTTTTCCTTCTGAGAATCAATTTCTTTCTCTGTTTCAACTATTGATAATTGAGTATCTTTAATTTGAAAACCTAAGCTTTTAATTGAAAGATTAGACTGATATATCTGATAGTCCAAATCTTTAATCTTTTTAGTTAAAGTAGAAATCTGAGTTTGCAGCGTTTTCTTTTCAGCGCTAGTCTTAGTCATGTCTGATTCAACAGCCTTTCTTTCAGATTCAAAATATATCTGACACTGATTCAACAGGCTCTGGCATTCAGAATCAGAAAGAGTTTCGCAAGCTGTCTTCCATCCTTCCTGCGCGCACATGGCATCTAAATCATCTACTCCGGTTGCAAAAACGAAAATAACGGGGAGCAATATTCCCGTTATCGTCATTAACATCAGTTTCTTAATTTCTGGAAAAAAACTGAAGACCATTAGTTCAAAATTATTATTTCTCTTCTGGAACCTCTTCTTCTTTCTTCTCGACAGCCTTCTCTGGCTCCTTGTTTACATCTTCGATCGGCTTTGCCAATTCTTCATCAACATTTTCCGGCTCCATAACCTTAACGATTATCTCTTCAGGATCTTCGATTTCAATTGTAACACCGGCAGGAACCTTAATGTCCTTTACAGTAATTGAATCTTCAAAAGTCAACAAAGATGAAACATCTACCACAATCTTGCTCGGCAAATCTTTAGGAAGAGCCGATACTGGTATTTCCTTCATATTAGCAATCAATGTTCCGCCTAGCTTCAAAGCAGGAGCTTCTCCTACTAATTCTAACGGAACTTCTGTTTCAACAACTTCTTTCAAGTTGGGTTGATAAAAATCAACATGAAGCAACGCTTGGCTTAAAGGATGGACCTGTTCGTCGTGGATTAGAACAGAATATCCTTTTCCCTCAACGTCCAAATCAATCAAAGTCTCTCCTACATCCTTATACACTTTTTCAAATTCTTTTCTGTCAACTTCCAAAGAAATAGTTTCTATTCCTGGTCCGTACAAAACAGCTGGAATTAATTCTTCCTTCTGGGCGGCTCTGTAGGCTGTGCCTTTAGCCTGTCTTAATTTTGCTTTTAAACTTGTCATTTTATTCTCAATTCATTTATTATCACTAGCAAACACCGCTGATATAAAAGATAAAAGCGGAGTGGTATCCTAGTTAGGAGTATAGGGTATTTTTCCGTTTTTTGCAACTCTCAGATTCGTCCAATACAACACCGGCATGAAATGAAGACCGCTTTCTAATACAAAACGAGCATGAAAACAGGCTCGTCTTGCAAAAGCGTGTGAATCAGGCATGGTTGATGTATGACAATCAAAATGAA
>JBAQMJ010000041.1:0-8023 GCA_049302695.1 Minisyncoccales bacterium
ACTCTCTCTTTAATCTATCGACAATAATTTCCAAATGTAATTCTCCCATACCAGACAAAACCATTTCTCCAGATTCTTGATTGGTTTCCATTCTAAAGGTAGGATCCTCATCTTGCAATTTCTTTAAAGAAGCTCCCATCTTTTCTTGATCGGCCTTATTCTTAGGCTCAACTTGAATAGAAATAACTGGTTCAGGGAAAACAATCTTTTCTAGAACAATCGGAGCTGACTCATCGCAAAGAGTATGCCCAGTTGTTGTATTTTTCATTCCGACGAAAGCAACAATGTCTCCAGCGTATACTTCGTCAACCTCTTCTCTTTCATTAGAATGCATACGAAGGATTCTGCCGACTCTTTCTCTTTCTCCAGAAACAGTATTAAGCAAATATCCTCCCTTAGTGAAGTGTCCTGAATAGGCTCTAACATATGTTAGTGTTCCGACAAAAGGATCTGTTGCAACTTTAAAAGCTAATCCAGCAAAAGGTTCATCATCCTTGGGGTGTCTTTCAACCTTAACTTCTTCATCATTAGGATCAAGTCCTACTGTTGAAGGAACATCTAACGGACTTGGCAGATAATAAACAACTGCATCCAAAACCAATTGAACTCCTTTATTTCTCAAAGATGTTCCAATTAAAACTGGAATTAATTTGTATTCAATAGTTGCTTTTCTTAAAGCTTTTCTCAAATCTTCAACTGAGATTTCTTCTCCATTCAAATACCTTTCCATCAAAGCTTCGTCTTCAGCAACAATCTTCTCAACCATCTTAGCTCTCCATTTCTTAGCATCTTCCATCATGTTTTCAGGAATATCAAACTTAATGACATCCTTTCCCATTTCTCCCTCAAACTTAACTGCCTTCATTTCCATCAAATCAATAATGGCTGAAAAATTCTCTTCTTCTCCGATTGGATACTGTACAGCAACTGCATTGGTCGTTAATTTATCCCAAATCGATTGGAGCGACTTCTCAAAAGAAGCGCCCATTCTGTCTAGCTTGTTGATAAAACAAACTCGAGGAACGTGATATCTGTCTGCTTGTCTCCAAACAGTTTCAGACTGAGCTTCTACTCCAGCTACTCCATCAAAAACAACCACAGCGCCATCCAAGACTCTTAAACTTCTCTGCACTTCGGCGGTAAAGTCGATGTGTCCAGGAGTGTCGATAAGGTTGATTCTATGTTCGTTTGTTTTGTCTTTCTTTAAATAATCGCCAGGAGACCAGAAACAAGTAGTGGCAGCTGAAGTAATAGTGATGCCTCTTTCTCTCTCTTGTTCCATCCAATCCATAATGGCAGCACCTTCATGAACCTCTCCAATCTTGTGTGAGATTCCAGTGTAAAACAAAACTCTCTCACTGGTAGTGGTCTTTCCCGCATCGATGTGAGCAATGATTCCGATGTTTCTGTATTTTTCTATTGGATATTGGCGGCTCATATATTTTTATTTATCTTTTTAGAACACAAAACCTATTTGGCTTGAAAATAGGTTTAGGTTTAAATTACCATGCAAAGTGTGCAAAGGCTCTGTTGGCTTCAGCCATCTTATGCGCGGTTTCTCTTTTTTTAACTGAATTTCCTTTATTCTCTGAAGCTTCAATCAATTCTTCGGCTAATTTGAATTTCATTGCCTTGCCTTTCTTGGCCTTGGCTGAAATAATCATCCATTTCATAGCTAAACTCAATCTCCTGTTTCCCTTTACTTCCATGGGAACTTGATAGGTTGCTCCTCCGACTCTCTTAGGTTTAACTTCCAAAACTGGAGAAACGTTCTGAATGGCTAACCTGAAAACTTCTAAAGGATCTCTCTTTGTTTGTTCTTTAATTAAATCAAAAGCTCCGTAGACAATTTTCTGAGCTATGGTCTTTTTTCCGTCTGACATAACCTGATTAATGAATTTTGAAACCATAATATCATTATAGGTTGAGTCGGGCATTATTACTTTCTTTTTGAATTTTAATCCTGCCATATTTATTTCTTAACTGGTCTTTTAACTCCGTATGCGCTTCTCTGTTGTTTTCTTCCTTCTACACCAGCGCAATCGAAGATGCCTCTGACGACATGATATCGTACACCGGGCAAATCTTTTACCCTTCCTCCTCTGATCATAACGATAGAGTGTTCTTGTAAATTGTGTCCTTCTCCGGGAATATATGCTGTAACTTCGTTTCCATTACTCAACTTAACTCTGCAGACCTTTCTTAAAGCTGAGTTAGGTTTCTTAGGAGTAGTGGTAAAAACTTTCAAGCAAACACCCTTCTTGAAAGGTGCTTCATATTCCTTGGGTCTGTTCTTCAAAGGATTAAATCCAAATGCAAGACCAGGAGTATTGCTCTTAGCTTTTACAGTCTTTCTGTTTTTCTTAATTAATTGTCTAATTGTTGGCATGTTTTTATTCAATAAATAAATCGCAAGCGAGAAATCGCTTGTGATAAAATTATCAGAAAAAAGGCTAAATGTCAAATATTTACTTAATAAACATTACTCTTGAAATGATCTCCGAAGAGGAAACGTTGAATTTTTCATTATATGTAATAAATTTAATATTCAATTCCTTCGCGCTTTTTTTCTTTTCCACCCAAGAACCATCCTTCGCTCTACTAGCAATCAAGACATCTATGTCAATCTTTTTAATGATGTTCTTGTAAAAATCTGAATAGTCTGATTGCTCCTTTTTAATCGCAGGAATCTTGAAAACATAATCTATGCTTTCCAAAGACGAAAGAACCAAAAATCTTTGATTAAAATTAAAAATAGGCCGATTATTCCCCTTAAACAATTTAACATTTTCATCACACTCAATTCCTACAATCAACATGTCTACCTTTTTCTTTGCAAAAGACAAAAATTCAACATGCTGATAATGCAAAATATCAAAAACTCCTGTTATTAACCCAACAGTCTTTTTTCTCTTTTTTAATTGATTGCAGATTTCTTTTAACTTAGAGATTGTTTCAATCTTTTTCATGTATCGTTAATGCGCTGTCCATCCTCCATCAATAAACATAATGGAACCAGTCGCATATTTAGAATCTTCGGAAGCTAGAAAAACCGCTGCATTGGCAATATCTTCTGGCTCTCCCATGTATCCCAAAGGAGTCATGCCGTTGATAAACTTAGAGATATTCTCATCATCCTGAACACCCTTAGTCATATTGGTTTTAATAAATCCTGGAGCAATTGCATTAACCCTTATCCCCAAAGAAGCAAATTCCAAAGCACTAGACCTGGTTAATTGGTTAACTCCACCTTTTGAAGCACAATAAGCTAAGGCTCCACTAAAACCGACTGAGCTGAGAATCGAAGACATGTTAATAATCGAACCTTTAGTTCCCTTCTCCTTCATTGCCCTTCCAGCAGCACGAATACCATAGAAAACTCCTGAAAGATCAACGGCTATCGTCTTGTCCCAAGCATCGTCTGTCATGCTCAAAACGTCTCCCAAGCCTCCTACTCCAGCATTATTGACCATAATATCAACTTTGCCAAATCTATCGACGCAAGCCTTGATTAGAGCATCGACTTCAGCAGATTTAGAAACATCGCATTTAACAAAAATGGCCTTGTCTCCAAAACTACTAACATCAAAATTATTAATATCAGAAAAAACAACCGAAGCTCCTTCTGAAAGAAACTTTTCGGCAATTGCTTTTCCCATTCCTGAAGAAGCTCCTGTAACAACTGCTACTTTATTTTCTAATTTCATATGTTTATAAATTATCGATTAATAAATAAAGATAAAATCGTTTGTGCTAAATTGAAAATCCAATTCAATCCATTAGGTAAAATAAATATCAAAATCATAAGAAGAACGAATCCATACTGCCAGAGGAAAACCTTAAATCCTTCAAATTGATCTGGCAACAATGAAAACAAAATATGCGAACCGTCCAAAGGAGGAATCGGAATCAAATTAAACAATCCTAAGGCTATATTATAAAGAACTACTATCGATGCAACGATTAAAAAGCTTTCTGGCAAAGATGGAACGAATTTAATAATTAATCCAAAAATCAAAGCAACGATAAAATTAGACAAAGGTCCAGCCAAAGAAACTTTCAAGTCTCCCCATCTTCTATCGGTGAAATTCATAGGATTAACTGGAACTGGCTTGGCCCAGGCGATAATCGGCATATTTAAAAGAGATAAAAACAAAGGTAAAATAATTGAACCAACCAAATCTATGTGAACCAAGGGATTCAAAGACAATCTTCCCTCGTCCTTAGCTGTTGAATCGCCTAAGGCATAGGCAATACTGCCATGAGAAACCTCATGAATGATTACTGAAAACAAAAGTATTAGTAAAGTGATAATGGTTAAAACTTCCATGGATTTATAATACCAAAAATAGCGGGGGGTTGCAATTATTTAATTTTTTGATAAGATACTTACATATGGAAAAAGAATGTACAATTTGCGGAAAATCATCTTCAATGGGAGGAAGCTACTATAAGCTTATCTCAAGATATAATCCTTCTATTAAAAGAAGAATCAAGCCCAATCTACAATGGGTGATTGTTCCTGCTAACACAACCAATAAAAAATTCAAGGAATTCGCTGGGAAAAGAATCTTGGCTTGCACTAAATGCATTAAATCCTTGGGAAAGAAATAAAACAAAAAAGGTCAGCCCCTATCAAGGGCTGTTTTTTGTTGACTTTAATAATATTTGTGATATCTTTTAACCACTCCAAGGAGGAGACGTCATGGAAAAAGATGAAACATTCTTATTCTTGATGAGGATATTAATCCTCTGCATCGGCAACAGAACAAATCTCCTGAACAAAGATCATTTCAAAATTATTCCCGTAGATGGCAAGTTCATTTATATCGTCGGAACAGAAAAGAAAGACCTCGACGCTTTCCTTGTCTTAGAGGATAAAGATAAGAGACGATTCGTCGAATGGCGCGAAACCTCTGTCGTGATAAAAGCAGAAAACATTTGCAAATGCATGAAGATTCTGCTATGGCACCTTCGATCCGGAAAGATTTATAAAAACAAGATGGGGTTTGACTGCACCCCGTATCTCGACGAAAAGGTTTTCGAAACTGCCTCAACGACAGCGATGAGCTTTAAGAACTGGCCCGTAATAATAAAAGAGGTCATCCAATTCACCGATTGCACTTGTCTGAATAAAAAATATAAAGACAAGGGACTTCTCGTTTGCGGGGAAACAAATAAGGCACATAAAATAACCGAAGCCCACTTGTGCCCGCTCATCTACCATAATTCGGCATTGGATGATGGAGAATGTGCCGTCTCGGCATATATCTTTAACCAGGTTGTCGTAACAACGGAAGAACAACAGACAGAACTAAACGGCCAACAATTTATTATCAAAAAAATTGTTTAGCCGCTAAAGCTGTCTCTTTTTTTATAAACATTGCAATTATTCTTCTTTTTGATAAGATAGCTTCATGAGAAATCGGGCTGTAGTATAGTGGTAGTATTTGCGCATGGGGTGCGTAAGACCTGGGTTCAACTCCCAGCAGCCCGACATAAAATAAAACACGTAACAGCTAAAGTTCAATTAAAATTTTAGAATCGATATCCCCTTTAAACACTCTCAAGGATGTATATTGTTCGGCACCTTAATGCCCTAACGCCTTATACCAAGTTTATTTAGTTTTTTTGAAAATCGGGGCGACTATTTTGGAAGGCTTGCCCGCCAAAAATCTTCGCTCTTCCGAAATTACGAATTCAGCCGCCCGAGACCGTAACCGCAGGCAAATTAGCTTACTATCTATTTTAATTATATCACAAATCAAAAAAATAACCCCTTTTGCATTACGCTAAGGGGTTCAAGATTCAAATTCAAAAATCGAAAATCCAAGCATCCAAATTACTTTACTTGCGGGAGGACGAAGACGAATCTGCAATCACTGTTCCAGAATCTGTCAGAATAGGCGTAGTAGCTGTAGAGCCAACAATCATCATTGCCCTCCCGTACAACGCCGAACAGCTTGAGATCTCCGTCTGAATCGGCCACTGGCTCCATGGCTATAATCACTTCACCATTAGGCTGATTTTTGTACTGGCTCCGCAGACAAGGACCGACTTCGGCTGGACATAACTCCAAGCCAATCTCCTTGGCACGTTCACAGATTTCTTCATATTTAGTTCCATCTTTGAGGCCGAGATCTGCGACCGAGAGAACGACGAGATTGATATTCGTCTCGCTTGGTGCGAGATCAATTTTCCCAAGAATATCATTGGCATAATTGCCGATTTTCATTCCCGCCTGCTCGATAGCATTACGGATTGCATACACATTATGGAAAACACCAATTCTGATAATTTTCCAAATCTCAAACTTCTGCGAAGGAAAAAAAACCTCTGTAAGGATCTTTTTAAGCTCCACAGGATTTTCAATCCATCCCTGCATTGTGTCCGCTGAAATTTTCGGCATATTTTCAACCAGAATAGCGATAAATTTCGCTGTCTGCTTGTCGTAGGTTTTCGTTTCCATAACGTTTTTTCCTGCTAGACCAATCTCCGATTAGTCATAGCCAGAAAACATTGAAAAACAATATCTTTTGGCTATGACTAAACGCAAGTAATTAATATTAAAAGAACTGTCTTTAACAATATAAAATAATATTGCAAAATTGTCAATATTTTATCCCTGCATTCTGCTCCCAAGCTTAACTAAAAACAAAGACATCTAAGTTAGGGTATAATAGTTATTGTCCAAATAATTATTAGCCTAAACAAAGATGCCTTACACACATATTACCTCAATTCAAAGGAATGAGCTATCTGTTTTGCTTCGAGCTGGAAAGAAGCAAAATGAAATAGCGAAATTATTAGGGAAAACACCGTCGGCGATTTCTCAAGAATTAAACAGAAATTTTACTAAAAACAAAACTGGTTACGATGCTCAAATAGCCAAGACAAAAACTGAACAGCGGAGAATTGAAGCTAATCAGAGGTTCAGAAAAATAGAGAATAACTCTTGGATTAGAAACTACGTCATTAGGAAGATTAAAAAATATTGGTCTCCAGAACAAATTAGCGGCCGGCTGAAAAGGAAATATCCAAACGAAAAGAGCCGGCATATTGGCAAGGACAGCATCTACGAATTCATCTATGAAAAAAGAAAAGACCTAGTTAAGTATTTAAGATGCCAGAAGGGCAAATATCGCAGGCGCTATGGCACTAGAATCCGCATTAAACAGCGAAAAGATCTAAAGAAGAGAATTGATGAGCGACCAGCGATAGTTAACGAGAGAAGCAGAATTGGAGACTGGGAAGGAGATACTATTGTCGGAAAGGAAAGGACTAAACAAATTCTAACTCACGTCGAGCGCAAAAGTGGAAAATTAATGGCAGATAAATTAGAGTATTCTACAGCAGAAGAAACTAAGATAAAAACTGTTAGCAGATTTAATAAACTACCGAGCAACAAAAAGTATACTCTTACCTATGACAACGGATCTACTTTTGCTGAACACGAATCAACTGAAAAAGAAACGAGAACAACAATCTTCTTCGCTAACCCCTACCACTCATGGGAAAGAGGATCTAACGAGAATGCCAATGGATTATTGCGACAGTTCTTTCCAAAGAAATCAGAATTTGCTATGGTTAGCCAAGGACAGATTGATGCAGCAGTACGCCTCATTAATACGCGTCCCCGAAAACGACACGACTATCTTACCCCTAACGAAGTTTTCTCTGGGAAAAGTTAAGCTTTGGAATAGAATTTACGATCACAATCATACAAAGAAAAAACACTGCTAAAACAGTGTCTTTCCATAGGTCCTACCACTTTCAAGTGAATCCGAATGAATCCACGTGGGTAACCTCATTTATCAGCCAAGGCGGATAAATATATGGCCTCCCTATTGAAAGTTGTTCGGAATTTTGAAGGATAGGACCACACATATTATACCTCCAATTCTTCAATATTTCAACCTCTTTAAGAACAAAGAATTAAGAACAACGCTCACTGAAGAAAAAGCCATTGCCATGGCCGCAAAAGCTGGATTTAAAAGCCACCCTGTAACAGAATAAAGAGATC
>JBAQMJ010000042.1:0-4290 GCA_049302695.1 Minisyncoccales bacterium
GAAGGCATCGATTGCTCGGAGACAAAGTTTTCTTTTTGTCGGGAAGCGATGAAAACAGTTTAAAGAATGTTAGAAGTGCAGAGAAGGCTGGCATTCCGGTAAAGGAATTAGTTGATCAAAATTATGCTAAGTTTTTTGAATTGAAAAACAAATTGAATATTTCTATTGATGATTTTATCCGCACCACCGAAGAAAGGCACTTCAAAGGAGCGGATAAGCTATGGAGAGCTTGCGAGAAAGATATTTACAAGAAGAAATATTCAGGATTATATTGCGTTGGTTGCGAAGAGTTTTATAAGGAAGAAGAATTGGAGAATGGGCTTTGTCCTGATCATAAAGTTAAGCCTGAATTAATTGAAGAAGAAAATTATTTCTTTAGGCTTTCTCAATATCAGGAAAGACTAAAGGAGATGATTGAAAAAGATGAGGTTAAAATTATACCCGAAACTAAGAAGAACGAAGTTTTGAGTTTTATCAATTCTGGACTTCAGGATTTTTGCATCTCTCGTTCCAGCGAGAGGGCTAAAGGCTGGGGGATAGATGTCCCTGATGATCCGACCCAGAAGATGTGGGTTTGGTTTGACGCTTTGTCTAACTATATTAATGCTTTAGGATATGGCAGTGCTGACGAAAGCAAGTTTGATGAATTCTGGCAGAACAGCGACTCCAGGCTTCACGTGATTGGAAAGGGAATTGTCAGATTCCATTCAGTTTATTGGTTAGCAATGCTTCTATCGGCTGGAATCAAACTACCTAAAGTTATATTTGTTCATGGGTATATAACTGTTGATGGACAGAAGATGAGTAAAAGTGTTGGTAATGTTATTGATACTGTTGAATTGGTTAATAAATATGGAGCAGATGGAGTTAGGTATTTTTTATTAAGAGAAATACCAGCCACTGGAGACGGCGATTTTACCTTTGAAAAATTTGAGAAGAGATATAATTCTGATTTGGCTAGTGGTTTGGGTAATTTATTCTCAAGAACGATCGCGATGGTTATAAAGTCGGGAATGGATAAGAATTTTGAAATTGCTCCTGCAACATCTTTTTTTGAAAAAGTTGAAGAAATTGAAGGAAAGGTTAAAGATGGTTTTATTGAATTCAATAATACTTTGTCTGATGTCTGGGAATTGGTTTCTTTTTGCGATAAATATATCGATGAAGAGAAGCCTTGGGAGATAAAGGATATTGAAAAACAGAGATTAATTTTTTCTAATCTTTTACTTTCCTTGATAAGTATTTCTAAATTAATTGATCCATTCTTACCAGATACTGCTCAAAAAATGAGGGATCAACTAGGGGAAGATAAGGGAGTATTTAATGTTAAAAAAGGAGAATCCTTGTTTCCAAGAGTATGATATTCGATACTCACGCCCATCTCAATGCCTCTGAATTTGATAATGATAGAGATGAATTGATTAAAAAATGCCTAAAGGAGGGAATAGGCATGATTAATGTTGGAACTAATTTTAAAGATTCAAAAAAAGCAGTTGAAATTGCTGAAAACTATCCTGATGTTTTTGCTTCAATCGGTTTGCATCCTACAAGCATTTATTCTCAGGTTTTTAAAAATAAAGAATATGCAGGAAGAGAAGAATTGCTAGAGAAAGATTTTGACTATAACGCATACAAATCATTAAAAACAGAAAAGGTTGTGGCTGTAGGAGAGATTGGATTAGACTATTGGCGTAGGCCGAAAGGAGAATCTAAAAAAGAGTTATTTAAGCAAGAGCAGAAAATAATATTTGAAAGACAGCTTGACTTGGCTGAAGAATTGGACTTGCCGATTATTATTCATTGCCGATCAGCCTTCGATGATTTATTTGAAATACTATCAAAGAGAAAAGTTAGGGGAGTCTTGCATTGTTTTACTGGAACTAAAGAAGAAGCGGAAAAGGCCTTATCCTTAGGTTTGTATATAGGAATTGATGGTATTATTTTCAAGATTGATTTAAGGGAGGTAATAAAGATTATTCCTATGGACAAGATTTTAATTGAGACTGATTGTCCCTATCTTTCTCCTCCTCAATTTGAAGAAAGGAACAATCCCCTTTCTTTACCTTATATTATTGATGAAATTGCTAAGATTAAAGGAGTCGAGACAGAAGAAGTCAAGGAAGCTACTCTTAAAAATACTAAAGAATTGTTTAATATTGGGGCTTAACAGCCCTTTTGTTTTGTGGTATTCTTTAAGTATATATAAAACATATGCAATTTATTAGTCACGATTTACTATATTTAATCAGAGCCATCCTTTTTGGCTTTGTTGTCGCCTATGGAATTATGGCTTTTGTCTATTATTTTAAGCCATGGGCAGAAAAAACTTTTAAGGCCAATAAAAAGATAGATACTGATGTCTGGTGGTGGACAGGAGTCGTTGTCGCTATCGTTGCGGGTATAACATCAATGCTATTACTGCTTTAATATGGAATATAATTTTAAAGAAATTGAAAAGAAGTGGCAGGATTATTGGGAAAAGAATAATTCCTATAAAACCAAAGAGGACCTAAACAGTCCCAAATTTTATGTTCTTGATATGTTTCCATATCCTTCTGGAGAAGGAATTCATGTGGGGCACTTAAAGGGATATACGGCAACAGACATTATTTCAAGAATGAAAAGAGCTCAAGGTTTTAATGTTTTGCATCCAATGGGCTGGGATGCTTTCGGATTGCCAGCAGAAAACTATGCCATCAAACACGGAATTCATCCAGAGATTACCACTGCTAAGAATGTTTCTAATATTAAGAGGCAAATGAAGGTGGCTGGCTTAAGCTATGACTGGGAAAGGGAATTGAATACAACTGATCCAGAATACTATAAATGGACTCAGTGGATATTTTTAAAATTATTTGAGAATGGCTTGGCGTACAAGAAACTCCTTCCCATTAACTGGTGCCCTTCCTGCAAGACTGGTTTGGCTAATGAAGAGGTGGTTGATGGAAAATGTGAGAGGTGTGGAACAGAAACAACCAAGAAAGATATTAATCAATGGGTTTTAAAGATAACCGATTATGCGGATAAGCTTTTAGAAGGATTGGATGATATTGAATGGCCAGAGAAGATAAAAGAAATGCAGAAGAATTGGATCGGAAGAAGCGAAGGCTGGGAGATTAAATTTCCAATCAGTTCCAAGGAAATTTCTGTCTTTACAACCAGAATCGATACTTTATTCGGCTGCACCTATTTAGTTATTGCTCCAGAACACTCTTTAATTAATGAATTGCAGATTGAAAACAAAGAAGAAGTTTTGGAATATATTAATAAAGCTAAGAATAAGAGTGAGAGAGAAAGAATCAGCGAAGTTAAAGACAAGACAGGAGTTGAATTGAAAGGAGTCAAAGCTATTAATCCAGTTAACGGAAAAGAAGTTTCTGTTTTTGTGGCCGACTACGTTTTAGCTCATTATGGCACGGGAGCAGTAATGGCTGTGCCGGCTCACGACGAGAGAGATTTCGATTTTGCTAAAAAGTATAATTTGGAGATTATAGAAGTTATTGATGGAAAAAATAAGAAAGACGGAGAAGTTTTTGTCGAGGACGGCGTATTATTTAATTCCGGAGAATTTAATAAGATGACCTCTGAAGAAGGAAGAAAAAAGATCGGAGAGTTTTTAAAGAAAAAAGGCAAAGCGGAAAAGAAGGTAAATTACAAATTAAGAGATTGGGTTTTTTCAAGGCAGAGATATTGGGGAGAGCCGATTCCGATTATTCATTGTGATAGATGCGGAATGGTTGCCGTTCCAGAAAATGAATTGCCTGTCAGGCTGCCTTACGTTGAAAAATACCAGCCAACTGGAACAGGGGAATCTCCCCTAGCTGCTATTCCCGAATTTGTTAATGTTAAATGTCCTAAATGTGGAGGTGAGGCAAAAAGAGAAACTAATACTATGCCTCAATGGGCTGGCTCTTGCTGGTATTATCTGAGATATTTGGACAATAACAATAAAGAAGAAATATTTGACAAAGAAAAAGAAAAGAGGTGGCTCCCAGTTGATTTATATGTTGGCGGAGCTGAGCATGCTGTATTGCATTTATTATATGCCCGTTTTTGGCATAAGTTTATGTATGATATAGGCATTGTTTCTACCAAAGAGCCTTTTTATACTTTAAGAAACGTTGGATTGATAATGGCTCCTGATGGACAGAAAATGTCTAAATCAAAGGGCAATGTTATTTCTCCGGATGTTATTATTGATGAATGTGGAGCAGATACATTGAGATGTTACGAAATGTTCATGGGACCTTTTGATCAGGCTATTGGCTGGAATCCTCAGGGGGTTAAGGG
>JBAQMJ010000043.1:0-21348 GCA_049302695.1 Minisyncoccales bacterium
GGCCAAGATTGAAGAGTTGAAGAAAATAGATGAGAACGAAGAAAAGCTTGCCAAGATTGCTGAATCGAATTTCGAATTAGAAGAAAAGTTAAGAAAAATAACAGAAGAAAAGGCTCCTTTTGAAAAAAGACGGATGGAAATTGAAGAAGAAATAAATAACATCAAGAGCAAGCTGGACTTGATCTTAGAAAGAAAAGCTAAGGTTGACGAAATCAAAAAAGATTTAGAAGACAAGGAATCGATAGCCCAAGCTCCAGAAGAAAAGAGGGCGACCGAAAAGGAAAGATGGAAGGTCGAAGACGAAAGAAACACTATCGAAAAAGAAAAAGATGAAAAAGAAGATGATATAAAATCTTTGAGGTTGCAGATGAGAGAATGTGAATTAAATTCAGAAAAGGTTTTAGCTAAAGAAAAAGAAATAAACCAAGAATTGGAAATATTAAGAAGAGACAGGGATAGAATCATTCTCGGACAGACTAAGCAAGACTTATTAAAAAGGCTTGAACCTTTAGAGGGGGAGATAGATGCCATTAAAAGGGAAATGTTTGAAAATACCAAGCTTAAAGATAAGTCGGAGAAAGGATTGAACGATATCAAGCTCAGGGAAAAAGCAGTAGAAGATGAAATCAAGATATTAGAAAGAAGACAGGCCGAAGCCAAGGATGATGTTATCTTGAGGGATATTGAAACCAGAAGAAGAACCATCGAAGAAAACAGGAGACAATTAGAAAAAGATCGATGGGATGTAGAAGATAAGATGGGCGACCTTGAAGAAAAAAGGAAGCTTATCAAAGAAAAGTATCAGGAAGTAGCTGCTCAGGTAAAGCAGATAAAGGCGGAGCTAGGAGAAATAGAAACGAAGATTAAATAATTAACATGACTAAAAAACCAACCACTCTTTCCAAAGTATTGGTAAGAACGGTGATAGTATTAATACTGTTATTGGTTATTTTCGGTCTTTTAAAAATAGTACAAATCATATGACACCAGAATTCATCGAACAAAGAAAGCAAGACTTGTTAAAAAAGAAACAAGAGCTTGAAGAAGAATTAAAGACCTTCGCTAATAAGGGAGAAGGGGATGACTATCAAACCAAATTTCCCGACATGAATGTATCTCCAGAAGACAAGGTAGACGAGGTTGAAGAATATGAGAACCTTTTACCAGTTGAATATTCTCTAGAAGAAAACTTGAGGGATATAAACATTGCCCTTAAAAAAATAGAAGAGGGGACATATGGCAAATGCGATAACTGCGGATGCGATTGCGATATAGATGAAGAAAGATTGACCGCTTTGCCTGAAGCCAAAACCTGCCTTGATTGTGAAGAATGCGACTGTTGTGATTGTGAAGAAGAGGAATAAACCTCTTCTTTTTCTTACCTTATTATTTTAATGGTAAAAAATTTCTCCTGGAAATCAGTTAGTTCCAATATTTTCTCATCAGAAATATTAATAGAATCAGAAGGAACGACAACTAATTTGTCATCATCTTCTTCTAAGCGATGAATAACGGCAATGCATTTTCCTTTATATGATTTAACTGGCTTACCAACCATTAATAAATAAGCATCGATTTCTTCTCCGTCTGGGGCAATAGTGTCGGGCACAAATCCATAGTTAATTTTGTAAAGAAATCCATGATCTGGATGTCTTGAATTAATCAGCCTGTCTATTTTTATATCAACCTCTTTGCCGATAAATTGAATGGCGTAATTATTCATAGTTTTATATCAAAAAACTGAACCCTTGTTCAGTTTGTTTTAATATGATACTTTGCTTCCCGCTCTAAATAGGGAGGTCAAGGGATTGGCAGATCCTCTGGTTTCGAAGTGAAGGTGTGATCCCGTTCCACCAGTAGCTCTTACCGTTCTTCCGGTATTACCCATATATCCAATAGTCTGGCCCTGAGAAACAGTTGTTCCAGCCTCTATTCCTTTCGCAAAGAAGCTTAAATGAGCATAGAGGGTGATAACTCCATTGGAGTGAAGAATAGTGATATAGTTGCCATATGGCCATCTATTTTTGGCAATCTGGACTGTTCCAGCGGCCGCAGCAACAACTGGAGTTCCGATAGCATTAGAAATATCGATAGCAGTATAATGGGCTTTGCCGTTTGAAGTATATGAATAGTGGGCTCCCTGAGAAACCGTTCCAACCGTTGGAACGATAAAATATGAATTGGGAATAGTGGTCTGGGCGTAGTTTGAACTGGTATTGGTAGTCGGGACAACCTGCTTAGGCATCTGTCCATTAGGAATAATCAAAACATCTCCGATATATACAGTTCCTTCCGAGGAAAGATCGTTATAACTGATTATTTCATCTTTTTTGGCACTATACTTCTTGGCAATAGCGTCAACGCTTTCTCCCTTTTCTACCATATGAATAATCCCATTGACTGGCAAAATTAAAAGCTCTTGGCCGACTTGGATTTTAGTACTGTCCAGTTCGTTGGCCAAGAGAATGGTTTCAACTGATATATTGTATTGATCGGCAATAGTAGATATAGTTTCTCCTTTTTCCACTATGTGCTTAATAATGTCTTTGCTTTCCGTTTCCTCGTCGAACAAGGATCCCAAAGTCTGAGAAGAAACAAATAGGGGAGAAGGTAGGGCTGAAATAATATTTCCTTGCTGAAGGATTAAGCTATTGGTAATAGGCTGGAAGGCCGAGTCAATGCTTAAAAAACTGTTCTGGAGGCTAGAAATGCCCTCTCCCTCGGTAGATTCGTTGTGATTTATGGGAAGCATGCCCCAGACGCAAAAAACAGCAAAAAAAGACAGAAATAGCCTTTTCTTACCCAGTTTACCGATAATAATTGTAGCTTTATCTTTAATAGAAATAGTAATATTTGCAGGGTTTCTGTTTAAAATCCTACAGATTAAGCCAGTTCCTTAATCCCAAGTCCTTTAACCTGGATAGTATATATTTTAGCCCCATACAGGGAGAAGTCAAGACAATTTCTCCACATAGTTTAACTTAAAGATTTTTCTAAAAACATCATCAAAAATTGACAAAAGTCTATATTCCAATATAATGGAAATATATCCAATATAATAGAATATGAAAAACCTACCAGAACAACTCTTCTTTACTGTTGAGCAAAAAGTCATAAAATTCTTATCTACTAACGCGGATAAAGAATACACAGAAAAAGAAATGGGGGATTTAACCGAGATGAAAAGGTCTTCTGTTAATTTAGCGTTGCACTCATTATCTGAAGAAGGGATTATTAAAAAAAGAAAAATTGGCCGCACCTCTTTATATAGCGTCGGCACAGATCATATGGTCATAAAAGAGCTGAAAATATTGCAGAATCTTTTATTAATATATCCGCTGATTGAAAAATTAAAACTAGAAAGCCAAAAAATAATCCTTTTCGGCTCAAGCGCTAAAGGAACCAACACCGCCGAAAGCGATATAGATCTTTTTGTGCAAGGGAACAATGTTGACAGAATAAGGGGGATAATTAATTCCTCACAATTTAAAGATAGGGTGCAGTTAATAGTGAAAACGCCAAAAGAAATGCTTGCCATAAACGACCAAAAACCGCTTTTCTTTCAAGAAATAGAAAAAGGTAAATTAATCTGGGAAAACTATGGAAAACAATGAATTTAAAAAATGCCTTGAACGTGATAAAATTGTAAAACTTGAAAAGTCTGAAACTTTAGTGCCTAAAGAACTTGAACTGGCCAAAAGTGATTTATCTTTTTCAAAAGATAGTCTTTTAAGTGATAACTACAAATGGTCAACTATTCAATCTTATTACTCAATGTTCCATACGGCAAGAGCTCTTCTTTATGCCCAAGGTTATCGCGAAAAAAGCCACTTTTGTTTAATTGAAGCGATAAGAAACCTCTATGTTGAAAAAGGGATATTGAGTTTTGAATTTTTAGAAGCACTGCGGTTGGGAAAATCTCTCAGAGAAAATGCTGACTATTATGGCGATTTCAGTAAAAATGACGCTGAAAGGCTAGCAAAAATAGCGACTAAATTCCTTGAGGAAGCAAAAATGTTGCTAATAAAATAATCTGAATTCTTTGATTTTACCTAATTCATAATAGACAAAACATACATATTTTGTTCATTATGCGTAAATAAATACACAAATGCCTTTAGTCAAGCTTAAAAAATCATTAGGCCAAAACCTTCTGAAAGACAAAAACCAGATCAGAAAAATCGTGGAATTTTCAGGTATTAATAAAAAGGATGCAGTTTTGGAAATAGGACCGGGGCTGGGAGCTTTGACTTTGGAAATAGCTCCCAAGGTTAAAAAGGTTGTTTGCGTGGAGGCAGACAGAGAAATGGTTTCTTCCCTTAGAAATATTTTAAAGGAGAATAATATTGGAAATGTTAATATTATTAATGACGATATTCTTTCTTTATTCAATAATGAAAAATTGAATGTTCCGGGGATTAAAAAATACAAAGTTGTAGCTAATATTCCATATTACCTGACTTCTTTTTTGATAAGGAACATTTTGGAGATTAAGAACCTTCCAGAAGATATTTTCTTCATAATCCAGAAGGAGGTAGGGGAGAGAATCTGCTCTAAGCCAGGAAATATGTCTATTCTTTCCGTTGCTGTCCAGTATTATGCTGAGCCAAAAATATTAATGAGTATTCCTCGGGGCTGTTTCGTTCCTTCTCCCAAGGTAGACAGCGTATTGATAAAAATAACTCCCAAGGGAGTTAAAAAAGATGAACAATTCTTTAAAATAGTTAAAGCGGGATTTTCTCATCCGAGAAAACAATTAATCGGAAACTTATCTACTGAATTGGGAATAAACAGAGATGTGATTAAAAAATGGCTGAGTGATAATAATCTTAAACCAGGGGAGAGGGCAGAGGTTTTATCTTTAGATCAATGGAAGAACCTTTATAATTACTTGACATAAAACCTACTTACGAGTATACTTATCTAAAGTAGGTAAAAATATGAAATTTATAAACCGAGAATTCGAATTAAATGAATTAAATAAAAGATGGGGAAAAGACGCTCCTGAATTTTTTATTATATACGGCAAAAGAAGAGTCGGAAAGACCGAACTCATTAAACAGTTTATAAAAAATAAGCCTGCCATATACTTTATGGCCGACAAAAGGTCCGTATCAGAACAATTGAAAGAATTGGGCAGAATGTTCGGAGCCTATTTTAAAGATAGCCTGCTATCAAAAAACGGGTTTAATGACTGGCTTGAAGTTTTCCAATATCTTAGTGAAAAAACCAACGATAGATTTGTTTTTGCCGTAGATGAATATCCTTATTTGGTTGAATCAGATAAATCCATGGGATCGTTATTCCAAAAAGGATGGGAAGAATACTTAAAAACCAGCAAAGTTTTTTTAATCGTATCTGGATCAAGCATTTCTATGATGGAATCGGAGACACTTTCATACAAATCACCTCTTTTCGGAAGAAGAACAGGACAAGCATTAATCAACCCTCTGACATTCAACCAAGCTTGGCAATTTTTCCCTGAAAAAAATTTTGATGAGTTCTTAAGCATATACACGGTTTGCGGAGGCATGCCTGCCTATCTCTTAGAAATAGACAAAAATATTTCCCTCGAAGAAAATATTAAGGAAAACATTTTTAAAAAAACTTCATTCTTATATAACGAAGTTGAATTTATCTTAAAAGAAGAATTAAGAGAACACAAAAATTATTTATCTATTCTAAGGTCGGTATCTTCAAGTAAAACCAAGTTTGGTGAAATATCAAACGATACTGGATTAGAAAAAAATGTTTTAACCAAATATATCAATACGCTTATAAAATTAAGGCTGATTGAAAAAGAAGTTCCTGCCACCGAAGATAATTTGCAGAAATCAAAGCAGGGGATATACAAAATATCTGATAATTTTTTAAGATTTTGGTTTTATTACGTCTTTTCTTATAAAAGTGACTTGGAGATAGAAAGATACGATGAGGTCTCAAGAAAGATAAAAGAAACTTTCGGAGGAATAAAAGCTCTTGTTTATGAAAGTGTTTGCCGAGAACTTCTTTCCGAATTCAGAAACGAACTATTTTCCTTTGAAAGGATAGGCAGGTGGTGGAAAAAAGGGGAAGAGATAGATATTGTCGGATTAAACAATAAAACCAAAGAGATTATTTTCGGGGAGTGCAAATGGTCAGATAGCCCCGTTGACGTTGGAGTATACTTTGATTTAAAAAGAAAATCAGAAGAAGTTGAATGGAATAAAGGAAAAAGGAAGGAATATTTTATATTATTCAGCAAAAAAGGCTTTACTCAAAAAATGAATGATTTAGCAAAAAAAGAAAAGGTGTTTTTAGTAGAAAAAAATAAACCAGTTAATTTTTAAGACTAGCTGATCATAAAACGTTTATCCCAAATGCTTTAAGCTCTTCTGATAATCTTCCGATAGGCAAACCCACGGCTCCGAAAAAATCTCCATCGAATCTTTCAATTAAAACTGCTCCCTTTCCTTGAATAGCATAGGCTCCAGCCTTATCTAACGGCTCGCCAGTTTTGATATAGCTATCAATTGTTTCAGAAGAAAGGTTTTTCATATATACCTTGGCTTTGCTGTTAAAAGAGACTGTCTTGTCTTTACTGATAACAGTCACTCCCGTTATAATTTGATGTTCTTGGCCGCTCAATAACTTAAGCATATCTCTAGCCTCCTCTTCTGTCTTAGGCTTACCTATATATTTATCATTAAAAACGACAAAGGTGTCGGCAGCGATAACAATAGCATCTTTATTGTTTTCAAATACAGCCTTAGCTTTATTGAAAGAAATATGTTTGACTAATTCTTCTGGGCTCATTGGAAGATCCATTTCTTCTTCATACCCGCTTTCTTTAGTTTCAAAAACAAGCCCTGTTTTACTTAAGAGCTTTTTTCGACGAGGTGATGTTGAGGCTAGGATTATTTTCATTCTGTATATAAAGGAAAAACTATATAAGAAAGCGGCTTAATTAAGCTGCTTAATTTAGAATTATAAACATAGCTATATTTTATAACATTAATACATCTAGAATTTCCCGGCTTTAAAAACTGACATTGTCCAGCGCTATCTTTATTGGCTGCTTTTAATAAAATCCCCGCATTAGCAGAAGTTTCGATTGAAAGAACGCTTCCCACTAGATCGGGACACGATTCTTTAATATTTTTAAATCCATTTACTCCTGATACCTCACAAACGCTGGTGTTTTCTTTAATCGTTTCATATTCGCTACTTCTTGCCTTACAATCGATCGTGTTATATAGCTTTATAGTAGGCGAATCACCTGAAACCTTAAAAACAAGGATAGAAGAAAGATTATTATTTCCAATCGGAGGATAATTCTCTACACCGTTAGACGATCCTAAGTTGCTGATATTATTTAAAACATAAGAACAATTGCCCCTCAGGTCTCCCTCAGTAAAAAGAACTGCTCCGTATTTATAATTTTCTGGATTATCAAATTCAATTGATTGAGTTTGTTTATGAAAATTATCTTGGACTAAAGAAGGCTTGGTAATTTTAACAATCAAACTATCTCCATTTTCTTTATATAAATAGACCCCGGCTGATTTAATTTCAGGCACTTCCACTGATTGTTGATCTTCTAAATCATTAATTTTAATTACAGTTAATTCTGGATTTATTATATTCAATATTATCAAAGATCCCATGAGTACAACTATCCCCAAAAAAGCATTGAGTATCTTTTTTTTAGCATCCTCTATTTTAGCTGGATTGCCCTGAGACATGATATATTCTACTCCAGCCATTATCAACATTACGACAGCGATAAAAGATCCAACAGTAATAGCTAAATTAAAAAAATAGGTGATAAGCTCTGCTGCACTTGCATTCTCTGGAATGCCAGCTATGGTTGGAATCGCAACGGCAGCATGGACAGGAAAAGCAATAAACAAAGCTAATAGTATAAAAAATTTGCTATAATATTTTTTTTCCATCTTATCTTATTTCTACAGGAAACATAATAACTGAGGTCGTCTTGGTGCCTAGGGGATTATAGATAGCTGTTGGAAGACTGCTCTGACACACCCCCTTATCCATAGTGTATATATCATAATATCTACACTCTCCGATGTTGCTAATTAAAACTACTCCATATCGTCCTGTTATAGAGAGAGACATTACATCAAAATTACAGCTAGATGGAAGACTTTGTTGTCCAAATGCTGTTATTCGGCAGCTTTTAATTTCTGTTGATGAAGTGGTATCGCAATCTGGCTTATTGTAAAGAGTAACGTATCCCGTATATTCAGACGTTACAACGCTTTGGTTATATGAATTCTTAACAATTATTATAGAAGATAATGATCCTTTCTGAATTGGAGTTGGATAATAACCACCCACACTTACACCAAGATCGCTAACGCTTTGCGCCAAAAAGGAGCACTTTCCAGTATAATTAGGACCATCAAAAACAACTCCTTGGTAAGAATATTCTTCGGTTGAAGTCGGATCAACTATTTTTATTGAACCTGTTGTATTATCAAAAGCAACAGTTGCTAAATTAATAATGCTACTTGATGTAAAATAGGGGAGCTTTCCATCAAATGAAAAATTAGCCTGATTAAATAAATACATTCCTGCGTTTTTCCACAAGAAATAGATTGATTTAGCTCCAGAAATATCTCCAAAATTACCGCTACAACCTCCGTCGCTACATGAAAATTCTGTTTTTGTTCCTGTATAATTTTTTTCGGAATAAGCATAAACAGACAAAAGAGCGTCTGGTAAAAAATTCCAATCCAATGTGCTTGTTATCTCTCCAATCTCACTTAAATCAGGCGATGTCCTGGTAACGCATGTTTGCGTAATACTTTCTTTACCATCTATTGTTGATCTGACCATAACAGCTATGCCTTGAGAACAATACAATTCATTGATTTTTATATTTTTTAATTCTGGATTAATAACGTCAAGAATTAAATAGCAACCTATAAGAACGGCTACTCCAATAAGTGTATTTTTTATTTTATCTTTAGCTGATTCAATCTTGCTTGGATTTCCATCAGAGGTCATCCATTCAATTCCAGCCATTATTATAATAACAACTGCTATAAATGCGCCTATCATGACTCCAAGATTGAAAAAATAGGTGATAAGCTCTGCTGCACTTGCATTCTCTGGAATGCCAGCTATGGTCTGGACTGTCGTATCAGCAGCCAATGCCGGTATAGCACTAATAAAAAATAAGATGGCCAAGACTATAAATATTGTTTTATATTTATTCATATATTTATATTCTACTTGCAACAATAATAATTGTCCATGTAATCTTCAACAATCGTCTGGCATCCAGGATCAGATTCATCTCCAACTCGATAAATATTTTGGAAACATTTATTTTTTTGCTCAGCGGTTAAATCGCTACTATTATATGGATAACAATTTTGGTATCCGGAATTTTTTGTACTAGGGTAGGGGAATTCGGGAAGTATTATTAAATTGTCTATAGTTTGATGACTAATTCCCTCTAAACAATTAAAAACAAATGCTGTCGATAAATTTTCTTTATAAGGAAAACTATACCCGGTTATACAAGAATTAATTTTTTCTCTTGAAGTTTCTAATTTTTCTACCAAATTAAATCTACCATCAATTTTATTTATTGCTGTGCTTAAATCGCCATCGCACTCTAAAGTTTCTGGTTCTGGATCAATAAAATATGAACGACAAACATCGCTTATGACATCTTGAGCTATTCCGGAATCAAGACCATCAACTTTTTTTAAACTTTCCATCTCTGTTAATTCATATAGCCTATTTTCTCTCTCCATCCACTTCTGAAGATAACCAACCTTACCAATATTTGTTTCTCTAATAACCTTCTCTGCTTCGTTATCAGTTTGATCGTAACAAGAACTTTCTATCCCTCTAGTTTGATATATTTTTTTTACTAAATCACAAAACGTGCCATAGCTACAAGCAAAATACTGACTTTCCTCTAATCTTGTTGTAGCTTTTCCGCCACAAAAAGTTGAACATCCGGTATATGGCTTTGTCATGGGATATCCTAAAGTATAGTTTTTATAATTAGAATATTTAGAAGCGCCCGGCACAGCTCCATAACAAGAAACAAAACTCACCGAAGGACAGCAACATTCACCATCACAACTACATGCTGGCTGAGAACAACAATTCGAATTAGAATTAACGCAATTTGAAGAATCGCAATTTTCTGGAAGATTAGATATTGCTAACGCAGTGTTATAAACTCCTTGGATATTTTCTATTAAATTGCTAATTCTTTCCGCCACCTCTAATCCATATTTTTCTGTTCCATCGACAGTCTCTCCAATGGGAATAACTCCATTATTATCTTTTTCATAAACAGAACACTTATAATTGTCCTTGCTGTTGTCTTTCGAATTCTCACTCTCTTGCTCATAATAAGTAGAATTAAAATAAAAAGTAGCAGGATCTCCATCGTATAAAAAGTTTTCTCCTGAATCGCCATCCTTACAAGCTCTTAGCTGATCATTTAATTCATATTTGATACATTCTATTTTACCATCAACTTCCTGGGTTTCCACACAATAGTCGGTGCAATATCTAAAAATATTATAATCTCCAAATTGCGACTTACTTATTAAGTTGTCTTCGCTATTATTTTGCAATGTATAAAATTCAGCCAAAGTTAGCCTTTCGCCAAAAGGAGATTTCGTGCCCTTTTCAGCTTCTTTTAATACATTAACTTCGTTTATGAAATAATCCCTAAACTCTGTCATTCTTTTAATTCCGTCGCTAAAGGTTAGAATGTCTGGATATTTAGTAGCGTCTTTATCTATCCATCCCTGATCATAACAAATTTTTTCTGGCTCTGATCCATCTAACAATTGCTTTATCTCCTGCCTTTTACAATCTATTTGCTTTCTATTGGGGCAAGGGTCATAAGTATATTGTTCAAGACTGGCATCTCCTTCTAAGTTATTGCCAGGGGCTCCAGGACATCCGGTATGAGAATGCCCACAAGTCTTACAATAACTACCGCATGCTGTACATCCACATTTACCAGCAGAAGTATAAAGATAGGCAGGAGGCTCATAATCAACGAAAACTCTAGAGCAACTGCAACTCTCCATTAAAGTATCTAATTCCTTGATTAATTTAGAAACTTTAATTTCTGTTTTTTTTCTCAAAGCTGTTTCCAAATCTTTCATGCAATAAAAAATATCCCTATCTAAAATAATATCCTTTTCAGTTATGTGACCATCGCTATTTTTATCAACAACTTCTCCTGTCTCGTCGTCATACTCATAGCACTCAAGCTTATTTCTAGTTGAAGAATTTCCAACAAGGATGCCTTCTGCAATGGTGCCGATAGGAATTTCTGTAAAAGACAGCTCTGGCTTATTTATAGTTTCTTCTTCTGGAGATAAAACGGGAAAACTGAATTGAGTTACCCCCAAAGAAATATTCTTCACATCAACCAAGTCTGGGTTAATGGTTGTTAGCAAAAGATAAGAGACAAGGAGAACGGTTAATCCCAATAAAGCATTTATTATTTTCTTTTTAGCTTCTGAAAGGGAGGGTGGATCTCCTGGAAAATTTAATAATTTTATTCCATTAAAAGCAATAACAATAAAAGCTAGTACAGCGCCCAATGCTACCCCTAAATTGAAAATATAAATTACAAATCCTCCAAATGTCATTTTATTCCGTGTCAATTAAATTAAATAATACTGATAGGGTCCAAAAGGGAAGAACTCCCAAATATGGAATTAATTCTCCTATTACAGGAACAATAAATTTTGTTTGTTTTCCTGTAAAAGACTTCTTAATATTTTCCATTACTCCCTTTCTGCCAGATTCATTCCTCGGCTTTTTGTTTCTTAAAATAAGCCAGACATTTATCGTTGCTATTCCTATCATATCGGTTATTCCAAAATCATCGACAAGATAACAGAAGAGAATGACACCTATTATATCGAGCCCTATCGCTAAAGGGAGCATGAAAAAAGCTTCCGGTGTAAATTTAAGACTAAACATATAATTTAATTATACTTTATTGTTATGTGGACAGCAATGTTGACATTTATAGCTTATAATTCTATAATATATTCGGAACATTGATCTCGGAGAGATTACATAGTTCTCTAACAATTACATATTGATTTAATCTGAAGGTGAAAAACCATGGAAAAAGGTGTGAAAAAGTTAGCAATTATCTTTGCAATGATTCTCGTTGCAGGGATGGTACTGTACACTCAGAACAACACTGCGACCCCAGTCGCTCCACAAAACAACATCCAATCCAACCCGTACAGCAACGACAAGCTTCATGAGGGATGGGATAAACTCGACGTTATATCCGGCCCAAAAGAAGCGAAGGGGGTTGATCCTTCAATCGTGTTTGGCGGCATGATTGTTCTCGGATTAACCGGCATGGTCTGGTGCGGATGGAAAGCAACTGCAAAAGTAGGGACAGGAGGCTAATAGCTATTCCACCCTCTTTTTTTATTTATTTTTTGTTATTGTCTTTTTTTATTGCAATTAAAAATATATTAGCTATAATATATATATCTATACATTATGCTCCAAACACACATTAAAAAAATTTTATTCCCAATACTTTTAATATTTTTTTGCATTCCAACAACAACGTTCGCAGATGAAGGTATACAATCAACGGCCACAACAGCCGCTGACATAATGAGTATAGTAACTCTTCTCAACCCAACTACTTGGGCGATAAGCATGGGCATTAGAGATGCTTCTAATATAATAGGGGGAGGAAGCTCTGGCGAATGCAACGACTCTAATTGGATTATTGATCCTTATTGCGCCATAACAAAATTTGTTTTAGACATACAATCATTATTATCGGTTTATATGGTTAATTTTGGACAAACTTTTTTAACCACCAACACAAATTCAAATCTACTGACTCAAGCTTCTAGTCAAAACAATGCTATTGTACAGTCAGGATGGGGCATAGTTAGAAACATAGCTAACGCTGCCCTTGTTATCGGTCTTATAATAATCGCTATTACAATTATTCTTGGATATCAAGACAATAAAGCCAAGCAAGTTTTAATAAACTTCATACTAATTGCACTTTTAATAAACTTCACCCCTGTAATTTGTGCTTTTATTATAGATGGCGCCAACATTATAACAAACTCTCTGTTGGCTGGTGGAACAGACACTGGTTTTGGAGGAGCTATAACAAACGCATTTTCGATATTACAAAAAACTAGCATGGCTCCGGCTGAGAAAATAGCAGAGGGATCGATTTATTTTGTTTTTTCTCTCATAGCTATGGTTATTATGTTTTTGTACGGACTTCTTTTTATGGCTAGAACTGTAATCCTCTGGATATTAGTCATAGTTTCTCCAATTGCTTTTGCAACCAAAGTGTTTCCTCAATCAAAATATATTAGAAAAATATTTCCGAGCGTTACTTATTGGGATGATTGGTGGGAACAATTTATTCAATGGGCTGTTATCGGTATTCCAGCTGCAATATTTTTATACGTATCAATCCAGCTAATGTCTGTAGCTGGAGCTGGTCTTTCTGCAATGACTAGTGAAAATACTATTAACACTTTGATGACTTTTGCTACTCCCTTCATCTTTCTGATCGCTGGTTTTATGATAACTATATCTGCCGGTGGGCAAGTAGGCGCCACCATCGGTTCTTTCGCAACAGGATATTTATGGGGCAAAACTGGAGGAAAAGTTTTAAACACAGCCAAAGAAGTTGGAGAAAAAGGTATGACTATGGCAAAAGAAGGTGCAGTGGGGATAGGAGGAGCGGCTCTTTCTGGAAAAAACCCTCTTTCATTTGAGAACAGAGAAGAGGGAAGAAGAGTTCTTGATAAGTTATCTTTCGGTGGACCTAGTCCTAAGGATGATAAAGAGAATGCTCAAGAATATTTAAAATCTCACCCAGGAGCATATGACTTTAAAATCAGAGAAGGATTAAAAAAATCTCAAATAAGAAAAGATGCTGGAGACTACATAGGTGATGCAAAAAATCTAGACGAACTAAAGTTAGCCATAAAAGACGTTGAAGCTCTTGGAGGATCAAAGGCAAAAGAAGACGCCGCTATTAGCATTGCCGGAAAAAGAAATGATATTCCAGGATCAGATAAGCTCTATAAAGATTTTATAGTAAATAATAAAATCAATATAGCTCAAAAAATAAGCGGAATGAATGACAAAACTGCTCAAAAAGAACTAGGCGAAAAAAAGCTCGGCAATTATGAAATATTCAAAAACATGAATCCATCAGCGATTACTGGAATTTTAAAAATTGGATCCGATGCTCAAAGAAAAACAATCCTCAGCAATTATGGTGGGGGAAATTCTGATTTTAAAGCACATGCCAGAGACTTACAAATAAAATCAACCGAACCGAGTAATCCTAATAGGGAGCGCGACTTAAAAGAATACAGAAAGTTAGAAGAAAATGTATTAGCGGTCCTTGATTATAAAAATAACGGTAAATCATAGAATGATTATAACTTTTGTGGAAGAGATAATGGTTAAATACGGATTAGAAAAAGAACTCATAGAAAATGATGCTGTTTTGAAAGATAAACTATCTCAAGCTAAAGACGCACAAGAAAGAGTTTTTTTTAAATTTACATATAGTAAAGAAATAGATAATTACGAAAAACAAAACATACCCATCGATATTCCATCGGTAAGACTTAGGGAAGTAATAGAAAAATTAATAGATAAAAAAATAACTATTGATAATTTACCAACAGTTATACAAGAAAATTTAAAAATTTCTCCAGAAACATCAAAAAAAATATCTGAAGAAATATTAAATAACGATGAAATAATGAATGAACTAAACTCCAACGAAACCATCCCCGCAGAAGAACAAAAAGAAGAACCAAAAAAAACTAAAAGTATTGGATACGAATTATTGAAATAAAAAAGGGGTCAGCTGCTTTCATCATCATCGTCATCATCATGAACGAAAGCGTCAAACCCCGCATCTTTAAACAATTTGTTTTTTCGCTGTTTTTCTGTATTTGATACCTTCTGTCTAGGGCTATTTTTACCAGCAGAGCTAGACCTACTAGCTATCATATTACCAGCCGCTATTGAAGCAATTATTCCCCCGAGATTACCATCCGCATTGGTGTTAAATTCGGAGAGAGACCCAGTATCAATTACTCTGGTTTTTATTATTGTTGCTATGTTTTGTTTGTACTCTTCCTCGTATACTTTCTTGAATTCCTCAGGATTTTTCCTTTTTATATCTGTCAAAGCTTCGACAGATAACCCCCAAGAAAACGACAACATTTGCATAGCAGCACCAGCAATCATCTGAGCCAAAGCATATGCTTCGCCACGCGAATTAGTTTGCGTAACAATCAGATTTTTTTCGGCAACAATTTTTTTGGTGGTCAGCTTTCTGTAATTGTCGTCAGGGTCCATGTTCTTAATATTGAACTTGAATAACTTAACTCCACAAAATTTAATCATCTCTTCAATCATTCCGCCTTCAGCAGACCATTCTTTCATCATTCTTTGACTGACGGCCTGCCTGGCTTCTTCTCCAATTTTTTTATCAGACAATTGATCAAGAGTATAGCCAGTCCCTCTGATAAGATCTTCAAACGAATTAGACCCGGTGACATCTTTTAAGAAATTCCATATCGTTGCCATAACAACTTGATATGGATTTTGAACTTTGGTTGCAGCACCAATATCTACGATCCCTAGAACTCCCGAAAAATTCCATGAGATGGGAACATTGTTTTTATCTTCAGCCTTTTTTAAAGTTGAAGAGTAAAGGTCTGGTCGAATCAAAATATAGTCTTGGCTTTCAGTTCTTGTCTTATCTTCTCCAGTTTCTCCGTCAGTACTAGTCCAAGTAAATTTTCGATAGGGGATTCTGTATAAGGGCCATGGGCCGATATAATGAACGCCCAACCATCTAGTAAAAAATTTTTCGATTCTGGTTTCTTCGATAATCTCTTCTTTGCCATCATATTCTTCATTGTCATCAATTACCTTAAATGATTTTGCTGTAAGTGAATGCTGGAAATAAACCATAATCGCAAAGATAAATCTTCCTCCACGATAAATACGCTTTGCAGTTCCTTCTTCTATGAAAGTAAAATGAACATTATATTTGGCTAGTAAGAAAATAATCAAAAAATAAGACAATATCAAAGTGGAAGCTAATGAAATAAGAACACTTGCCACACTTAGTCCCATAACAATACTCGGCCCAAAAATGGTTGCAATCAGGAACGCGTTGGTAAACATAAAGACAACAAACTCTTCTCCGTCGTGATATTTTAGTATCATCTTTTTTCCTCCAGTATATTCTTTTTTAAAGGTAGATTGCGTAATAGCAATAGCTTCTGGCTCTGCGGCAATTTCCGTTTTGAAGTGCAACTGAAATGGGATAATATTTCAGTATGAAAAAGTACAAACATTTAAGCCAAGAAGAAAGGGATAGAATCCAAGCTCTCTTCTCTTCTGGACACCTCCAAAAAGAGATAGCCGAAATCATAGAAAGAGACGAAGGGACTATCTCGAGAGAGTTGGACAAGGGATCAATGAAGAATGGAACGTATAAGGCCAAATATGCCCATCACAAGGCATATGTCCGAAAGAAGTACGCTCGATACCAAGGAAAGAAAATTAATGAGAATGAAGAGTTGAAAATCTTCATCATTAAGGGACTGATCCTTGATTGGAATCCTGATGAAATATCTGGTCGGATGAAGGAGCTAAAGAAGCCCTTCTACGCCTCTAAAACGGCTATCTACGAATGGCTGTATTCAATTCATGGTCAATTGTATTGTTGTCTTCTTCCGAGCAAGCAATACAAAAAGAAAAAAAGGGGAAAGAAAAAGACTAAACGAGAAATGATTCCCAATCGAGTCGGAATCGAAGAAAAACCCTTTAACTACGGGACAATTGCAGGAGATATGGAAACCGATACAATCGTCTCGGGACATAAGACGAGGAGTAAAGCAGCGATAACCGTAATCAAAGATATTGTTTCTAAATTGGTTGGATTGAGAAAAATATCTAGTACGAGGCCATCGTTAAATGAAAAAGCGATTGATGATATTCTCCTCAATTTAAACGCTAGATATTTAGTGAGAGATAATGGAATTGAAAACAAGAATCACGAGCAAGCCTTAGTTCCCAGCTTCTTCTGCCACCCTTTCTCTGCTTCCGAGAAACCACACGTGGAAAATGAGAATAAAGGGCTGAGAAAATATTTTCCCAAGGGATGTGATTTAGGAAAATATTCACAGGAGTACATTTCTCTGGTAGAGTGGATATTAAACAACAAACCTAGGAAGTGCCTGGGGTACAAAACTCCGTATGAGGTAGCGAGAGAAAGCGGACTAATCCGCGAACCATTAAAGGTCAACCAATATGCAATTAGTTCAGTTAATTTTAATTGCTCATTAGTTGCACTTCAGGGGTGAATTTGCCTGCCAAAAGTTAATATAACTATAAACTATTTGAATTAACATGTCAACTACCAAGGTGAATTCTAATCTGAAGTGCAATATTTAAAAACAGAAAAATACTTCCTCCTGATTCGAGTAGCAGGCCCTTAATAGACAATCTCTCTACTTTTTTATTTCTTTTTTGATATAATGAATATAATACAATTATAACAATGAATTATGGAAAAGTATTCTTTTGAAAATCTTCGCTTATTGCTTATTAGCAATGGGATTGATTTTGAAGTAATTACACATAATCCAGTTTTTACCATGGAAGACGTTATAAGAGAATTGAATATTCCATCAAAATCTATGGCAAAAACAATATTAATAACTACTGAAGATAAAGGATTGCTTAGGATTATATTGCCAGGAATGAACCGTCTCGACGTTAAACAATTATCTTTAATCACAGAAATTCCCCAAAAAAACATTCAATTTGCTAATAAGAAAACTATCGAACAAACAGGCTTTACTATCGGTGCCATTCCTCCATTTGGAGGAAGTTTTCCGACCTACATTGATTTCTCTCTTCTTAATCAAGAGGTATTATACTGCGGTGCTGGAGACAATAATAAAACTTTTTTAATCAAACCACAGGACATTATTCGCATAGCATCAGCACCTATAGTTAATGTATCCAAAGAAGCATCTCAAAAATCGGCTACTTAATTGGACATAAAAAAACAAAAGGGTGACATGGCTGGGAATAATTATCAAAAAATAAATTTCTCTTGTATAAATCTATGAAAAAACTATTTCCTCAAAGATTAAAAAAGGGCGACACAATTGGCATTATTGCTCCATCAAGGCCCATTGTTAATATCAAAAAAGACATAGATGAAGGGATAAAAATCTTAGAAGATTTAGGATTTAAAATAAAATTAGGAAATAATTTGTATAAAAGATCGTATTATTCGGCTGGAAGCGCAAAAGAAAGAGCTTCTGATTTAAACTCAATGTTTGCCAACAAAAATATTAAAGCGGTTATTTGCGCAACCGGAGGAATAACATCTAACCAAATACTAGATTTTATTGATTATGATTTAATCAAAAAGAATCCAAAAATATTTATAGGATATAGCGATATCACCACTCTTCTTTTGGCGATAAACAAAAAAACGGGATTAGTTACTTTTCATGGACCTAATCTTTGTGATTTAAAAAATTTAAGTAAAAAAGATAAAATATTTTTATTTAGTATGTTGATGGGGGAAAGAAAAGAATATGATTTTCCAAATGAAATAGAAATCATAAAAAGGGGAAAAGCGAAAGGAGCGCTAATTGGCGGCAATATTCATTCAAGCAATTCTCTTCTCGGAACAAAATATGCTCCAACATATAATAAAAAGATTTGGTTTTGGGAAGAGGTAGGGGAATCTCCAGCTTCTTTAGATCAAAAACTCAATCAGTCTAAACTATCTGGTAATCTTAAAAATATCTCTGCTATGGTTATCGGGAACTTATCAGAATGCATAGATAAAAAATACAAAGAAGATAATCGTCCTATAAATGAAATTATTTTAGAATTAACAAAAGAATATAGTTTTCCTATTATTAAGGTTCCTTACTTTGGACACAATGTTTCCAACTTTTATACTTTTCCAATAGGAGTCACTTCTGAAATAAATACCAAGACTAACAAATTTAAAATAACAGAAAGTCCTGTTTTATAGATCAATCAATTGTATGGGCGAGGAAAGATAGGATCGTTACTGACCCATTTTTATTAAAACAGGCCTTAAGCTAGCTGGATAGGCCCAATCCAGTCTTTATTGTATAAACTATCTAATTTGCATAGGTATTGACATCTTTTGCATAGGCATGATACAATTATATCAATAAATATAAGACTTTATATCAAATGGATTCAGAATCTTTAATTTCTATAGGCGAGGCGGCTATACGTCTAGGAGTTTCAATCGATACGCTGCGTCGCTGGGACAAATCTGGAAAACTGCCAGCAATAAGGAAAAACGACATTCGTTATTATTCAAAAAAAGATATAGACATTTTTTTGAATGAATTATCGGCTATGGCTTTTAATTGGGCTGTAGCAGAAACAGCCACCGAGATACCTCAAATGTTCTATTGCCAAGATAGTTCTGTTTTTCAAGCTAGATTAGCAAAAATGCAAGATGCCTTTATTGCTACTTCAATTAAAAATAATATTTTATTCCTTCTAGTGGCTATAGCTGGAGAAATAGGAAATAATTCTTTTGATCATAACCTTGGCAATTGGCTTGATGTTCCTGGAATATTCTTTGGATACGATATTAATAAAAGAGAAATTATTTTAGCTGATCGAGGACAGGGATTACTCAAGACTTTGCAAAGAGTAAAAATTAGTTTAAATAACTACAAAGACGCGTTGAATACTGCTTTCACCGAATCAATATCTGGAAGGTCTCCAGAAAGTAGGGGAAATGGATTAAAATTTGTTAAAAAAAGTATTTTAGATAATCCGATAGATTTATTCTATCAATCGGGAGACTACCAATTAGAAATAACCAGACAGATTAATAGCATGGAAATTAAGAAATCAAAGCATTTTATCCGTGGATGTATGGCTATAATTAAATTTTAACAAAATTATGAAAATAGAAATTAAAAAATTCGGCACCCTTTTAACTTCAAGACAATTAGGCAAAGAGGCTCTTGCTGCCTTCGAACCATCGCTAAAAGATATTTCGGGAAACGAAGACGTACTAATTGATTTTGAAGGAACAATGACTTTTTCTCCTTCTTGGGGAGATGAATTTCTCACACCTTTAGCGAAAAGATACGGGAACAGACTTAAATTAACGAAAAGCGATAATCCATCTGTGGTCGCTACCATTGAAACCCTTGAAGAAGCCAACAATTTAAAGTTTAATAGGGTAAAATAGTTAATTTGGAATCGTGCATACTTTAAACAAAATATCCAAAATGGATAAATATTCCAACATATGACAAAAAAAATTTACTGGGAAAACCCATACCAAACAACTTTTTCAGCGAAAGTGGAAAAAGTCGAAGGAAATAATGTTTGGCTTGATCAAACTTGTTTCTATCCAGAAAGCGGAGGCCAAGCTGGAGATACAGGAAATATTAATGGACAAAAGGTGATTGATACCAAGTTCGATCAAGATAAAAACGTTTTTCATGTTATGGAAAATGAGACCACTCTCAAAGTGGGGGATTCTGCCGAGGGAGTAATTGACTGGGAGAGGAGATATAAAATCATGAAAATCCATTCTGCCTCTCACATCATGGAACATTTCTTGTTCAAGATTTTCGGCCAATTAAAACTGACCGGATCTCACCTTAACGAAAAGCATGACAGTAGTACCTATGAATCAGCTGAACGCCTGGATCAAGAAAAACTTTCAATGGTAGAAAAAGAAGTTAATGACTTCATTTCTCAAAACCTGCCAATTGAAACCTATCCAGACGAAAAAAAGCCGAATTACAGATGGTGGAAGTGCGGAGATATTCTCATGCCTTGCGGAGGAACTCACCCTCGCAATACCAGCGAGATTGGCTTAATAAAGCTAAAGAGAGACAATGGAGGGCAGGGAAAAGAAAAGGTGATAACATCTTTCAAAAATATATAAGTTCTTTTTTAACACAAAGAACTTTTTGTTTTGAAAAATAATACGAGGCATTTTATAGTGTCTCATTTGTCTCTTTTTACTCAGACCTAGATACCTAAAACTGCTGGTAATTAGAGGGAATTAGACCTTCCTTACCCAATTTCTAATACAAATAGAGTATTTTCTAATCCAATAATGAGCATGAAACGAAGGATGTGAAAGAGAGTATTTCTTGAGGTACGTATTTAAAGTTTTTAAACAATTCCTCTTTAGCTTTCTTCATTCTTCTGGCGAACTCATTGTCACTCATATTGTACGCAATCGAATCTAATATT
>JBAQMJ010000044.1:0-14628 GCA_049302695.1 Minisyncoccales bacterium
GTTTTAGATGAAAAAGTTCCTGATTTTGATAAAATATTATCTGAACAAATAGTTTTATCACAAGAAGAAGTCCTAAGCGACGAATAGAATGATAGAAAAAATAAATGAAAAAATAGAATTAGGTGAATCTGTAAATATTGAGCAACAAAAAGAAGCAGAAGGGGGTGTTTTAAAATTTGAGCAACAAAAAGAAGCAGAAGAAGACAAAGAAGAAGTTAGAAGGAGAGTGTATGATAAGGGAAATGATTTAGGTAAAAAAGAAATTGTAAAGATTGCTGTTGAAGAAAAAACAGTCAGTAAATTTATTAAGAAATTTTATAGTGTTGGCGTTAAGGCGATAGAAGAAGCCAAGAAGGTCTTAAGACCAGATGAGTTAGATAATTTACATGACGACATAACAAATAAAAATAAGGGCGATAAAGATGTCGACCATTAGACAGATGGCTTTTTCAAATATGAATTTTGAGAATAATTATATAGAAGAGAATAAAGAACTTTCCCAATATTTTTTAAAAGAACAAATTTTTTTACCAAAAGAAGAATGGAGTGAAGATTTTATGAATTATGTGGATAAAAAATTTGATCAAGAAAATAGAGATTGTCCAACTCGTTCACCAGAAGAAGAGCAGGATTTTATTTTTAATAGATATTTAAAAGGTTTTGATATTAAAGAGGATGATATTAAAGATAAGAATATTTTTGATTTGGGTTGCGGAGATGGAGAATTTGTTAAGGAATGCTTAGAGAAAGGAGTAAGTGATGGTGTATATGGTTTGGATTATGAAATAGAAGATATTGATGAAAGGTATCAAAATCATATTTTTCAGGGAGATTTTACAAAAAAATTGCCTAAAGATAATCTAGATATTATACTTTCATATGGAGCAATAGGCTCTTATTCTCATGACTATATTAAATTAAAACAAATACTATTAGGTTCTTTGGATTCTTTGAATGAAAAGGGGGAGATAAGAATTTGTCCAGTTCAATTAGTCCCACCCAATAGTGAATTAGTAGGGTTTAAAGAAGATAGGGAGAATTTAGAAAAAGTACTAGCCGATATTAAACAAAAATTTAATATTTTCTACGAATTTAAACCTATAGACATTAGGGCAGCTGGGAAAGATAAAGACGTCTGGCTTGAAGAAGTTCTAATCATAAAGAAGAATCCTATCTCTAGGTAGCAGCTTTTATTTAGCTATTTTTTGAGTTATAATAGTTATATTATGGATGTTGATTTATTGTCTAAATTGAATAAAGAGCAGGAAGAAGCGGTTACCTTTGATAAAGGTCCGCTTTTGATCGTTGCGGGGGCAGGAACAGGCAAAACAACGGTTTTAACGCATAGAATAGCCTACCTAATAAAGGAAAAAGGGATTAAATCAGAAGAGATATTAGCTGTCACTTTTACTGAAAAAGCAGCCAGAGAAATGGGAGAAAGAGTAGAAAAACTTCTTCCTTTCGGATATTACGACTTATGGATTTCTACCTTTCATTCTTTTTGCGATAGAATTTTAAAGAGATATGGATTAAGCATAGGTATACCAACTAATTATAAACTATTAGAACAGACTGGCAGCTGGATTTTAATCAAAAAGAATTTTGATAAGTTTAATTTTTTGAAAGAGTATAGGCCGTTGGGAAATCCGACTAAATTTATCCAAGCCTTGGTCTCTCATTTTGGCCATTGCAAGAATGAAGGTATTTATCCAGAAAATTATCTAGAGCACGCTGATTCTTTAAAATTTAATCTAGATGATATTCCCGTCGGGTCTAAATCAATTAAATCAAAAGATAAAAAGGACTTAGTGGATAAACAGAAAGAATATGAGATGATAAAAGAAGTGGCTGAAGCCTACCATGTTTATCAGAAATTATTATTAGACAATAATGTTATTGATTTTGGAGATTTAATTAATTATACATTAAAATTATTTGATAAAAGGCCAGAGATTCTTGAAAAATACAGGAAGCAATTCAAATACATTATGGTTGATGAATTCCAGGACACTAACTGGGTTCAATATGAATTGGTTCAGAAATTGTCCTATCCTGAAAATAATATTATGATTCTAGCTGATGACGACCAATCAATTATGAATTTTCAGGGAGCTTCATTCAATAACGTTATAAGATTTAAACAGGACTATCCCAAGTCGAAAGAAATAGTCCTGGTTGAAAATTATAGGTCTACTCAAGATATATTGGATTTGGCCTATAAATTTATCCAATTGAACAATCCTAATCGTTTGGAATATCAGCTTAATGAAATAGAGGGAATTAAAGAAAGAGCCGAGGAAAGGGGCATAGATTTAAAAACCTTCAAGAAAATAGAGAAGAAGCTTAAAAGCAATCAAGGCAAAAAAGGAGCAATCGAGCTTTTAGGTTTTGAAACTTTAGATGACGAACTGACTGGAGTCATTAGCAAGATTTGGGAGATAAAAGAAATAGACAAGAAGGCAACCTTTACCGATTTTGCGGTTTTAACGAGGACCAATGATTCAGCTAATGGATTCAGTCGAGCGATGGAAAGAGCCGGTATTCCTTATCAATTTGTTTCTTCAAAAGGATTATACACTAATCCTTTAATAATTGACTTGATTTCCTATCTTAAAGTCATTCTTAATTTCTATGATTCCCCTAATTTTTATAGAGTTTTAAGGATGATGGATTTTTCTCCAGAAGAAGTTTCGAGAATAATCCAGTATAGTGATAAGAAAAGCATTCCTGTCTTTGAAGCAATAGAAGATGTTCATTTATTAAGTAAATTTACCTCTGATACCAAAGTTAAATTAAGAAAATTAGCCGATAATTTAAGAAAGCATTACAAGTTATCCAAGGAAAGAAATGCTAGCGAGGTTTTCGTCCACATTATTAATGATTTGGAATATGCTAAATATATTCCAGAGAACAGCGAAGAAAGTTTGAAGAAATGGGAATTGATTGACCAATTTTTCGAAAAGATCAAGAATTTTGAAAATTCTCAAGCTGATGGAAAAATTCTTTCGTATATTGAAAATTTACAAATGGAATTGGATGCTGGGGAAGATGGGTCTTTAAGAATGAGCATTGATTCTAATTTTGATGCGGTTAAGGTGATGACAGTCCATTCTTCAAAAGGTTTGGAATTTAAATATGTGTTCTTGGCTAATTTAGTCTCGCGAAAGTTTCCTTCCGATCAGAAAAGAGATCCGATAGACATTCCCGAGGCTTTGATCAAGGAAGTTCTTCCTGAGGGAGATTCTCATATTCAAGAAGAAAGAAGATTATTCTATGTCGCCTTGACTAGAGCCAAGAAAGGATTATTTTTGACTTGGGCGGCTGACTATGGAGGCAAGGATTTGAAAAAGCCATCTAGATTTTTAATTGAAGCTGGTTTAATTACCGAAGAAGTTTTGAATAAACAGAAATTTACCAGGAGTTCAGGATTTTGCATCAAGCGTTCTCTAAATAATGGATTTAAATTAGAATCAAACGAAACTAGCGAATCTGGCCGTGACTTGAAATCTTTTTTGCCAGACCATTTTTCTTATTCTCAATTAGAATCTTTTAAGAGGTGCCCTTTGGGGTATAAATTCGGTAGTATTTTTAAGATTCCGATAAGAGGAAAGTCTGTTTTTAGTTTTGGTAAAACTATTCATCAAACTTTGCATAGGTTTGTCGATGAATCGTTGAAATTATCCCAGTCGGAACAGAAAGGATTATTTGGAGGAGGAGACAAGAAAGTTTTGAGTTTTGAAGAAATGATGAAGATATATGACAAAGAGTGGATTCCTGACTGGTATGATTCTCCTCTTATCAAAAAAGAGTTTTATGAAAAAGGAAAAGAATTATTAAAGGAATTTTACGATGAATTTATTAAGAAAAATCCTAAGATATTGATGATTAATGGCGAGCCAGCATTGGAAAAAAGTTTTAATCTTAAATTAAATGGAGATATTTTTATCGGAACAATCGATAGAATTGATGATTTGGGAAATGGTGTCGAAATCATTGATTACAAAACAGGATCTCCCAAGACTAGTCTAGGAAAAGAAGAAAAGCTGCAATTGATGATTTATGCGGTAGCTGCCAAGAAGGTTTTAGGTTTGAATCCTTTGAAAATGACTTATTATTACATTGAAGATGGTTCTTCCATGTCTTTTGAAATGGACGAAGATGATATTTTAAAGATAGAAGAAGATGTTAAAGAGTTGATTCAGAAAATCAAGAGAAGCAATTTCAAGCCGACTCCGGGATGGCATTGCCAGTATTGCGACTTTAAAGATATTTGCGCTCACAGGAAGGTTTAGGGTATAATTAAATATATGAAAAAAACAAAAATAACAATTTTAGGAGATGGAGCGTGGGGAACAACCCTAGCTATTTTATTATCTAAAAATGGCCATGAAGTAACTATTTGGAGCGCTTTTCCAGAACATTTAGATGTTTTAGACAAAGAGAGAGAGAATATAACATATTTAAAAGGAATAAAAATTCCTGCAAATATTGTTTTTGAAAAAAACTTAGGCAAAGCAATTGAATTTGGAGAATATATTGTTTTCAGTATTCCCTCTAAGTTTTTTAGAGAAGTTGCTAAAAACATTAAGAAAGAAGAAATTTCTTTAAAGAAAAAAGTTTTTATCAATGTTGCTAAAGGATTAGAACAAAAAACATTAAAAAGGATGACGGAGATATTGAAAGAAGAATTGGGAAATATTCAGACTGCTGTTTTGTCTGGACCGACTATCGCCATTGAAGTAGCGAAAGAGTTGCCAGCTTTAGTTGTTGCTGCCTCAAAGAATCGTTCTATCGCTAGAAATATTCAGGATATTTTTAGTAATGAATATTTTAGAGTCTATACCTCTCCCGACGTTATTGGAGTTGAATTAGGCGGACCATTAAAAAATATCATTGCTGTGGTGGCTGGAATATCCGACGGCTTAGGATTTGGCTCTAATGCTAAGGCAGCCATATTATCTCGAGGAATAGTTGAGATACAGAGGCTGGGAGAAAAAATGGGAGCTAAAAGAAAAACTTTTTATGGCTTGGCTGGTCTGGGCGATTTATCCACTACCTGTATTAGTCCCGAGAGTAGGAATAGAACCCTAGGAGAAAAAATTGCTAAGGGTCAAAAATTGGAAGATATAGTTAATTCAACTTCTAGTATTATTGAGGGTGCGACCACAGCCGAAGCAGTATATCAATTAAGCAAAAAATACAAAGTAGATATGCCAATTGTTGCCTCAGTTTACCATATTCTATATGATGGTATGAATCCTATAGATGCTTTAACTCAAATGATGCAAAGAGAGAGGAAGCCAGAATAAGTTTGCATGGAAACTCAACTTTTGCTACAATATTTCTAGATAGTCTATGACTATCTTTGATAATCTATCGTTAATTATATAGTATATGGATCAAAACATATTATTAGTATTTTTTATTGCTTTAGGTTATCTTTTAGGCTCCATTCCCTTTGGATATATTATTGCCAAATTAAAAAATATTGATATCCAAAAACAAGGAAGTGGTAATATCGGAGGAACCAATGTTTATAGATCTTTAGGATTTAAATATGCGATATTAGTCGGACTACTAGATGTTTTAAAGGTAGTAGTGCCAGCCATTATAGCTAAACAGTATTTAACTAATGATTGGTATGTTTGTTTGGCAATTCTTGCCCCAATCTTAGGACATCTTTTTCCTATTTGGCTTAATTTTAAGGGCGGTAAAGCCGTGTCGGGTGTTTTTGCCTCAATGATTGTAATAATCGGATGGCAATATTCATTAATTTTCCTTCTGGTCTGGGTTGTTGCCTTAAGAACGATAAAGATAATGAGTTTGACTAATCTGATTGTTATTTGGTTAGTTCCTTTATTGTTTTATCTTTTTACTCATTCGATTGCCTATACATTTTTAGGATTAATATACATACCTATTTTGTATTGGAGCCATCGAGAGAATATTAAAAGATTGAGAGAGGGAACAGAAAAGAGAATAATAAAATAATAAATTAAAAAATGAAATTGAATATTTTTATCGAGAATCCGAAAGGAACCTCAAACAAGTATGAATTAGACAAGGAGTCAGGGAGAATAATGCTCGACCGAGCTTTGTATTCTTCAGTATTTTGGCCTTTTGAGTACGGCTTTATAGAAAATACTCTATCAGAAGACGGAGACCCATTGGACGCAGTGGTACTAGTCAATGAGCCGACTTTTCCTGGATGCGTTATTCCTTCAAAAATTATCGGAATGTTAAATATGGAAGATGAGAGCGGAATTGACTATAAAATTATTGCTGTTCCAGATGATAAGATTGATCCAAGATTTAAACACATTAATAGTATTGATGATTTGACCGAACATCAAAGAAAAGAAATCCAAGAATTTTTTGAAATATACAAAAGATTAGAACCAAACAAATGGGTCAAGGTAACTGGATTTGAATCAAAGGAAACAGCAGAAAAGATTATTGAAAAATGTAAGAAATAAAGAAATGGAAGATTTTAAAAAAACATACAAAGTAAATAAAGAAAAATGTTTGGGTTGTGGAAGCTGCGTACTATCTTGTCCAGAAGGAAGTGAAATGGATATTGATAATAAAGCTAAAATTATCAGCTCAGCCAAGATTGAAGAGTGTGGCGGAGTAGACCTTTGTCCTTATGGAGCCATTGAAGTCGTTAATGGCGACGAAGAGGAAGAGGCAGAAGAATAATGTTTATAACACAAGGCGACCCAAATGAAAGTTTGGGTTGTTTTTATACTAAATGAAAAATCAAAATAAAAAAGTAATAGTTGCTTTCTCTGGAGGAGTCGATTCAAGTACTTCGACTTTGTTATTGAGAATGAAAGGCTTCGATGTTTCAGCTGTTTTTATGCGTTTAACCGATTCGCCGTATTTTAAGTTTGCTGAAGAGAGAGCGAATAAATTAGCCAAGTCTATGGACGTTCCTTTCTCTGTTCTTGATTTAAGGAAAGAATTTAAGAAAACGATTATAGATTATTTTATCAAAGGTTATGCCGACGGAATCACTCCTAATCCTTGCGTAATGTGCAACAAGGAAATTAAGTTCGGATTGCTTTTAAAGCATGCCCTAGAAATGAAAGCTGATTATATCGCTACTGGTCATTATGTTGTAACAACGGTAAAGGGGGGTATTGTTCGTATTTATCAATCAAAAGATTCTAGAAAGGATCAATCATATTTTTTGTGGAAGCTTAACCAGAAGCAGCTTAGCAAGGTTATTTTTCCAGTCGGGAAACAGACAAAGGATGTAACAAGGTCTATCGCTAAAGAAAACAAATTAGCTTCGGCTAGTTTTCCAGAGTCCCAAGAAGTTTGTTTTGTTAAAGAAGTTAATGGCGAGTATTTACAAAGATATATTAAAAAGAAAAAAGGCGATATTGTTGACAAGAAAGGAAATGTTTTGGGAAGCCATGAGGGTATCTATTTCTATACTATCGGGCAGAGAAGAGGTATTGGTTTAGCTGGCGGACCTTATTGGGTGGTTTCAAAGAATATTAAGAAGAATAGACTGGTTGTTTCTGCTGATGAAAAAGACTTGTTATCTGCCGAGGTTAAATTCAAGAACGTTAATTGGATTTCAGGAAAGAGCTCTGAGTTTCCTTTGAAGATAAAGGCGAAGATAAGATATGGGCACAAGCCGTCTTCTGGAATTTTATACAAAAACAAGGTTATTTTTGATAAAAAACAGAGAGCAGCCACCCCTGGCCAGTCAATCGTTTTCTATAAAGGAAAAGAAATGATCGGAGGAGGAGTGATTGTTTAAAAAGTTAAAATTTGATATATTAGAAATATGAAGAAACAGATATATTTAGATTATGCCGCTACTACTCCAGTCGATCCTAGAGTAGTTAAAGCAATGACCCCTTATTTTACCGGAAAGTTTGGAAATCCGGCTTCTTTGCATTTTTTCGGCAATGAAGCAAAAGAAGCTTTGGAAAATAGCAGGGAGACTATCGCTAAAGCCATGAAGGCAGAGCCCAGAGAAATTATTTTTACCAGTTCAGCTACAGAAGGCAATAATATGGTAATGAAGGGAATTGCTTTTGCCAATAAAGATAGAGGAAAACATATTTTAATTTCATCAATAGAACACGATTGTATTTTAAATAGCGGAGAGTGGCTAAAGAAGCAAGGATTTGATGTTGAAAAACTACCGGTAGACCAATATGGATTTGTTGATCCGAAAGAAGTTGAAAAAAGGATAAGAAAGGATACTATTCTGGTTTCGGTGATGCATTCTAATAATGAAGTGGGAACGATTGAACCGATTGCGGAAATAGGGAAGATTTGCCATGAAAAGAATGTATATTTCCACACTGATGCCGCTCAGAGTTTTGGCAAAGTTCCCCTTGATGTTAAAAAGCTAAACGTTGATTTATTGACAGCATCTTCACAAAAGATGTATGGTCCGAAAGGAATTGCTTGTTTATTCATCAAAAAAGGAACCAAGATTGATCCTCTTTTGCATGGAGGTGGCCAAGAGTTTGGAAAGAGATCTTCAACTAGCAATGTTGCCTTGGCTGTTGGATTCGGTAAGGCAGTAGAAATCTGTCTTTCAGAGATGAGCGAAGAGAGCAAGAGACTAATCGGATTAAGAGACAAGATAATCAAGACTCTTTTAAAAGAAATTCCTGATTCATATCTTAACGGCCATTCCAAAAAGAGATTACCCAACAATGTGAATATAAGATTTTCTTTTGTTGAAGGAGAATCGATTCTCTTCCAACTAGATTCTTTAGGGATAGCAGTTTCTACAGCTTCAGCTTGTTCTTCTCCTAAATTGGAGCCCTCGCATGTTTTAATGGCTATGGGATTGAAGCACGAAGAAGCTCATGGTTCTTTGAGGATAAGTATGGGAAGATGGACAACGGAAAAAGATATTGATTATTTAATAAAGGTTTTGCCAGGAATAATAAATAAATTGAGGAGGATTTCGCCTCACAAAATACATGGTTAAAAGTTTTTATTCAAAAGAAGTTATAAAGCATTTCAATAATCCTCACAATTACGGAAAGATTAAGAATTATGACGGATTAGGCAAGGTTGGCAATATGATATGTGGAGATGAAATGTGGCTTTATATTAAAATAACAGAGAAAGACAAGAAGGAAATAATTAAAGACGTTAAGTTCGAGACTTTCGGTTGCGTGGCAGCCATTGCTACCAGTAGCGTTGTAACAGATTTGATTAAGGGCAAGACTATTGAGCAAGCATTGAAGGTTAAGAAAGAAGATATTGTTAAAGTTTTAGGGGAATTGCCGCCGATAAAGTTGCATTGTTCAGTTTTAGCTATTGATGCTTTGTCGGAAGCTGTTTACGATTACTATTCAAAAAAGAAAGTTAAGATTCCTAAAGACGTTGAAGAAAGACATCAAATAATTATGAAGAGAGAAAGTTTACACGACCACGAACATGAAGATAACTAAAAAAACAAAATTGTCTAGAATAATAGACGAAAAGAAGGTTGCGAAGATATTGGAAAAGTATGAATTTCCTTGTATTTCCTGTCCTTTCGCTAGAATGGAAATGGAAAATCTTGATTTAGGAAGCATTTGTGAAATGTATGAAATAGATGCTACTGGTTTGATTAAGGAATTAAACGAAAAGCTTGATAAAAAATGAAGAAATCTGTTGCCACACTTTTTATCTTGTCGTTTTTTAATGTCATAGCTTTCTCTTTCTTTTTATTTTTGTCTGCTCCGACTCACCTTGAGGTGAGTTTTTTTGATGTCGGGCAAGGCGACTCTATTTTTATAGAAACTCCTGATGATTATCAAGTTTTAATTGATGGAGGCCCGAGCTATTCAAAAGTTCTTGAAGGACTATCTAGAGAAATGCCTTTTTGGGACAAAGAGATAGATTTAATTATTCTAAGCCATCCAGAAAGCGACCACATGACTGGATTGCTTTCTGTTTTAGAAAATTATAAAGTTGATAATATTTTATGGACAGGTATAGAAAAAGAGGGGGAAAAGTTTGAAATATGGAAAAGGATGATTTCTGAAGAAGGGGCTAATATTTATTACGCTAACAAGGGAGATATGGTTATTATGAATGATGTTGTAATGGAAATAATTTCTCCAGAAGAATCATTGAAGGGAAAAGAATTCAAAGAAAGCAACGATACTGCTGTTGTTGCCAAGCTATCATATAAAGATAGCCCCTTTCTTTTTGCAGGAGACATATCTTCAAAGAAAGAAAAGCTGCTTAACGATGTAGACATAGATATTTTGAAAGTGGCTCATCATGGTTCAAAATACTCAACTTCAGAATATTTTTTAAACAAGGCCACTCCTTTGATGGCTGTCATTCAGGTTGGTAAAAATTCATATGGCCATCCGACAGAAGAAGTTTTGACACGCCTTCTAAATTCTGGTATTAAAGTATTAAGGAATGACATTAACGGAAACATAAAAATAGTTTCCGATGGAACAAATTATAAAATAATAACTAGTAAATAAAACATATGGATTTTCCAATTTTTAAAACTAAAATGGGAGGAGATAGGAAGTTTAATCTGTCTGATCCCAAAGAGAGAGAAGAGTATTTCAAATTGAAATGCGGACCAGAAATTGAGAAATTGAGAGAATATTTAAAGACTAATACTTTCATTGCTTATCTGCTAGGCAAAAAGAACTCAGGAAAGGGAACTTATTCTAAAATGTTGGCTGAAGTTTTAGGAGCTGATAAAATTGCTCACTTGTCTGTGGGAGACATGGTTAGAGCTCTTGATTTGGAGATTCAAGACCCAGAGAAGAAAAAAGAATTAGTTGAATTTTTGGAAAAGAACTACAGAGGATTTTATCCTTTAGAAGATTTAGTTAAAAGCATGGAAAGCAGAGATACTAAAACTCTTCTTCCTGATGAATTTGTTTTAGCTTTAGTGAAAAGAGAGATTGCCAAAAGACACGGAAAGGTTATTTTGTTGGATGGTTTTCCGAGGAATATGGACCAAGTTAGCTTTTCTTTATTCTTTAGAGATTTGGTCGATTACAGAGACGATCCAGATATCTTTATTATGATCGATGTTCCTATGAATATCATCAATGAAAGAATTAAATGGAGAAGAATTTGTCCAAAGTGTAATGCTTCAAGAAGTTTGAAGTTATTACCAACTTCTAAGATTGGATATGATGAAACAACTAAAGAGTTTTATTTAATCTGCGATGAAGCTGGTTGTGATGGTGGGAAAATGGTGATGAAGGAAGGAGATGAAAAAGGAATTGAGCCCATTAAAGAAAGATTGATGATGGATGAAGAGATATTAAAGAAAGCAGATACTCTATATGGAATTCCTAAGGTTAAGTTAAGAAACGCTATTCCAGTTGATGTTGCTCGAGACTATGTTGATGAATATGAAATGACTCCCGGATACACTTTTGTTCAAGAGAATGGAGAAGTGAAAACAATTGAAGAGCCTTGGATTGTTGCTGACGATGACGGAGTCCAATGTATTAGCTTGCAAGCTGCTCCAGTAGTGGTCGCAATGATAAAGCAGTTAGTTGAAGTGTTAAAGATATAGTTATTAAGGAGGCGTCCTCAATGAGGGCGCTTTTTTATTTGACAATAATTTGTCATAAGTATATCATACCTATACCTGGGGTACAGGTATAATAATAATTTAAAAATATATGACTAATCAAAAAGAAAAAACATTGGTTAATTTTAAGAAAGCTCAAAGTTCTATTTCTAAAATTATAAAAATGATGGAAGAAGGGGACTACTGTATAAGCATTATGCAGCAGAACTTGGCCGTTATAGGCCTTTTAAAGTCGGCTCATCAAATGTTGATGGAAAATCATCTTCACACCTGTTTTAAGTCTGCGATGAAAACTAGTAATGAAAATAAAAAAGAAGAGATGATAGAGGAGATTTTGAAGGTAATTAAAATATACAATAAATAACATGGAAGAAAAAGAAAAGAACAGTTGCTGTGAGCCAGCAACAAAAAGAAACAATGGATTAAGGGAAGGGATTATTTATGCAATTATACCGCATACTTTTTGCATTTTGTTTATAATTTTTTCCTTGATTGGTTCTATGGCAGGCATGGTTTTTATCAAGGGTTTTCTTGCTAACAGAAACTTCTTTTTAATAATTTTTATTGCCTCTTTAGTTTTTGCCGGACTATCATCATTTCTTTATTTAAAGAGAAAAAATGATAATTCTTTAGAAGGAGTTAAGAAAAATTGGAAATATTTATCTATCCTTTTTGGAACGATAATCGCTGTTAATTTTTTATTCTTTTTTTATGTTTTTCCGTCTATGGCGAATATTAATTCGGGAAGCATTGACGAAGCTTCTTTGAGTAAAATGAGTTTTATTGAGTTAAGCGTGGACATTCCGTGTCCAGGACATGCCCCCTTGATTACAGATGAGCTTAGAAAAATTTCTGGGGTGACACTTGCTAAATACGATAATCCCAATATATTCAAAGTTTATTATGATCCATCTTTGGTTTCTGAGAATGAGATAACATCATTAAGCATATTTAATAATTTTAAAGCTAAAGTATTATGGCCTCAAGAGAAATAAAAATAGGTAAAATAGATTGCACTTCTTGCATACAAAAGATAGAAAAAGCAGTTTCTTCAATGAAGGGCGTTTCTTCTATTTCAATTAATTTTGCAACTAGAAAAGCTTTTATAAGTTTTAATTCTGAAGAGGTGAGATTGGAAGAGATTTTATCAAGAATAAAAGATCTAGGATACACAATCGAAGAGAGTAGCGATATTTTTTCTTCAGTCGATAAAGAAATAAGAGGATTGAGGAATAGATTTTTTGCTACGCTAATTCTAGGTATGCCAGTTATTGTTATGGCCGTAAACGGACTTTTTAATCTTTCGTTGTTTAATTTATCATTCTTCACTAGCGCAGTTATTCAATTTGTTATAGCTACGGTGATAATGATAATTAATAAAGACCTCTATATGACTGGATTGAAGAATTTGATAAAGAGAAATCCCAATATGGATTCATTAATAGAAATAGGAACTGTCGCTGCATATGGATACAGTATTTTTATTTTTCTTTCAGTTGTTTTGTTTAAAAATATAACTCAATCAGTATATTTTGAAAGTGCGGTAATGATATTGATTTTTGTTTCTTTAGGTAAATACTTGGAGGGTATGGCTAAAGGAAAGACTAGTGATTCTTTAAGAAAGCTTATTAATTTGAAACCAAAAGAAGCTTTATTGATCTTAAATAACATAGAGAAAATGGTTTTAGTCGAAGATATTAAGATTGGAGACATTGTTTTGATTAAGCCTGGAGAAATAATTCCAGTTGATGGTATTGTTATCGAAGGATTTTCCGCCGTTGACGAAAAGGCTATCACCGGAGAAAGTAATCTTGTTGAGAAAACCTTGGGAGATTCAGTCGTTGGGGCTACGTTGAATAAAACGGGAGTTCTTGTCGTCAAAGTTTCAAGAGTTGGCTCAGAAACAACTATTTCTAAAATAATTAAAACTGTTGAGGGTGCCCTTAATTCAAAAGCTCCGATTCAGCTTCTTGCTGATAAGGTTTCTTTTTATTTCATTCCCACTATTTTTTCTATAGCTCTTTTATCATTTCTTGTTTGGTTTCTATTAATAGGAGAATCATTAAGCTTTTCTTTAACTGTTTTCATCGCAGTCATTATTATTTCTTGTCCCTGCACCCTCGGACTGGCAATTCCTACCGCCATAATGGTTGGAACTGGAATGGGAGCAGAAAGAGGAATCTTGGTTAAAAATGGAAAAGCTCTTGAATTAGCCAATAAAGCCAATGTTATAGTTTTTGATAAAACAGGAACGTTGACCGAAGGCAAGCCGAAGATTAATGAAATAATTTCACTTGATGGAAAAGAAAAACAGGTTTTGCAATTGACTGCTTCGGCGGAAAAGAATTCAGAACATCCTTTAGCTGAAGCAATTATGAGTAAGGCTAAAGAAGATGGAGTGGAATTAATTAAAGCCGATAAATTTGAAGCAATTCCTGGAGGAGGTATTTCAGCAATCGTTGATAATAAATTTATTTTATTGGGAAATCAGAGATTGATGTTGAAAAACAATATAGATATATCTTTTTTTAATAAAGATATTGTTAGGCTTGAAGAGAGTGGCAATACAGTCATGATATTATCTATTGATGGAATAACTTCAGGCATATTCTCCGTATCAGATTCTTTAAAAGAAAATTCTTTCGAAGTTGTTGATAAATTAAAAAAATTAGGCAAGGAGGTAATAATGATAACCGGTGATAATAAAAGAGTGGCTGAATCCGTATCTAAGAAATTAGGAATTAGCGGATTTTTAGCTGAAGTTTTACCTCACGAAAAAGCAGAAAGGATAAAAAAGCTGCAAGAAGATGGTAAAATTGTTTGCATGGTTGGTGATGGAATAAATGATGCCCCAGCCTTGGCTCAATCTGATGTCGGTATTGTTCTTGGTTCCGGAACAGATATAGCTATAGAGACAGGAGACATAATCTTAATCAATGATAATCTGGACAGTATTATTAATGTGATAAATTTGAGCAGGGGAGTTTTTAATAAAATAAAACAAAACCTTTTTTGGGCCTTTTTCTATAACTGTATAGGGATTATTTTTGCAACAGGATCTCTTTATTCTGTTACAG
>JBAQMJ010000045.1:0-23880 GCA_049302695.1 Minisyncoccales bacterium
AATCTCAGCAACTTTAGAAATACCTTCATTATAATAAATATCGAATTCGGCTGTCTTGAAAGGAGCCGCTACTTTGTTCTTAACCACTTTTGCCTTAATTCTGTTCCCGACTATCGCCTCTCCAACTTTAATCTGAGCGATTCTTCTTAATTCTATTCTAACAGAGCTATAGAATTTTAAAGCTAGACCACCAGGGGTTGTTTCTGGATTACCAAAGATAATCCCGATCTTCATTCTAGTCTGGTTTATAAAAATAATAATTGTTTTAGTTTTGGAAACTATCCCTGAAAGCTTTCTCAAAGCTTGAGACATTAATCTTGCCTGCAATCCGATCTGCATCTCCCCCATTTCTCCGGCTACCTCGGCCTTGGGGACTAGGGCTGCCACTGAATCAACAACGATAATGTCAACTTCTCCCGATCTAACCAAACTCTCAACTATCTGCAGCCCTTGCTCGGCTGAATCAGGCTGAGAGATTAATAATTCATCCGTATTGACTCCGATTCTTTTAGCATAATCGGGATCTAAAGCATGCTCAGCATCGATAAAGGCACAAACTCCTCCAGTCTTCTGGGCTTCAGCTAAAATACCTAAAGACAGCGTTGTCTTGCCAGTACTTTCTCCTCCATATATCTCAACAATTCTTCCTCGAGGAACTCCCATTACCCCCAAAGCTAAATCTAAAGAGAACGATCCAGTGGGAACAGTATCGACATTAGCCTTCTGAGCATCTTTCAATTTCATTATCGCTCCTTCGCCAAACTTCTCCTTAATTTCAGAAAGAGCTTCTTCTAGGTTTATTTTTTGTTTTTCTTCTATTTTTTTTCTAGCCATATATTTAATATTAATAACAACCTACTTGAGTTACGTTCGAATAATAGTAGGAAGGACAACCAGTAGGTGTTAGGCCGGCAGAAGTACATCCAGCATTAGGCGAGGTGGGCACCGAAGCAGATTCACGTCCATTATTTGACCAACTATGGGAACCCACGCTACCGGCGATAATGCCTGGTCCAAATGGTCCGAATGGGTGGTCTACACACCCTTGCCAATAAATCGTACAGGCCCAATCATATCCGCTGGTAGTACTCCAACTGCCATACTGAGTCCATCCACTGGGACAAGAAGAACCAGCGAATTGACAACAACTTGCGGTCGAACAAGAAGCAACAGTTCCACCTGCAGTAGAACATTTTTTAACAGAAGCTGAACAGGTTGCATAAGTTCCTCCACTAATCCCGGCACAAGTCCAAGAAACGGTAGAATTGCTTTGAGTTGGAAAAGATGGCGTACTATATGTTCCTGTAGCACAAATAGTATCGCTACCATATGACGTCACAAGCATGGTATACGTTTTTCCATTAGCCGTTCCACAAGTACCATTAACTGATTGATTAGCCGAACATGATACAGTTGCTCCAGTGTTCTGTCCAGCACAAGTCCATGACCAGGCTCCGGAAGCAGAGACTGTTCCAGTTGAACAGAGACCAGTTGTCGGAGCAGAATAGAGATTAGCGCCATTAGATGATCCGCAGACGCCGTCGATCTTCTGGATAGCTGAACATGACACAGTCGCTCCAGTGTTCTGTCCGATACAGCTCCATGACCAGGCTCCGGAAGCAGAGGCTGTTCCAGTTGAACAGAGACCAGTTGTCGGAGCAGAGTATAAATAGGAACCGTTTGATGAACCGCAGACGCCGTCAACTTTTTTGTTAGCGGTACAGGTTGCAGTTGTTCCGCTGTATAGCCCGGTACAAGTCCAAGTCCAGGGACCGGAACCAGACACAGAAGAAGTTGTTCCAGCAGTACAAAGTCCGGAGGTAGGAATAGTGTATAGATTGGCAGAATTGGAAGATCCGCAGACTCCATCTATACTCTTGTTGGCTGTACAGGAAGCGGTTGTTCCGCCATATGTTCCTGAACAAGTCCAAGTCCAAGGACCACTTCCAGACACAGAAGAAGTTGTTCCAGAAGAACAGAAACCGGAGGTAGGAATAGTATAGGTGTTAGCTGTTCCTGAACCGCAGGAACCATTGGCTGCTCTGTATGCCGTACAAGGAACAGATCCTCCAAGATATGTTCCTGGACAGACCCAAGAGACAGAAGAACCCGGCGTTGCCGGGAAAGAAGGAGTGGTGATGGGACTGGCTGAAGAACAATATGTGGTATCGGCAGTCCAATCAGTCTGGGAGGCAGAGTATCCAGTGGTAATGGTATTAGCTCTGGTACCGCAGGAGCCAGGGGTGGGAGAGCCAGAGGTAATCTCATCGTCGCCACAAGAATACTGGAAGGTCGTCCCATTGGAAAGAACGGCTGAAATAGTGCAATCAGTTCCATCAGATTGATATTTGTAATAAGTGTTAGAATTAGGATCGGTAGGAAGATCGCCTAATTGACTTTCAAAAGCTTCATTAATCGCCGAAGAACAACCATTATCAATATCACACAAAGAACTAACAGGAATAACTCCCGTTTCCGAATTAGTCAAAGTAATACCCGAAGCCAAAAGAGCAACATCTGATTTCCTTTTAGCGTCTTTCCCAGAATTAATAGCATTGTCTGTTTGGACGTAGACAAAGCCAGAGAGAATTCCGATGATAGTTATGACGATTAGCATCTCTATCAAGGTAAAGGATTTTTGGGACATAAATAATATTTTATTTTTTCTTTTATTATACCAAAAAAAGAGAAGGAATCAAATTCCTACCCTTCATTAATATTTTCATTTGGAGATTCTTCAGAAACATATACCTCTCTAGGCCTAGCTCCCTCTTGAGGGCCAACAATTCCCCTTTCTTCTAAAATATCCATCAGTCTGGCCGCTCTCGCATATCCTATCCCCAATCTTCTTTGCAGTAATGAAGTAGATGCCTTCTTTGATTGAATAACCGTTCTCTTTGCTTCCTCATACATTGGATCTTCTTTAGAGAAGAAGGTGTCCATTTGAGCTTCAGGAGCTTCCATTGATTTAGTCAATTCTCCAACCAAAGAATTTTCCTCCATCTCTGGCTCAGTTTCAATGAGAGACGGCTCTCCTTCTTCTGTTTTTTCTTTAACTTCATTATTGGAATCGGTAATCCAGGTAACCACCTTTTTGATTTCTGTTTCTGAGATATACGGGCTCTGAACTCTTCTTGGCTTAGAAACTTCTTTTGACAAAAGAAGCATGTCTCCTCTTCCCAGCAATTTCTCTGCCCCGGAAGAATCAAGAATAGTCCTTGAATCAATTAACGAACCTACCTTCAAAGCAATCCTTGAAGTGATGTTAGCCTTAATCAAACCAGTAATAACCTCAACTGACGGCCTCTGAGTGGCAAGAATCAAATGAATCCCAGTAGCACGAGACATTTGAGCCAAACGGACAACATATGACTCAAGCTCTTTTCCGCGGACGCTCATCAAGTCAGCCAATTCATCAATAATTAAAACTATATACGGAAGCTTCTGCTCTCCTTTCTTTTCCTGCTTCTCATTATATGAACCAATATCTCTACTGTGTCCGGCAGCTAGAACGGTAAACCTTCTTTCCATTTCTCCAACCAGCCATTTCAAAGCCACCAAAGTTTGATTGGCGTCATAAATAACGGGACATAATAGATGCTCTAGATTGGAATAAACTGGGAATTCTACTCTTTTCGGATCGACTAGAACTAATTTCATTTCTTCGGGGCTGTTCCTGTACAATAAACTTAAAATAATAGAATTCAAACAAATAGTCTTTCCAGAACCAGTAGTTCCACCAACTAATAAGTGAGGCATTTCAGCCAAGTCAGCAAACGATGGCATACCCTTTACATCCTTTCCCAAAGCCATTAAAAGGGGCGCAGGAGAGGCTTTAAACTCGTCTGTGTCCATAATTTCACGCAAGCCCACAACAGCTCTTTTTTTGTTCCCTATCTCAATTCCGACCAAAGACCTTCCAGGAATAGGAGCTTCAATACGAATAGTCGGACTGGCCAAAGCCAAGGCTAAATCATTCTGCAAAGTGGTAATCTTGGAAAGCTTGATTCCTTCAGCTGGTTTCAAAGTATATTGAGTCACGGTTGGTCCAATATTAATCTCTGACATTTCAACTGGAATGCCAAAAGTCTGAAGCGTTCTTTTAATAACCGAAGAATTATATGTAATATCCCCTCCTTCAGGAGCGCCTCCTTTTTTAGAAAGCAAATCAAGAGGAGGATATTTATATTCCTTGTTCTCTTGTTTTTTCTGTTCAAAGGTTTTTAAATTCTTGTCTTCTTTTTTTTCTTCAACTTTCGGCTCTTCTCTCTTGGGTATTATCTTTTCCAAAGTCAAAATCGGAAGTTTTTTCTTTTCTTCCTTAACTTCGACTTTCACCTCCTCATCTTCTTCATCTTCATATTCTTCAATCGCACGCCTGAAAGGTTGAGCGATAATCCATAGGGAAACAGCCAAAAGTATTCCCATCAAAGCGAAGGTAACGATATAATCAAAACCCTTTAAGAGCGGCCAGGCAAAAGCATATCCCAGCCATCCCCCATTGCCAGTATTGTCCCAGACGAATTCAGAAACTAAGTCGGGAGCATTTCTTAATTCAAGCAAAGCAAAAATCCCACTCAAACTTAAAACCAGAAGAATGGTTGAAATAATCAGGGAATTTTTGTGTTCCTTGAAAGATTCGTCGTCTTTCAAAAGAATGATAGCGAAAATTAAACAGATGACAGGAATAATATAAATGACGTTTCCGATTAAAGCATCGAAAATGCTTTTCAACGAATTGCCGATAGCTCCGGCTTTTCCTGAAAAAGAAAACACAAACACCACAGCAAGAAGGAACGACAGCGCGGACAACAAATACCTTTTAGTCTTTTCCGGCAAGGAGAAGCTAAATCCATTTCCCCTTTCTTTTCTTTCTTTCTTTTCAACTCTCTTTTCGGTATTTTTTATTTTTTTGGCGCTACTTCTCTTCTTTTTTTTCATGGTATCTATGAGGATTATTTTTTATCTCCTTTATTATACCCCAAACCCGTACCAATTGGAACAAGCTTGCCGATAATAACATTCTCTTTCAATCCTCTTAGCTTGTCTTCTTCTCCTCTTAACGATGCTTCGATCAAAACTCTTGATGTTTCTTGGAAGGAAGCGGCGGATAAGAAACTGTCGGTGTTTAGAGCAACCTTGGAAATTCCAAGCAACAAGTCGTCAGCTTTGATTGTCTCCTTACCTTCTTTTTCTAATATCTCATTTTCTTCGAGCATGCGAGCTTTAGAAATAACTTCATCGGCTGAGAATCGGCTTTGTCCAGCATCTCTTATCTTCACTCTTGAGAACATCTGCCTGACAATCAATTCAACGTGCTTGTCGTTAATCGACACACCTTGAGAAACATATACTCTCTGAATTTCTTTGATGATGTAGTCTTGGACTGCCTTGGCTCCCAAAAGCTTAAAGATTTTTTTCATGTCGAGCGATCCGGCACAGATAGCATCTCCCCTCTTAACCATCTGGCCTTCTTTGACCAACAGTTCTACATTAGGAGAAACTCTGTATTCGTTAACATCATCTTCCTTCTTCTTTCCATCTTTAATGGTTATCACTTTGATTATTCCTTTCTTCTCGTCAACTTCGATGACTTCTCCATCTTTAGTTACCATTTCAGCCTCACCTTTTGGTGGCCTTCTTTCAAAAATTTCTTCAACTCTGGGAAGACCTCGAGTAATATCAGCTTCTCCAGCCACACCTCCAGTATGGAAGGTTCTCATAGTTAGCTGGGTTCCAGGCTCACCAATAGCCTGAGCAGCGATAACACCAACTGCTTCTCCCATTTTAATCATTCCCTTCCAGCCTAAGTCGAGACCATAACATTTCTGGCAGATTCCTCTCATGCATTTGCAGGCTAAGGGCGACCTGACTTTCAAGCTTTCGATATTTTTCATTTCCTTGATTTTCTGAGCAGTCTTCAAGTCGATTGCCTGACCTGATTTCAAAATGACTTCGCCGTTTTCATCTTCAACTTTTTCTAAAGAAATTCTGCTGAATATTTTGTGGACAAAATCTTGATTGACTTCATTAGCATCTTTCTTGTAGACGATCAAACCTTCTTTGTCTCCGCAATCTTCTTCATTGATAATGACATCGTGTCCGACATCAACCAATCTTCTTGTTAAATATCCTGAAGTTGAAGTTCTAAGAGCAGTATCAGCAGTACCTTTTCTGGCACCGTGAGTAGACATAAAATACTCCAACACATCAAAACCTTCTTTAAAAGAATTCTTAATGGCTAGCTCAATAATCTGTCCAGCCGGGTTAGCAACCAAACCTTTCATACCGGCCATCTGCACTGGCTGGGACCAAGAACCTCTAGAACCAGAATCAACGATTGAAAATACCGGACTGGAAGAAGAAATAGCCTTCGGAACTAATTTCTCGATTTCTGTTTTGACTTTTTTCCAAACCTCAATAACCTGATTGGCTTTCTCTTCTCTTGAAAGCAAACCTTTCTCATAGTACTTTTCAATTTCCTTGATTTTCTTCTGAGCTTCAGCGATCAAAGCTGGCTTCTCTACAGGAACCCTCAAATCATCCATACCCCAAGTAATTCCTGATTTAGTAGCATACTTGAATCCTAGAAGCTTGATATTGTCCAATGTTTCAACTGCGTTGTTGCCATAGATATCGATAACCTTGTTGATCATTTTCTTCAAAGTCTTTGAATCCATCATATCATTCTGATATTCAAAATTCTCAGGCAATTCATCGTTGAAAATAATTCTGCCAACGCTTGTTTCGACAAATTCTTCATTCTCCATTCTAACCTTGATTTGTGCCTTCAAATTGACCTTCTTTGAATTGTAGGCAATCAAAGCATCTTCTTTTGAACTGAAGTACTTGCCCTCTCCTTCTAATCCAGGAAGAATCTTGGTTAAATAATAACAGCCTAAAACAATATCCTTGGTTGGAACCATGATCGGATCTCCAGTTGAAGGCTTTAATAGGTTGACTGAGGACATCATTCTTTCTCTAGCCTCCTGCTGAGCTTCTTCTGATAAAGGAACATGAATAGCCATCTGGTCTCCATCAAAGTCAGCGTTAAAAGCAGTACAAACTAAAGGATGCAATCTAATAGCTTCTCCCTCGATTAAGATTGGGCGGAAAGCCTGGACTCCAAGCCTGTGCAAAGTCGGAGCTCTGTTTAATAACACTAGCTTGTCCTTTACCACTTCTTCCAAAGCAGCCCAGATTTCATCAGTTTCTTCTTCAATCAATCTCGAAGCGCCTCTCACATTGAAAGCCATTTCCTTTTCCAATAACTTCTTAATGACAAAAGGTTTGAATAATTCCAAAGCCATCTTCTTGGGAACACCGCACTCATTCAATTTCAAATTAGGTCCGACAACGATAACGCTTCTGCCTGAATAGTCAACTCTTTTACCAAGCAAGTTCTGTCTGAATCTTCCCTGCTTTCCCTGCAACATATCAGCCAAACTCTTCAACAATCTTCTGCCTCCAGTAGAAGCTTGGGTTGTTGTACTCTTCCTCATCTTGTTGTCAATCAAAGCATCGACTGCCTCTTGAAGCATTCTTTTTTCGTTTCTGACGATAACATCAGGAGCGTTAATCTCCAGCAAATATTTCAATCTGTTATTTCTGTTGATGACTCTTCTGTATAGATCGTTCAAATCGGAAGAAGCATATCTTCCTCCATCCAGCTGAACCATCGGCCTTAAGTCCGGGGGCAAAACTGGAAGAACTTCGGTAAACATCCATTCAGGCCTGACTCCAGCATGCTTCATGTCTCTGAAAAGCTTTAACCTTCTCAAGATAATCTTTTTTTCTTCGGTTGATTTCTTGTCTTCCAACTGCTGTTTTATCTTTTCGATTCCCTTATCTAAATCAACTTTAACAAATAGATCTTTCAAAGTTTCAGCTCCTGTTCCAGCTTCGAATATTTCGCCGTATTTCAAAGATAATCGATGATAGTCTAATTCATTGAAAATCTCTAAAGGTTTGATAGAAGCAACTTCCTGCTTAGCTTTGTCTTTAGCTTTTTTTAAATCGTCTAAAGCATTAGCTTGGAACTTTTCAGTTTCCTTGCTTCCCTTTATCTCCTTAGTCTTAGTCTTGAATTCTTCATCTATGTCTTCTAAAACTTTAGCTTTCAAATCTTCGTCAACCTTAGTGATGATATATGAAACAAAATAGACAACTTCTTCCATCTTGTGCAAGGGCAAGCCCAAGACCATTCCTAATCTTGAAGGAATTCCTTTTAAAAACCAGATATGAGAAACAGGAGTGGCCAGCTTGATGTGGCCCATCCTTTCTCTTCTGACCGATGACTTAGTTACTTCAACTCCGCAACGGTCGCAGACAATTCCCTTATATCTGATTCTTTTGTATTTTCCGCAATAACATTCGTAGTCCTTAGTAGGTCCGAAAATCTTCTCGCAGAACAAGCCGTCTTTTTCCGGCCTTTGTGTTCTGTAGTTAATAGTTTCAGGCTTCGTTACTTCCCCGTTTGACCAGTTAAGTATCTCTTGAGGAGAAGCCAATTTGATTTTTATCGATTCTAAATTGGAGACAAACATATTTTTGTATATTTAATTAGTCTTCTTCCTCAGTCTTTCCCTTGATAATCACATTCAAGGAAAGGGCCTTCAACTCTGCTAATAAAAGATTAAACGACGCCGGAATATTCGGACTCTTAATCTTTTCTCCCTTCAATATCGATTCATAGGTGGCGGCACGGCCAGCAACATCATCAGACTTGATAGTTAGCATTTCCTGCAGAGTGTAGGCTGCTCCATATCCTTCCAATGCCCAAACTTCCATTTCACCGAACCTTTGTCCTCCAAACTGAGCTTTTCCTCCTAAAGGCTGCTGAGTGATTAGCGAGTATGGTCCGATTGAACGCATGTGAATCTTGTCTTCAACCATGTGCGCCAATTTAATCATATAGATATATCCGACGGTAATCTTCTCAGGGAAGAATTCTCCAGTCTCTGGATCAACTAGCTTCAATTTTCCATCTTCAGGATATCCAGCCGCTTTTAATTCTTCCTTAATGTCTTTTTCTGTAGCTCCAGACAATGAAGGAGTCTCAGCTAAGTATCCTAATTTCTTAACAGCTAAACCAAGATGGGTTTCCAAAATCTGGCCCAAGTTCATTCTCGAAGCAACTGATAGCGGATTCAAGACGATATCAACAGTAGTTCCATCTTCCAAGAAAGGCATTTCTTCGGCTGGCAAAATCTTAGCGATAATACCTTTGTTTCCATGTCTTCCAGCTAGCTTATCACCAACCTGAATCTTTCTTACCTCAGAAATTCTAACTCTGACTCTCTTGATGACTCCTGGTTCCAAAACAACACCATCGGCTCTGTTGAACACCTTAACATCAGTTACTCTTCCTCTCTTGCCATGCTCTAGTCTTAAAGAAGTGTCTTTCACCTCTTTAGCTTTTTCTCCAAAAATGGCTCTTAATAATCTTTCTTCAGCGGATAAATCGGCTTCACCTTTGGGTGAAATCTTTCCAACTAAAATATCGTTCGGTCCGACCTCGGCTCCGATTCTGACAATTCCATCTTCGTCCAAGTCTTTCAATTTATCTTCTCCAACGTTAGGAATATCTGAAGTAGTCAGCTCTGGTCCAAGTTTAGTTTCTCTGACATCGCAGAAAAAGTCTTCAATATGCACCGAGGTAAACACATCTTCTTTAACCATTCTATCTGACAAAACGATAGCATCTTCAAAAGTATTTCCTCTCCATGAAATAAAGGCAACAAGAAGATTTCTTCCCAAAGCCAATCTTTCTTTATCAATAGATCCTCCTTCAATCAAGCTGTCGCCCTTCTTAACAATGTCTCCTTTATTAACAATAGGCCTCTGGTGGAAACATGAATATTGGTTAGTCCTGTCAAAAATTCTAACAGGATATGAAATTGTTTTTCCTGATGCTGTTCCCTTGACTTCAACAATTTTAGCATCAACTTTAACAACTTTTCCTGCCTCTTCAGAAGGAACCAATTGCCCTGAATCTCTGGCCGCCATAGCTTCCAACCCTGTTCCTACTAAAGGAGCTTCTGGATTAACTAAAGGAACAGCTTGCCTCTGCATATTCGATCCCATCTGGGCTCTGTTAGCATCATCATTTTGCAAGAAAGGAATCAATCCGGTAGCAACAGAAATAAATTGCTGGGGAGAAACATCGACATAGTCGATCTTCTCTTTTTCAATTTCTCCAGGCTCGCCTTTAATTCTTGCTTCAACTCTGTCATTTAAAATATTCCTATCTTCATCTAAAACAATAGAGCCAGGAGCGATATTATATCTCTCTTCTTCATTGGCATCCATGTAATAAATTTCGTTGGTTACTTTCTGATTGATAACCTTGTAATAGGGGGTATCAATGAAACCATAAGGATTCAATCTAGCGTATAAGGATAAGTGGGTAACCAAACCTACGTTCGGACCTTCAGGAGTCTGAATAGGACAAATTCTTCCGTAGTGAGAAGGCTGTACGTCTCTTACATCGAAACCAGCTCTTTCTCTGGTCAAGCCTCCAGGGCCGGTAGCGGTCAATCTTCTTTTGTGCTCCAATTCTGATAAAGGATTAGTATTATCCATGAATTGAGAGAATTGGCTGGCGGTAAAGAATTGGGTAACCTGGGCGGTAAAAGGCCTGGGGTTAATCAATTGGGCTGGCGCTAAATTTTCATAATCCAAAGTCGACATCCTGTCCTTGATGATTCTCGACATTCTAGCAATACCGACTCTCAATTTATTAGAAAGTAATTCGGAAATAGTCCTTACCCTTCTGTTTCCCAAATGATCAATCATATCAGCTACAGCCATAGGGTCATTATTCATTCGAATAATTTCTTTCATTATCGCTGTTAAGTCGTTGACTGATAGAACTCTGTCTTCCTTGGTAATCTCCCTGTCTTTCTTAGGCTTTAGTTCAGGCATTCTTGACCACATCTTCCATCTTCCAACTTTAGATAAATCGTATCTTTCAAAATTAAAGAACATGTTGAAGATAAGCTCTCTGGCTGAATCAGGATTGACCATTTCTCCAGACCTCAATCTCTGATATATCTCCAATAAAGCTTCTTCCTGGTTGTGAGCTAAATCTTTCTTTAGCGTTTCTTCAATAAAGCTGACTTCTCCATTATCAAAACCGACAAACATGTTTCTAATGTCGTCATCATTAAATCCACCTAAAGCTTTTAATAGGGTTGTAGCTGGAACCTTTCTCTTTCTGTCAATCTTAACAGTCAAAACTCCAGTAGCCTCAGTTTCGAATTCAAGCCATGATCCTCTATTAGGAATAATCTTGGCAGCGAAGCATCTCTTTCCCCTATTAACATTCAAAGGGAAGAAAACTCCAGGAGAACGAATCAATTGAGAAATAACAACTCTCTCAACTCCGTTCAAAATGAAAGTTCCTCTATTGGTTAATAAAGGAAAATTTCCAAAGAATATTTCTTGATCTTGGCTTCTCTTAGTCTTTAAATTGGTTAGCTTAACAGTCACTCTTAGGGGAGCAACGAAAGAATCATTATTCTCTCTGGCATCAAATCCAGTAGGATAATTAGTCTTGCCGAGCTTGTAGTCAAGGAAGTGTAGCTCAAATTCCTTGCCTGTATAGTCTTTAATGGGAGACACCTCTGCGAAAAGGTCCTTCAACTCCTCTTCCCAAAATTGTCTACCACTCTCTTGCTGCATAAAAATTAAGCTGGGCAAGGGATATGATATTTTGCTTTTTGCAAAGCTTTTTGTTTTGATTTTCATATTTTAATTATGTTTAAAGACTAAAAATTTCGGCATTCAAACAAAAAAATACCCTAAATTATTTTTTGTGTCGGGTTAAAGAAAAGCAATTAATGTCTTGATGTTTGTAATGAAATCAAAGTAACAAGTGTTTATCTTGCAAATTAAATGTATCCTATCAATAAATCATAAGATTGTCAAGGTTTGATAGCCAACTCCCCCATTCTGTCCTTGTATTCATCGATACCTATACTTCCATTAGCCAATAGATTATTTAAACCAGAATAATACATTTCCTTGATTTGAGAGGTAGGAACTGAGTCGTTGTACAACCTAGTATCATCGATGTTTCCTACAAAAAGGTTTGTTTCAGATCCTGATGATAAGGCGCATCCGATAGTTAAATTGGCATCTGAATCAAATAATGAATTACAGGTCCCGTCAGCAACCAATGTCACATCAGCAACAACACCATCAACATATAAAGATAATGTTCCTGTGTCGTATGAAAAACCTATAAAATGCCAATCGTTATCAAAACCGATTACTGAAGACGTAACATAGCTTTTGTAATTAGTAGCTCCCCCATCAGAAGATAAACCCACTCTCAACAAACCATTCGATGAATTCATTATCCAAGATCTTTTACCGTTATCATCCCATTGCGATATCACTGTGCCATTAGCTTGCGCAACTCCTTTCACCCAGCTCATTACAGTTAATTTTGTTGTAAAGACAGGAACAACAGCATGAGAAACGGTTACGTATTGTCCAGTTCCACTGAAAGCCAAACAACCACCATAAAGACATGATGCTGTCGCTGAATAAGTTGCTCCAGTAATGGTTCCATTAGCAGTTCCCTTCCAAGTATCATTAGCTACAGTGCCAGAACCTTCTTCAAATTTCCATTCGGAAACTAAATTAAGCATCAAAGCATTCCTTAAAGAATTAGAAAATACTTGAGCTTTTGCAATAGTTGCCTTCTTGGTTACTCCGCTCATTGAAACAACTATTAATCCTGAAAGAATTCCGATGATAGCGATAACTACCAGCAACTCAATCAAGGTAAAAGCTTTCTTAAATAATTGATTCATATTTTTAAATTTATTTTTTATAATATTATTATACTAAACTTTTAAGATTCTGTCACCTTCATATTCTGCAATATTCCCAAAGCGATGAAAGTAAACATCAAATTGCTTCCTCCATAGCTGACCAATGGCAGAGGAATTCCTATTACTGGCAATAATCCTAAATTCATACCGATATTGATTGTCATTTGCAAAAATATGGAAAAAGCTAAACCAGTAGCGAACAATCTTGAAAAATTAGAATTGGCATTCAAAGCTATTTTTAATATCCGCCAAAATAATATTGTAAAAAGAGCTAATAATGCCGTCGTACCAACCAATCCCATCTCCTCGCCTATTACCGAAAAAATAAAATCTGTTTGCGGTTCAGGTAAAAACCCGTACTGCGTTTGAGAACCTTGCCCGATTCCTTTTCCTAAAAGTCCGCCGGAACCGATACTAATCAACGCTTGATTCTGGCTCCAGCCTTCGCCCAAGGGATCGCTAGATGTAGGGGCAACAAAATTAAAAATTCTATTCTTCTGATAGTCTTTAAGAATAAATGTCCAGCTCAAAGAAAAAACTATCGCAAAAACTAAACACAATAGAAGAAAATCCCTAATCCTTATTCCTGAAACTAAAAGTATGCCTATCCAGATAGCTCCTATAATCATAACTGAACCAAACTCAGGCTGAAGGAAGATTAAGACAGCTGGAATTAAAGCATAAATGCCAGATAAAACTATATGCCTTATCCTATACAACTCAACGTGCCTTTTGCTGAAATACTTAGCTAAAACCAAAATTAGGATTATCTTAGTCGGCTCAATCGGATTGAAAGAAAATCCTCCTATATCATACCATGATTTAATTCCCCTTATTTCTGGAGCAAAAAAGAAAACACCGATTAAAGCCAAAACGCATAGGAAATATAGTGTAAGAATAATCGCTGGATTTTCCCTGATTGTCCTATTATCAACAAGGCTGACTAAAAACATTAAAATAAGGCTTAGGCCAAAAAATCCCAACTGCTTGTACAAATTGGAAAAATCACCTCCCCTCAAAGAAGCGCTGTATATTGCAACCAATCCAAAAGCAACTAAGATAACCGATGCGATTATCAGAACCCAATCCATTTTCTTAATGTGGCTTAAAATAGACATTACCCTATAATCTTTAAAAACTCCTCTTCTTTGATTATTTTAACTCCTAATGCTTCGGCTTTTTCTAGCTTAGAACCAGGATTATCTCCTGAAACCAAATAATCTGTATTAGAAGAAACAGCATCAGAAACATCTCCGCCTAAAGAAAGTATTTTCTCTTTGGCTAGTTCCCTGCTCATCTTTTCCAAACTTCCAGTTATAACAAACTTCTTGCCTGATAATTTGTTTCCTGTTTTTTCTAAAAAGTACCTGACTCCCCTCTCTTCTAGTTTTTGCAAAAATCTAATATTATCTTTTTCTTTAAACCATTCAACAATTGATTGAGCTACAATCGGACCGACATCAGAGATATTTTCTAATTCTTCTGCGTTAGCTTTTGATATATCGCCTATCGTTTTAAATTTCTTAGACAAATCGCTTGATGTTTTCAATCCAACATTTCTAATGCCTAAAGAATAGATAAACCTTGAAAAAGGAATTACTTTTTTCTTTTGGATATTATCGACAATCTTCTTAGCTGACTTATCAGCAAATCTTTCTAAAGGAAGAATATCTCCCTCTTTTAAATCAAATAAATCAGAAGGATCGGAAAGCAATCCTTCTTCAACGAACTTTTCCACTATCTTCGGGCCCAATCCGTTAATATCGAAAGCTCCCCTGGAAACAAAATGTCCGAACCAGCGCAGTTTTCTGCTAAAACAATTAGAATTGGGGCATCTCCAAACCACCTCCTTCTCCTGTCTCACCAATTTAGTATTGCAAGATGGACACCTTTCTGGCATCTTAAATTTCTTTTCCTTTCCGTTTCTTAATTCAGGAAAAGCCTTTATCACTTCAGGGATAACGTCTCCAGCTCGTCCAACTACCACAGTATCGCCTATTCTCAAACCCAATCTTTCAATTTCTTGATCGTTGTGCAAAGTGGCTCGGCTGACAATAACTCCATTAATTTCTACTGGTTTTAAAATCGCTACCGGCGTCATTGCTCCAGTTCTTCCAACTTGTATTTTAACATCTTCAACAATTGTAGTTGATTGCTTGAGGGGAAATTTCAAAGCGATAGCCCCGCGAGGAGCCTTGCCTACTACTCCCAGTTTGCCAAAAATACTATTGCTGTTTATCGAAACAACCAATCCATCGATTTCATAGGGAAGTTTTTCTCGATTCTTCTGCCAATAAGCATAAAATTCGAAAACCTCATCCATGTTCTTGCATAAACGATTATATTTATTATTAGTTTTAAATCCTAAAGCCTTAAGAATCTTATGCTCCTCTTCATGAGTCTTTTGATTGAAATCGGAAACTAATGAATACACATCAGCATCAAGATTTCTTGAAGCTGTAATCTTAGAATCAAGCTGTCTGATTGATCCAGCAGCTAAATTCCTCGGATTAGCATACAAAGCCAATCCCTCCCTTTCTCTCTGTTTGTTTGTTTTGGTAAACTCCTTCTTGGTGATAATGGCTTCTCCTCTGACAATAACTTCTTTGAATCCTTTCTTTTCCACAGCTTCGGCAACGTCTAAAAGCTTCTCTTTTTTCAATTCTTCAACAACATCTTTTTCATCTCTCATCTTCAAGGGAATCGGTTCTATCGTTTTAATATTCTGTGTTACATTCTCTCCCACTTTTCCATCTCCCCTAGTCGAACCGACTGTTAAGCTTCCGTTAGTATAAGAAAGCTCTATTGCCAAGCCATCCAGCTTCGGCTCGCAATAATACTCAACAACATCTTTTTTACTTAAAAGTTTTTTATTCCTATTCTCCCAGTTATCCATGTCTTCTCTTGAAAAAGCGTCATTAAAAGACAACATCTTCTTTTCTCTTTCCACTTTTTCAAAAACATCAAGAGGCTTTCCGCCCACTCTTTGGGTCGGAGAATCAGGAGTTATTAAATCAGGAAATTGCATTTCCAGTTCAAAAAGCTCATTTTTTAATGAGTCATGAGCTGAATCAGATATTTCTTCTTTATCCAAGACATGATAGAGATACCTATAATGATTGACTAGTTTTTTCAACTTCTCAATTCTCTTTTTAGCTTCTTCTTTTTTCATATTAGAATGAAACTTCTATTTTTCTTTTAACAGTCAAATACTGCCCTGAAGACGTGATTGAGGTTCCGACATTAGAACAATCTCCGCCACTATTAGTCATGGTAACATCATAGCTATAATCAGTATCAAAGCTTCCATCAGAAGAAGAGTCATCGCACGTTCCAGCACTAGTCTTGATATTATACAAAGCTTTTTCTATTCCAGTGTCGGCCGCATGAAAAGCCTTAACCGAATAATTTAAATTTCTAGACATTTTTGAACCGCCAATAATAACCGTAGCTAACCCTAAAACAATAGCTAAAAGAACCGACATCATTACTATTGTTAAATATATTGAAATTCCTTTTTGATTCTCTCTAATCATATAATTAAATATCTAATTCTCTTTTTGAAACACTCGTCTGAATAGTAATAGTTGGAGAACTCGAAGCAGTTCCGCTCACCATTTCAATCATCATTGTAACCTTAGGCTGAACCGTGTCCCCAACAACGTTTCCAGTGACAGCAAATGTCAAATCTGTAACAGCTACCTTTGAAGAAGTTATATCTTGAGCTGCTGCAAAATCATCCGCACTGGCGGTTGTCGATCTCATCTCTTTTATAATCCCGCTTCCCAAGAAAAACTGGCGACAACGATATGCTGCCTCTTTTGTATCATAGGCAAGAAAAGTTATAGAATTAGTTGATACGGTATAGTTGGCATTGATTGTTCCAGTACAAAACCCGTCAACATCTTTTTGAGCCATCCTTACAGATTTTGCCATATATTCCAAAGCATAAGTTGATTGGTCCATCAATTCTTGATTTTGTAAAATTCTAGTCTGGCTATTTATGGAGGCAATAAAGACATTAATCAAAACCACAGAAATAAAACCAAAAAGGCAGACAGAAACAAGTGTTTCGACCATGGTAAAAGCTTTTGAATTTTGCTTTATTTTGATCATCGCCAATTATATATATTTTCTTTAACACTCATAACATGACTGGGCCAAAAAACATCAACTTGAATATCCAACTCATCATCCCCAACCTCAATAATTGTTATCTTTCTGCTAAAAAAAGTAATTTCTGCTGCAGTCGGAGATGACTTATATTGATATAGTCCTGTAGAGCTGTCTATTGATAAATAATCTGTACTTGAATATGCAGAAAAAAAGCTATCATTAAAATCAACTTGGCACCCCGAAGAACAAATAGTTAATCCGTCTTTCCAGCTAGCAGCACCTTCAATCCAATTAGTATCTCTGACATTCTTAACTGTTTCAATCCCCTCTTGGCAGAGGTAGGCTGCGACCAAGCTGTTTCTTTCTCTTTGGGTTAATGTTGTGTATTTAGCTACGGCCGAAAAAACACCTAAAGCTCCAATGACTATTATGGCCACGGAAATCAACATTTCCAATAATGTAAAAGATTTGCTTTTTGAATTAATCATTGGTTAGTTGTTTCAATTCTTCCAACATTATTAATCTTAACTATCTTAGTTGTAGCATCTTCATCGTCAGTACAAAAAACAATGAAAGCTTCGTACCCTGAATAATAACTATTAATATAATTAATGGGATCAGGCGGCTGAAAGGAAATACTAACATTGTTAAGGCTAGTTGAAGTTCCATCGCTTATCGAAATACTGCAAATTTTAACACCAGTTTCCATATTTACTGTCTCTTTTATCGTATCGGTTCCCGATTCGTAATACATATTAGAATTGGTATTGGTATAGATAATATATTTTTTTTCATTGCCAGATGTTTTGTCAAAATATATTCCATAACCATTAGTGTTCGTCTCTCCAATCGTAGCACTCATTGCCATCTCTTGAGTTTTTCTCAAATCTTGAGCTGTTTTTTTTACAACCCTTTCCAATGCTAAAGAGTTGCTGCCTGCACCATAATCAACGAAAAAGAGAGAGGTGAAAAGAGCAATCACTCCCATAGTTATCAATAATTCAATCATGGTAAATGCTTTTTGATTTTTCATATTAAAGACAGGTACCAATTTATTATTCTCTCCCCCCAGAAAAGCGAAACAAATAATCCAGCCAATAGGAAGGGCCCAAAAGGTATTTCCGACCTAAACCCCCTTCTCTTCAATAATATCAATACTGAACCTATTATAGCACCAAAAAGAAAACCCAAAAAGAGTCCTGGAATAATCTTTGGATAGCCCAAAAGAAGGCCGATCAATATCGCCAATTTAACATCGCCAAAACCCATAGCCATTCCTTTACTGAAAAACCAAATCAAAAAGAAAAACAGGGCTGATCCGAGTGCAGAAAAGATGATATAAGCAATATCCATTCTTCCAATAACTCCAAAAGAAAATTCATACAATATCCATAGTATGGAAACAATAATTGCTGGATAAATAGTTTCATCGGGAATGATATAGTACTTGAAATCAAAAATGAAAATTGCTATCAAGAACGACATCATTATCCACCAAAAAATAACTTGGAAAAAGTTAAAAGAAAAAAGAACATTGACTGGGCCAAAGTAATAATAGACAAAAGCAAACAAGAGACCAGTTATAAATTCAACCAAAGGATACTGAATAGATATTTTATTTCCGCAATATCTGCATCTCCCTTTCAAAAATAGATAACTGAGTAAGGGAAACAAATCCCAAAACCCCAAGTCATGATGGCAAGAAGGACAATATGATTTGCCAAAAAGAAAACTCTCTTCTTTGTACATTCTCCAAACAGCACAGTTGAGAAAGCTACCAATAATCAATCCGAATATAAAAATGAATATTAATTCCAACATTAAGTATATTCTATCATATTAGATAAAAGAAAACACCCCCAGAAAAGGAGGGCGTTACACTTATTAAATTAATCTCCAACGGCGCAAGTGAAAGTGGATGAACATCCTGCAGTCGTTCCAACTGCTCCAGTGCTGTCAATACACCAGCTGCTCGTTCCTGACGGTAATGTTGATTGGATACAATACTTAGGAGCAGAAGTGCTAGCACTTATATTAATAATCACTGTTCCTCCCTGACCAGTAATGTCAGCGCATAAGGATTGTCCGTCTGTTCCCCCTGTTCCATATAAGAAACTATTGTTTCCGGAACTAGGACAAGCTGTTCCAGTGAGATCGGCTGTTTGAATATAAGAATTATAGTTTAATTTAAAAACTTCGGCTGTTGATCTCATTTGGTCCATGGCTGATTTAATTCTTGCATCCTTAGCTGCATTCTGAGCACCACTCATCGAAACGATAATAAGGCCTGATAAAATACCGATAATGGCAATTACAACCAATAATTCAATTAAAGTAAAACCTTTTGTTTTTTGCATATTTTTATTTTGAAATAATCGCCCTCAAGGCGCGACCTTTATTTATTATTTATAATATTCATTTTATCCGCCATTATCATTATTGTCAAATTAAAAACTTATTCTTGCAGAGTAGTACTTATCTGATAAATAGGCAGCAACACAGCGGCAACCAAGAAGCCCACCATCACGGCTAATCCAATAATCAAGATAGGTTCGATAATGCTAGAAATTGAATCAACGAAAATATTTATCTCTCTTTTATAAAATCTGACCACGTTCATTAGAGAAGAATCGAGTCTTCCAGTTTGCTCTCCTACTGCGACCATCTGCGTAAAAAGAGGAGAAATAATTGATTGCTGTTGAGAGAAAACACGACTGATGCTTTCTCCTTTAACCACCCTGTCTCTAGCTTGCATAATAGCATCCCTGTAAACATTGTTTCCCACCAAGCCAGATACCACCTCTAACGCTTCGTTAACAGGAATACCAGCAGAAATCAAAGTAGAAAAGTTTTCTGCAAAACGAGCCTGATATGTATTTTTTAAAAATGGACCAAAAACAGGAATCTTTAAAGAAAAACTGTCAACAACATTTTTTCCAAAAACTGTTCTAGGAAAATATATAACAAAAGCTGCAATACTAGCAAAAATAATGACAACTAAATACCAAAAATCAACAAAGAAATCAGAAATACCAATAATCATTCTAGTAGCAAAAGGAAGTTCTTGCCCTGTCCCCTCCAACACTTCAACTAATCCAGGAACAACGAAAATCATAAGAACAACAAAAATTAAAACAAAAATTATCAGAATTACTACTGGATACATCATCGCACCCATCATTTTAGATCTGATTTCATAATCGCTCTCCAAATGATCAGCAACTTTTGTTAAGATGCCGGGAAGATTTCCTGATACTTCTCCGGATTTAACCATGTTGATATAAAAAGAAGAAAAAACATTGGGATATTGAGCAAAAGCTTTAGAAAGAGGAACTCCCTCTCTAACATCTTTAGCAATCTTGTAGATGTATTCTCTAAAGGTTGAATTTTTAGTCTGATCGCCCAAAGCTTCAATGGCCTCAGCGGGAGGAACATTGCTGTCAACCATGATTGATAATTGTCTAGAAAACATAGCTACATCCTTCATGGAAACACCAGAAAGAAACGCTATCTTACTATTCATTTTCATTGCTTCTCCCTCTCCTTTAGCTCCCAGTTCTCTCACCTCCATTGGGAAAAAATTGTTTTTACTCAAAACCTCCAAAGCAGCGTCTTTACTTGCCGCCTCAATCACTCCTTTCTGCAATACTCCTTTTAAATCTTTGGCTTGGTAAGAATATTTCATTAAATTAATTTCCTTAATTCTCTGGGATTATTTGAATATTTTACTGCGTTATCAATATCTATTATCCCCTTTCTAACCAATTCAGACAAGGACCTATTCAAAGAAACCATGCCTGATTCAGAAGAAGTTTCTATAACTAAAGGTATTTCGTATATCTTATTATCTCTTATCAAATTAGAAATAGCGGGAGTATTGAACATAATCTCGCAAGCTGGAACTACTCCCCCATCAATAGCTGGAACCAACCTCTGGGAAATAATTCCTACCAAAGAACTGGCCAACTGTGCCCTTATTTGAGCTTGCTGATCTCCCTGAAAATTATCAACGATTCTGTGAATAGTTTGACCAGCTGAATTAGTGTGTAAAGTGGCAAAAACTAAATGGCCTGTTTCGGCGGCAGTAATCGCAGTAGACATGGTTTCATTATCTCTCATTTCACCGACCATAATAACATCTGGATCTTCTCTGAATGTTGATTTTAAAGCCTTAGCAAAAGAAAGGGTGTCTAAGTGCAACTCTCTTTGATTTATCATCGACTTATCATCTTTAAAAACATATTCAATTGGATCTTCAATAGTGATGATATGAGCCGACTTAGTATGATTTATTTCATTAATCATAGCCGCCAATGTCGTACTCTTTCCATGGCTTGACGGTCCGACTACCAAAACAAAACCTTGAGTGTATTCACAAAATTGATGCAGCCTGAATGGCATGTTTAATTCTTCTAAAGAACGTATCTTTTCTGGAACCAATCTTAAAGCAGCTGAAACGGTTCCTGTCTGATAGAAAATATTGACCCTGAACCTAGCTCTTCCTTCAAAATCATATGAAAAGTCTATTTCTTTTTCTCTAACAAAGTCGTTAATCTGTTCTTCGCTCATCAAAGCAAAAGAAATTCCTTGCGTCTCTTCAGCATTTAAAGGTTTTTCTTTAGTCAAAAAAGTCAGCTTCCTATTTATCCTCATTACCGGAGGGTGGCCCTCTGAAATATGAAGATCGGAAGCATTGTTCTTTATGGTCGCCTCTAATAATTGTTTGAGATAAAGATGGTATTCCATGTTTTATTCTGTAAGCCTAAAAATCTCTTCAGCAGCAATAATTCCCTGAACTGCTTTCAAGACAGCGTCTTGTCTCATTGTTACCATTCCTTGTCTTTTGGCTTCAAGTACAATTCTAGACTCGCTCGGATCTTCAATAATAACTTTTTCCAACTCAGGGGTCATTTTTAATATTTCAAAAACGCCGATTCTTCCCTTTTCTCCCTTCATGTTACACTTAGGACATCCCTTCGCCTTATACACATATAGTTGTTGGGGTATTGGAAATTCCTTTTTAACTGCTTCGGGCAAATTAGCTAATTCTTTCATCATAATCTTCTCTATCTCTTTGTTTGGACGAACTTTTTCTTTACAGAAAGGACAAATTCGGTGAGCCAACCTTTGAGATAGGGCGATATTCAAAGTTGAGGGCAAAAGGAACGGTTTTATTTTCATATCAATCAATCTAGGAATCGCTCCAGTAGCATTATTGGTGTGTAGAGTGGATAAAACAATATGACCAGTCAATGCTGCATGAGTAACCAAAGAAGCTGATTCTTCATCTCTGATTTCACCGACCATAATAATATCCGGGTCTTGCCTAACGATCGATCTTAAACCTTGACCAAAATCATATCCGATTTCTGGCCTAACCTGTGATTGGTTAACTCCTTTTACAAAATACTCAATCGGATCTTCTAGGGTAACCACATTAACATCTGGCTTATTCAATCCTTGAAGCATGGCATAAAGAGTGGTTGTTTTACCAGAACCAGTCGGACCAGTGGCCAAAATCAAGCCGAAGGGCTTCAATGCAGCCTCCTTGATTGTTCTTAAGTTATAGCCAGTCAAGCCAACCTCTTCGTATGACTTCAATCCTTCAGTAGGATCGAGGACTCTGATTACCACTTTCTCTCCTAATTTAGTCGGGAAAGTTGAAACTCTGAAATCAATATCTTTACCATCTATTTTAGCTGAAAATCTTCCATCTTGAGGAATTCGAGTCTCATCAATTCTTAAATTGGAGACAATTTTAATTCTAGCAACAATTGAAGGATGGGTATGAATAGGAAGAAATAAAGAAGAATACAGGTTGCCATCCATTCTGAAACGAATTCTTAATTGACTCTCTTCCGGTTCAATATGAATATCTGAAGCATTGCCATCAACTGCGTGACGTAAAATAACGGCCACCATTTTTATAATCGGAGCCTCTTCAGAAAGACGCTCTGCTTTCGGTTTAGAATCGGTTGAAAATAATTCAACACTTTCCTCTCCTCCTAATTCTGTTTCCAAAGCAGAAAGAGCTTTGCCCACCTCTTCCCTGACATTTCTATACTGTCTTAAAAAAGATTCAAAAGAATTTTCACTGATTAGATAGGTTTTGTATGTTATTTTATTCTGCCTGGATAAAAAGTTGAGAGCCTCCTTTGCTTTAATATCGTCTGGATTAACTATTCCAACTTCTAAAACTGTTCCCTGCAATCCTAAAGGAATAATCTTGTATACTCTTGCTGATTCTTCAGGAATCATTGAAAGAATGTTGCTGGGAACTTCCAAAACTTCAGCATTCTCAAAAAATGGAAGATTATAAACCTCGGCTTTTATAGCATTAAGCTGATTTTCTTTAATTATTTTTTTGCCTAGCAAAAACTGCTCCTCTGTTCCCTTGAAGTCTTTAAATTCAGCTGCGAGAACATCGCCCTGTTCTTTAGTTATTATTTTTTTTTCTAAAAGTTTTTGTATGAAAATCATGTTTTTTATTTAACTGGAGAAAAAGGATCATCTTTTCCACTTGGAATAACTCCTGTTGCTGGACTGAAAACAGCAGGATCAGGAATAAACTTCAAACTAGTGAAAGCCTCCGAATTCAAAAAATCAATATCAATTTGAATTGATGTGGTTTTTTCTGTGGAAGAGCTCCCGGTGTTTATTGTCACTGAACCGCTTCCAAAATTAACCTTGCTTAATCCAAACCATACAAGAAATACCAAAGCAACAATTAGAATAATTGGAGCAAATTTTTCGAGAAGGCTTTTTTCTTTTTTAATTTCTTGGTCCATAATTAGTAAGAATAAACATCAACTGCTAAGCTAAAATTAGATAAATTACTTGCATTCTTCCCTGTTCCCTGTCCAGCAGATGTAACTGAAATGGAGTTTACAGTAATTATTCTTGTCTGACTCTCCATATC
>JBAQMJ010000046.1:0-1510 GCA_049302695.1 Minisyncoccales bacterium
AGACCAGGCTCCTGAGGTTACCCAGGCTGTTCCAGCTACGGTTAGAGTATATCCTGGAGAGGTAGTACCGATGCCAACGTTACTACCAATAACCATATCAGGAGCTGTAGCAAATGTTCCCCAACCTGTTGAATGTCTAATCTCTAATCGAGAAGTTCCCCATCCACTAGGCATAGTTGAATAGATAAGTGATCCTGTATGATTATTATATGTTCCACCATAACTTGTATCTGTTGTTATCTGAATACTTCGACGTGCTCCTTCTATATCACTAGTTGCATAAGCATCTCCAATCGCAAATCCACCACCGTCAACTTTAAGTTTTGCATCAGCAGTAGTCGTCCCTATCCCGACATTGCCCTGTATTAATAATCCATTGCTTGGCGGAGTTGTTCGGGAATAAGCACTACTGCCAATTGAAATGCCAGAAGAATATATGCCCATTACATCAGCAGCGTTATATCCAACCAATAGCCGACCGGATGAATCATGAGTAAAATTAAATCTATCAGTCGTAGTACTTCTTTCTAAATTAATACCATCTGTCCATCCAGCACCACCTTGTTTTACAACAAATTTCCCAATAGGATTAGCTGTCCCTATCCCGACATTGCCAAGATAATCAATTGTCATTCTATCTAATAACGAACCATTATATGTACTAAAAACCAATTTAGAGTCTGTGATTGATGCTCCACTCTGAACCAAAGAAATTCTACCTGTTGGAGACCAATTCGAAGCATTATGAAAATCTATAGCAACACCATTGCCTAATGTGCCTGAATACGTATTAACTAGAGAAAGAGCTGAAAGAACACTGTTACCGCCATTAGCAGATATTGCTGCAACGCTAGATTGAGAATTGTTCGTCCCAACGCCAATCTGAAATTTAGCAATTGGCGCAGTAGTCCCTATTCCCACTCTATTATTAGTAGTATCAACACAGAGAGAATCAGCAGAACATTCAAGCTGTGCTAAAGAATGTCCTGGATTAGGAATACCAACAGTGACAGCTTCAACGTCTTCTATTTTCAATAACTGAGAATAGTAATATGTTTCTATTCCTAAGGTAAGAAGGAGAAGAGAAAAGATGATGAACCAATGTCTTTTTTGTATCTTCATACAATTTTATTATTTAACTAATTGTTTCTTATTTTTGTTTCATTTTATTTATTATATATTAAAACCTGCTTCTTATTTGGCAGGTCTTTATACAAAAAGCCCACCACAGGCAGTGGCCGTAGCCACTCATACCGATTTCTCGATATGGCAGGAAATACGACCCCGTGATGGGTTCTTTATGTATTTCCTGACTTATAGCCATGCCACTAGATTTCTCTAATGGTTTAGGCCACATTAACTATTAAATTGTATCTATATTTTACAACAAAAAAAAGAAACTGACAAACAGCAGATTCGTCCAATACAACACCGGCATGAAATGAAGACCGCTTTCTAATACAAAACGAGCATGAAAACAGGCTCGTCTTGCAAAAGCGTGTGAATCAGG
>JBAQMJ010000047.1:0-2275 GCA_049302695.1 Minisyncoccales bacterium
CCTATATTTTATATATTTGTAATATATATCATTATTAATTATATTCAAAAACTATTTCTAAAAAACTACTAGATAGGCGACTATAATTTAACTATCTAATCATCTAAAAGACTATTTGCGTGAAAACCTCAAGATAAGTTATTTATAATTGATTCTCCGTAAAGAACAAATTCTACCTTTGTTTTCCCGACGCTATCATCAATATCCAGGCTTAAGTTTACAATCTTGGCTTGGCTTGGTTCGTATTCATTAATGAAGCTTCTTAAAGATCTTGTAATCTCAGGCTTTGAAAGATTGGAAAACTTGACTTCAACTGGCAATAACGACAATCCGTCTCGAATTATAAAATCAACTTCCGCCCCTTCTTTAGTTCTCCAAAAATTAATGCTCTTTAAGGTTTCTTTCGTTTCTCTATTTATCTTATTGTATATAAAGTTTTGAAAAACTAATCCCATCTGCTCATTACTTTCCAACCTGCCAAACATATTTAAAGAAAAATTTCTTAATCCCAGGTCAACAAAATATACAATCGGAGATTTTGTAATCTCTTTTTGCTTGTTTGTAAAAAATGGATGAACCGTCCTGATTATGAATACTTTTTCGGCATACCATAAATACTTCTTAATAGACTGCACTGACAATCCTGTCTGCGTCGCAAGGCTTGAATAATTTATAAGCTGTCCTGTCTGGCTAGCCAATATTTTAATCATTAGAACAAACGAATCTATTCTGTCTGATTTTAAAAGATAAATTATATCTTTTTCTATGCAGCTGCGGAATATCTGATCTACGATATTCCTTTTTTCATTCTCCGTTTCTTCTAATATGACTCTTGGATATCCTCCAAAATTCATATATTCTTTTAAAAGATTGAATGTTTTTTGTTTTTCTATCTTGAAAAACTCTTTAAGCCTGCCCTCGTATTTATATTCTGTTTTGAAATCAACAAACTCATCAAAGTCAACTGGATCCATGAAAAAATCCCTCTTTCTTCCTGCAAGCGATTCATTTATCTTTTCTTTTAATTCTAGACTGCCCGAACCGGAAACGATAAACTTATAAGGCAGTCCGAGATCGTATATCCCCTTAAGGAACACTCCTGCATTTTCTTTTCTTTGAATTTCGTCTATAAAAACAAATCCTCCTTCTTTTCCTAGAACCAATTCTATTTTCTTTAAAAGCTCTTCTTGCGAACTGAAGAATATACTGTCTGATTCGTAGTCAAGGCTTAAAAAAAGGGTTTTCTTTCCTTCTGCTTCAAGAAACTTCTTTATCTCATTCATTATCGTTGTCTTACCTACCTGGCGAGGTCCGACAATCAAAGAAATCTCTTTCTTGCTAAGATGAGCCTTTATTTGATTGAACATCTTTCTCTTGATTATTTTCATAAACATCAAAAATAATATTATACTTTCATTTTAGTCCGATTTAAATAAAAGTCAAGTTTCGGTTTTATCGGGTTAATAGAAACCTCCGGGTCTTTTTACAGTTAGCAATAGAACCTATGTACTCCTGATTGGTAGGCATAGAACTCCTGTATCTTGACTTTGTCATTTAATATATCAGTTGCTGCAGACGTAGTAATACATTCCCCAGTATTGCTTCTCTCCAAAGGTGTCGATTATCTTCTGGTAGTATTTTAATCATTAAGTTTAAAATCTTCTCCGAACCCTTCTCCGAACTTTTCTCCGAACTCTTTTAATTCTCCATTCTGTGTTATTTTTTGCATTATTCCGAAAATTTATAAAAACTTCTATTTGTCTTTATCTAAAATTTTCCAATACCCACCTCTGTTTGGTCCAACTTTTTTGATTATACCTTTTCCTTTTAATTTTTTTAAATTATATTTTATTCCCTCTTCTGTTATGTCTCCTATTTTTTAGCCAAATCCTCCCTGTTAATATATGGATTGTCTTTTAAAATTGTTATAATTTTTTGGGTAGTTTTTTGGGTAGTTTTTCCCTCTATTCTTTCCCTCATTGTTCTTTTTTGCAAATCAGGTCTTTTAAAAATAACTGTAAACCAATTTTTGCTATTTTCAATCGTCAATTCAGATAGACCATACTTCCTAAGAGCTCTCCTAATTCTTAAAAATCCTGAACCGCTTTTTTCAACCAAATCCATTCTCTGCATCGGAACAAAACCTTAAATTAAAAAATAGCATCCGAATAGGAGTCTATTTTTTACATTTCGTCTATTATTTTTAAAAAATATTCTGCGTTTATTCCTAAGGATTTACATGCTTTTTCTAGATCACCTTTATGAACATAGGTAT
>JBAQMJ010000048.1:0-7263 GCA_049302695.1 Minisyncoccales bacterium
AATCTCAAGAGAAAGATGATAAAGAAGAGGGATCATTATGGCCGTTGCTAGGTATAAAGTTCTATCCCAAAATACAACGGCAATATCATTGCCGCAGCTGCTCCACAAAAAGAAAGAGCCGATAGCCCAGATAGCTTGCGTCAAACAAAGAAAAAAGAAAACTAAATTCTCTCTTTTTTTAGATTTAACCCAGCTATAAAAACCAACCATTATTATTAAAACGGAGCTGGGAACCAGCAAATAAACCGGGAATGGCATTGACATTTATTTATTTCTTATCGCTTTCTCTTTTTCTTAAAACAGAGTGAAGGGTTTTCCCTATATTCGATTTAGGCAATTCGCTAAAAAACTCTATCATCAATGGAACTTTGTATGGAACCAAGCTTCCTTTGCAATATTCGATCAATTCTTCTTCGGTAACGCATTCTCCTGGCTTTAAAACCACGCAAGCTTTAACTGCCTGCCCGTAATATTCATTAGGAATGCCGATAACAGCAACATCTAAAATTTTATAGTGCTGCTCTAGGACCTGTTCGACTTCTCTTGGCCAAACTTTCTCTCCTCTGACGTTTATCATATCATCTTTTCTGCCTTCGACATAGAAGACGCCTTCCTTATTCATATGTCCGATGTCTCCAGTATAGAACCATCCATCTCTTAAAACTTCTTTTGTCTTTCCTGGCTTGTTCCAATACTCTTTAAAGACAGAAGGACCTCTCAATACTATTTCTCCAGAACAATCAGGGCAAAGATCTTCTCCTGTCTTCAAATCAACAATCTTAGCATCGATATCGCAATACGGAACTCCGACTGAACCGATATCTTTTTTGTATTGCTTGTCAGCTGGATCAATGATAATCGCTGGACAAGTTTCTGACAGCCCGTATCCCTCGACTAGATAGGCATTGGGAACTATTTTTTCTAAATTCTTCCAAGTATATGAAGAAATGGAAGTGCTTCCGCTGCCGCAGAAAGTAACATCATTCAAATAGGTATCATGAGGATGCTCCTGATAGTATTTAACAAAAGCTGAATAAATAGCCGGGACGCAGAATAATCCATTGACTTTCTCTTTCTGTAAAGCCTGGATTGTTTCTTTGGTATGGAACTTTGGAAGAATTACCAGTTTTCTCGCTCCTGAATGAGCAAAGTTGATAATCGGACCAGAGCCATAAATATGGAATAAAGGAACAACTAATAATAAAGAATCCACCTTGGTGTTTTTAAACCATTCCTCAACCGCCATAACATTAGCGATAATATTAGAATGAGTTAAGGCTACCCCCTTAGGCTCTCCAGTAGTTCCTCCAGTATATACAATCAAAGCAATATCTTCCTTGGGATCAATCTTAATTGCATTCATCGACTCCTCCTTCTTAATATTATCGTCTGCTTCATATTGAGGGGCCATTTCCAGAAAATCATTGAAATCAATCGCCTCGTGGCAGTTAAAAACTTCTACCTTTTTCAAAGCTCTCGCTAGAAATCTTTTAAAAGGAGGAAAATAATCAGAAATATTAGTTGAAATAATCTTTTCAATTTGCGGAGTGACTTTAGCAGCCAAAGAAACATTGGCATAGAAATTATCCAAGGTAACAACTATTCGGGGATTCAAATCCTTGAAAAAATATTCCAATTCTTTAGAGGTATACAAAGGATTTAAAGGAATCGGTATCGCTCCAGCCTTCATTGTTCCCATAAGGGCAATAATTGTCTGAGGGCAATTAACCGCCATAATAATGACACGGTCTCCTTTTTGTATTCCATTGACCAATAACGAACGGCAGAACTTATCAACTAAATCTTTATACTCCTTATATGTAATATTCTTGTCGTAGAAAGACATAGCAATATTCTCTGGATGATCGGCCGCTGCCACATCTAAAAAATGATATAAAGGAACATCGGGATAATCCAGATGCCTTTCAATATTGCTTCCATATAACTTGAACCAAGGACGTGAATCAGGAACCTGATATTCTGCCTTAGACATATGTTTATTTATTTATATTTTTAAATTTATTTATTGAAATTGGCTTATTAAAACAAGTGAAATCGGCGATAGGAAAATTCCATTTCCTTCCCCAGTTCATTGTTTCTTTCAAGTGCTCCAAATCTACTGAACCGATATAATCTTTTTTATCTCCCTCTAATGCCTGCATTATTCCTTCAGTCATGCAAGCAAAACCGATTCCTCGAGGCAATCCGATTCTCATTCCAACATTGAAATCACCCCACTTGACTCTTCCTCCATCAATGGAAATAACATCGGGCCTTCTTTCTTCAATATCATCAACCACATCAGAAGGCTCGGCCACATCGACTACAATCGCTCCCTGCTTTAAATATTCGGGGACAATCAATGATTCTGGATGGGAAGTTGCTGTAATTATTATATCAGCATTAATGATATCAGAAATATCCTCAGTTAAAAAATATCTTCCATTCGACAATTGAGGTTTTAATCTCTCAAACCTCTCCATCTCTCTTTCAACCAAAATTAAACTGAACCCTTTTTCATTGAAGTATCTGGTAATAGCTTCTCCGATAACGCCAGCCGCTCCGACAATAGCCATCCTTATCTTTTCTTTTTCCATTTGGGCCAGCTTCATCGCTTTTTCGGCCGCTTCAATTGAAATGGCTGCTGTATATGTATTGCCTGTGGTTATCGCTAGTTTAACTTCTGGATTTTCTCTCAGCCACAAGCCAGCTGAAGTGACTGGGGCAGTCAAAGCTCCCAGCATTACCAAGTCGCACTTTAATTCATTTTGAGCATACAGAATAGAATCAAGAACAATATTTCTTGCCCTTTCTTTATTTTTCATCATTTCTTCAGAAGTCAAAAGTATTCCTACAAGACACCCGTTAGCCTTGCCCATAATATCGAACTCTGAAACCTGAAGATATCTTTTTTTATCAGGAACAATCTTAAAAAACCACTCCAGCAAAAACATGGGAATATATTTTCCGCAAGGAACCATTCTCTTATAATCCTTTTTAGTTAAAAAATGTCCAAGTATAGCAACTTTCATAAAACAAAACCCCGTCACGGGGCAATTAATCTTCTTTATTATTTTCCAATGAAGACCAAAAAATCAACGAAACGATAAATAAAATTATTACAATCAACCAAATTGTATCCATATGGCTTTATTATACCCTTCATATATTTTATTTTCAAGAGAAAATCAGTGTTTTAAATAGAAATGCAATTTTATTTCTCCGCCAAGAGAAGATTCCATAGATTTTTTGTTTCTTTCTTAAGAGATCTTGAATTATCAACAACTCTTTTTAGTAAATCTTTTTGGTAAAATTTGCACATCCATCTCACCTCTTCATCGTTGCCAAAATCCAAAATACGCTCAATCACATATTGAGCATTCTTGTCAGGATCTATTTTTTGAGGATTAGTGTCCCAAAATAATGATTGTCTGAATTCCATGTATATATAACAAAAAAGCTATTTGCAATTAAAAAATGCAACAAATTATGAACAAAATCCATTCAAAGCTTTCAAATCCTGACTTAGATTATAAATATCGCCTGCCCCCATAAAAATCATAACTTCCCCGCCGTTCAATTCTTCAAACAAAGCATCATTGGAAACATATTGAGCATTGCCGATAGCTTCAGCCAATATTTTTGAGCTGACTTTCTCTTTGGCTTCTTTGGATTCCCTGCCAGCGACATCGTAAATATCAATTAAAAACAACTTGTCTGCCAGCTTCTTCTCCATCACTTCTTTAAATGCTTTCACAAAGTCGTTAAATAATAAATAAGTCCTTTGGTATTGATGCGGCTGGAAAACACAGAATATTTTCTGAGTTGGATATTTTTCTCTAGCTCCCTTCAGAGTTGCTAAAATCTCAGTCGGATGATGGCCGTAGTCGTCTATTAAAATAAATCCTGGCAATTGAGTAATTTCAAATCTTCTCCATGAGCCGATGTATTTTGAAAGAGCATTATAGGAAACTTCGTCCTTAATGCCTAAAACTCTGGCCACTTTCAAAGCAGCTAAAGCATCAAGAACATTATGATCTCCAGGAATTTTAATTATTTCCCTTAATTTCTCTATCTCTCTTTTATCGCCAAAACTATTTAAAGAATAGTTGATTATTTTTTTGTCTGTCTCAATAATTGTTTCTTCTGTTTTAATCAAAACTCCATCTTTTCTCAAATGGGAAACAAATTCATTAAAAGCTTTTTTGATATTATCCAGATTAGTATAGAAATCAAGATGGTCTTCCTCAATATTAGTCACCACGATTATTTTCGGCCAATAATTAAGGAAAGATGCCTCGTGTTCGCAAGCTTCAATAACCAAATATTCTGATTTTCCCATTCTAAAATTAGAATCTCCGAATTCCTTCAATTTAGTGCCGACAACAACAGTCGGATCAAGGCCAGCCTCCATCATAATTAAAGAAATCATGGCTGTAGTCGTGCTCTTGCCATGAGTTCCCGACACGGCAATAGTCGTATATTCCTTAGTTAATTCTCCTAAGGCTTGAGGATAGGTCAAGGCTTTGATTCCTTTTCTTGCCGACTCTCTTATCTCTGGATTGTCGTGTTTTACCGCTGGACTGAAAACAACTAGATCATAATCTTTAATGTTTTCTGGAGAATGAGGTCCGACAAAAACAGTCGCCCCCTTATTCTTTAAATCTTCAATTATTTTCGAATCAACTAGGTCGGAACCAGAAACTTCGTGGCCTTTGGCTAAATAATACTTAGCCAAGGCTGATATTCCTATTCCTCCGATGCCGACAAAATGAATTTTCATGTTTGACAAATTTTTAACTAAATGTATAATATAGATAAGGTATTTAGAAGAAGGCGTCGACTCTATTGGTCGATGGCCTTTTTCATTTCATTCCGTCTTTAAAATGATGATGGATATTAAAATTATAATTTCTGAAATTTTCAGTTAAACTATTTACACCAAGATATTCCTTAAACTTATCAATAAATTTTCTTTTTGCTTTAGATGTGCCAGCAATCACTCCGTCTTTTATTAATAACTCATAATTTATACATCCCGTCAATAAATCTGTTAATTGCAATAAATCATTAGTCCTAGAATCCAATCTGCAAACACCAGCTATTGCCAATCTATCAAACTCGGCGTTTATTTTATTTTTAATATTAACTTCGAATTTATTTCTTTTAGGAGTAACTACATTGTCCGCTAAAACAATAAATATTTCATTTTTTCTCAAATTTCCCTTGAGTAAATGCTGGGAAACTTGCTCGTATGCAAAAAATGGATCCCCGTTAAATTCTTTTTTAAAATAATCACTTCTTTTATTTATACTGTATGATGAATAATAAACGCTTTTAGTTTTAAATAAAGACTCTAATATTTCCAGCGCTGTTTTAACTTTAGAATTATTAAGATCGCTAAATTTAATTTCCCACCAAAACCTGTTCTTTTCTCTAATGTATCTAATTTTTTGCTGCAGATAATAGGGCTGAGAGCATTTTATCATCCCTACGGTAAAATAAGGCTGACTATTAATATCTAGTGTTCCTGATTCATCTAGAAAACAAAAGGGTGTCCAAATTTCTTTATATTCGCCTAATTTTAAATTTTGATTTTCTTGTTCCATGTTATTTTAATGGAATTGATTTTAATATTGTATAATTAGCTCCTCCTTTTAAATCGCTCTCCATTATCTCTATCGAATTGACTGGAAAAGAGAGTGAAACATCTTTTGATATATCGGGCCGCTCCTCTAGCTCTATTCTATTAAACTGCCACTGGGTTATTCTTCCTAGGGTAATATGAGGAGTGAAACTATTATCGGGCTTTCTGACGTCCAATAATTCTTTTTCTAGCTCGGCCTGCAACGCTCCCAATTCTGGAGAATTCTCTCCATTGGCCCAAACCATCTTAGGAGACTTTTCTCTAGGGCCGTATGAAATATCTTTCAAATCTATTTTAAATCTTTCATGATTTTTTGCAATATTTTCTATAACCTCAAACACATTGACTAAATCATCTAATTCCACATAGCCGACAAAAAAAAGCGTAATGTGCAGATTATGCTTCTTTGTCCATTTAATCGGACAGAAATCATTAAAATCAGTGAAAGACTTGGAAATCTCGTCCTGATACGAAACAAGCTTATCTTGTATGTTCTTGGGTAGACTAATGCTGATAAATATCCTTTTGTTCATATTTAAACAATAGCAAATTATGCAAAGAGGGGCAATATATAATATAAGAGACACCTTTAGGTGCCTCTGCCGAAAATGAGAAAGAATTATCATGCTTGGAAAATCAAAACAGACATGATGTCCATGGAATGTAATTTTGACTCCTTTCTTTCTTAAAAGTCGCCTCTCCTTTCTGGATATTTTTTGATATATCCCGAAAGGATACATGTCGACTGTCAGCTCAGCAGGAAGCAAACTGCTTCCCTCCGCCAGTCCTTTTGATTTCAACCGGACTGATCGGTTTACCCAACAGCTCATGAACCTTCTCGCATTGAACTGAATTACTGCAGTGAATTTCGATAAAGCCATGCCTGTGCTTGACCTGATTTCTCCCTATATCCATAAAGAGATTTTCGTCGACTTTCAACATACAGAACGCCCAGCTGGCATACACCAACTTGGAATAATTTCCTTTGATTTTTTCCTGGTTTCTCATCAACAACCTCCAAAAATAGATTAAAATTACTGTATACTATAAAGATATAGGAAATACCCATCTTTGTCAAAATTCAATCACCGTGTATAATATAATTATGAAAATAGATTTACACTGCCATACTAAATATTCATACGACGCTTCTTCAAAAATTGAAGATATAATTGCCCAAGCAAAAAAAATGGGCCTTGACGGAGTTGCCATCACCGACCATGAAAATACTAATGGCTGGACAGAAGCGATTGAACTAGGAAAGAAGCATAACTTTCTCATAATCCTAGGAGAAGAAATGAAAACCACTAAAGGAGATGTTTTAGGCCTTTTCCTAAAAGAAAGAATTGACGGATACAAAAAAGATCCCCGCTTTGTTATGAAACAAATAAAAAAGCAGAATGGATTAGTTATCATCCCCCATCCTTTTCATGGTTCCGAAGGATTCAAAGACGATATAACTAAATACCTTGATTTAGTTGACGGAATCGAAGTCTTCAATGCTAGAAAACCAGGAACAAATCCTGATAAAAAAGCAATGGAATTTGCCAAGGAACATAATCTAGGAATGACAGCCGGAGGAGATTCTCACTACCCCAAAGGAGTCGGTTACACTT
>JBAQMJ010000049.1:0-26249 GCA_049302695.1 Minisyncoccales bacterium
GGGGTATAGCTACGGCGATATCATCGGCACAGGAAACTAAAAGCAAAGACAGGACCAAGTTAATGTTTCCAGAAAAAAAATATATTGCAAGAGAAATGACTATAGTTATGGAAATGTACCATTTAGAAAAAACATCGCCAACTGTTTCTATTTTTGCCTTTTTCCCCTGAGAGCTTTCAATCAAATTTATTATTTTTTCAAAAGCTGTTTCTTTTCCTGTTTTTTCAACTAAGACAGTTAGGTTTCCCGAAACGACAGTACTGAAGCTTAAAACTTTGTCTCCCTCTTTTTTGAATACTGGAATCGATTCTCCAGTTAACGATGATTGATCAACCATGGCTTCTCCCTTTAGAATCATGCCGTCAACAGGAATCTTTTCTCCTAATTCAACAATGACCTTGTCTCCAACAGCAACTTCTTCTACTGGGATATCTAAAACTTCTCCGTTTCTTTCTACTGTTGCCTTGGTTGGTTTGTCCTTTAATAATCCTTGCAAAGCTGAATGTGATTTTATCTGGACGTATCTTGTGAATATTCTAGCCGAAGTGATCATTAGGTTGATAAAGGCGACCGAAATCCATTCCCCTTCAATCAAAGAAACAATTAAAGCAATACTGGCTAGCAAGTCTATTGAAACTTTTCTATTTTTAATTGACCATAGGGCGCTTAAAATTACTGGAACGGTGGCGATTATTCCAACTACTTTGATGACAATTTCATATTTTAAAAGCAATAAAGACAATAAAATCAGGGCAATAATAAATGCATCAAAGTTAACAAACATTTTCATCTTTTTCTCTTCGTATTTTTTTTCCATCAAATTTTAATTTTAGAGAAAAGATATCATCTGTTCGAAGTTAAGAAAATGACAGTATTCATTTATTTGGTTACGCAATCTTGGTAAGTTGTAAATTCTCCTTCTTCGATAAAGGCTCCGTTTCCTTTGTTCCAGAAAATAAAGCTTTCGTCGGAATTAGCATAGCGAGCCCCTGAAGCTGAAATTGTTTGATGTAGGATCATTCTTCTCCCGTCGTTCAAGACTAATTTGACCTGGCCATCTGTAAATTCAGTATAAATAGCCTTGTTTTCTGGGCAAGCAAAAACTGCAGAATTGATTATTCCAGGTTGTTTCGAATATTCTTCAACTATGTAGTTAGATACCCCGCATTTTTGTCCTAAATAGAAAGCTAGGAAAAAAGATCCAATAAAAACAATTAAGGCAAAAAGCTTTGAATACCAAGTAACCTTGTTGAATTCTATTTTCATATTTTTTTATTTACGTTTATAATACAATTCTATCACAACCAATAAATTTTACAAAATCAAATCTTTGCAGTATTGTATAGGTAATGAACGAAACATCCACATGGCCTAAATATTACGGCAATCAATTAATTCTCAATCGAGAGCCCGGTTCTACTGTTGCTGTAACTACCGGTTGGACTAAAAAAGAAGATGTTTGGAAAAGTCTTTCCGAATCTTCTAAGAAAAAAGTCATGACTGTTGGCCAGCTGTATTCCAAAGAAGGAATCAATTTTATCGTTCGAAATCTATTCTTGAATCCTGATGTTAATTTTTTAATAATCACTGGAAGAGACTTGTCTGGAAGCTTGAAGGAATTTAAGAGTTTTTTGAGCGGAGAAAGGAAAGAATTTATTCACGATGAAATTCCTGAAGAGAGAATCAAAGAATTCATAGACTATTTTTCTAAGAATCATTTATTTGTTGAAACCAACGAAGTTGATTCTGTTTTGGGCAAATTAGATTTATCTCAATTGCCGAAAAAGTGGACAAAAGAACCAGTTGAATTTAATGATCATCTAGCGGCAGAAGCAACTACCTTCCCTTCCGAGAAGGTTGGATTCAGAATTGAAGGAGGAAAAGTGGCTGATCTTTGGTTGAAAGTTTTAGACAGGATTTTAAAATTCGGACACGAAAAGATGAGCCAATATGGAGAAAAACAGAGAGAGATAGTTGATATTATTACTGTCATTAATAACGATGACCCTGATAATCCATACATTCCCTCTTATCTTTACTTCAACAAGGAAGATTTGATCAATTATTATCCTCAAATGATGACTGACCGTGTCTTTGAAGGAGTCGAATATACCTATGGTAGTCGTTTGAGAAATCATGATGGAACAAATCAGATAGAAGCGATGATTGACGAATTAAGAAAAGAAAATTATTCAAGAAGAGCAGTTGCTTTTACCTGGAATGTTTCAAAAGATTGCAAGAATGCCAAGTCGCCTTGCTTGGATTTAGTCCAAGCTTTAGTTCAAGATGATATTCTTTATTTCACTGCCTATCTACGCTCCAATGATATGTATAGGGCTTGGCCTCAAAATGCCTACGGTCTTTTAAAGATTCAAAAAGAAATAGCCAATACATTAGGATTAAGAATCGGCAAGATGATTGTTATTTCCTGTTCCGCTCATATCTATGAAAGAGATTTTTTGGAAGCACAGAGGATGATAGAAAAAAACAAGCCGAAGCTTGAGTGTGAAATGGATCCGAGAGGAAACTTTGTCATAGAGGTAAAAAACAATGAATTAGTAGTTAAACATGTCGATACTGAGGGAAAGTTCCTCCAGGAGTTCAGGGGTAAGACTGCGGCTGAATTAAGAAATCAAATTAGCAGGTTTGTGAGCGACACTACTCATGGTATTTACCTAGGTTCTGAATTATATCGAGCTGAACAGGCTTTGAAAAATAAAACTGACTTTATTCAAGACTCTGAAGCTTAGATTTTTCCGTGAGCAAAAATCTTTTCCCTGTTTTTAATTTCCATCTTTTTGGATAAGTAGATGGCTAGTTCGGCTATTCCGAAGAATAAAAAGGTATAGGTTAAATCCCCAGCAAAATTATTTTTAACAAAAGGCAATCCTTCAGCATAGCAAAGCATTAATCCAGTAAATGTGTGCGGGTACCAATTGGCAAAAGCCCAAACTGCTCCATTGGTTATTAAAAAGAAAGCGGTTGTTCCGATTAAGCTAGTTGGCAAAGCAACAAACCATTTTTTGTTTTTAATTATTATTCCCAGCAGAACCACAAAAGCGAAAGCAAGATAAACGCTGGCCAATAGCTTCCAGTCATAGAAGCCAAGGAAAAAATCGCTCAAAAGCATGACCGCCATAGGAACGACAAAAGCTATCCTTTTATTCTTGAAGTAATATCCGCTGAAAAGAGCTATTGCTCCGACAGCGGTAAAGTTCATCGGATGAGGAATGAATCTGGTTAGGAATCCGATGATGATTAATAAATAGTAAATCATAAATGTATGTTGTATACATACAATTGTATGCTATGAGCATACAATCGTCAATCCTTTTTTCTTCTTTTTTCTGCCCTTCTCACCATTTCTTCGTTCATTCCAAAATGGTGTGCGATTTCGTGCCAGACAGTTTCTTTGACTAATTGTTTTATCTCTTTTTCTGTCTCGGCTGATTTTTCAATTTGATTTTTAAAAATAGTTATCTTGTCTGGGAAGAAAGGATCACTTCCCCACCTTTCTGTCTTGGGAACTCCTTCATATAGTCCGAAAAGAAAATAATTATTCCCTACTTTTAATTTTTTCAATTGTTCGGGAGTTGGATTTTCTTCAATAACAATACCAACATTTTTGAGTTTGTCCAAAAACTTTTGAGGAATATCATTAATCCCCTCGTTTACTAGTTTTTCAAAGTCTTCTGTCTCCATGCTTTGATATATTTTTATAAATCGGAAAAATCAACATTGATTTTTTGATAGACTTCTCTTTGTTTTGGCTTGGTTAATTTTTCAAATCCTTTGCGATCTTTTATCGTTAAATCGTTCCATGCTTTAACGATTTTTTCTAAAACAATATTTCCTTCTTCGATTGAATCAAATTTTTCCTTGTTTTTAAATTCTAGATAGTCAATAATTTTCATTTCTTGAAACAAATGAGTTGTTTCTAGTAATTTTTTTCTATTTTTTTCAGCTTCTTCTGTAGTTATTCCATCTCGCTCCGCTAGTATTTCTAAATTGCATTTATAGCAAATAATGCATGGCTCCCCTTTTTTGTTAGTGGCAAAGCTTCCTATTTTTTCTTTTTTTCCGCAAACATCACAAATACATCGGCCGTCATCCAATATTTTATTTTTTAAATTTTCATTTTTTGTATTTTCATAAGCTTCTAAAAAGTCTCTGATTTTTTTGATATTAATATCTGGATCAGCAATCAATGCTTCGGTTTCGTGATTTTTAAAGTTTTCATCAAAGCAATATGGATCGCAGCCGATTAGCTCTAGGTGATTGCCTACTCTTCCAACTCTTCCCGTTAATACCATTCCTACTTCTGCATCAAGCGATCCTAAATGTTCCCTGACTTGATATGTATTTTCGCTTCCGAGATGTCTTAATTCTAATCCTTCTCCTCTTTCTACTTTCAGGACGTCAAAAAAACCGTATTCATTATCTAAAAAATCAATATACATTTGCAGGCGGAAAATAGGCAGATTGTATGGATTTTTGTCGCAGAAATATTCAAGCGGAGTTTTTCCATTTTTCATCTTAAAATCAAAAATAAACCACTCGTTAAATTTGGGTTCATCGTTTTTATCTTTATCTTCTAATGTGTCCCCTAATTTTAAATTGGGCCTATTAAAAAATATTCTAAGAGCCGTCATTGATTCTTCTGCCAGTTCGGGGCGGCTTGCAAAGTAAGTAAATATTTTTCCTAAAAGTCCTTCTTCCATATTTTTTATAAATTAAATGGTAATTTTTATGGTTCCCAGTATTCACCACTTCTTAATATTTTTCCAATATTCATTTTACCATCAAATACGATAATTTCTACCCCAGCTTCGCGGAGCATGTTAAAGGCGAACTCCATATCTTCTTGCCAGTGGCCAGATTTTTCAAGTGCTTGCTTGTGGGTTATTAATCTCTTAATACCTGCTTGAATTATGGATTGGGCGCATTCAGTGCAAGTTGCCCAAGGGCAGACCATGGTTAGGCCTTCTGTTTTTATTCCTTTATTAGCGGCAAGATAAATAACATTTCTTTCTGCATGAACGCTGTATTTATACCTCGTTGGCTTATCATTCTGCCTTTCACCTGTTTCTTTAATTCCATTAGGAAAACTGTTGACGGCAGATAAAATAATATTTTCATTATCATTAATTAAAAGAGCGCTATTCTGGGTAGAAATATTCGTACTCTTTTGTGCTTCAAGATATGCAGTTTTAAGCAGTTCTTGGTTATTCATGCTTTGATTTTTTATATATTAGTCAGGATATTGTTTTGGAGCCTTACCCAAGCTACCAATTAGCAAAGGGTACGATTTTTTTATATCAGGAATATCAATGGTATATAGTTTATCATTTTTTGTAGGTTTTCGATTTTTCATATATAGAACGTTGTAGTCTATTAGTGTATATTTAGTCTGTAAAATAATATAAATTTAGTTACTTTCTATGATAATTATACATTATTTAACATTTTGTTGAACTCAACGACATGTTATTGACATAGATTTAATATTGTTTTTTAAATTTTTTAATAGATTTAACTATTTTTTTGTTTTCAGAGACAACTCTTCTTTCTATTTTTTTAACATCTTCCTCTGGCGGTAAATTTTCTGGAGCTATGCCACTTTTATAAAGCATTTCCCTCATGTTTTCGTTATTCTTTACATGCTCTCCTGTAATAACTTCTTCTCCTTTGATATTTCTATTGTTTTTTAAGTTATGACTAGTTATTTCATTAGCAAGGTCCTTAGCTTTAATTGTGATGGTCGGCAAAAAATCAGCCAGCGGTCTATTTTCTGGAATATTTAATTTTCTTTTCATGTTGTATGTGCTATATCCTCCGAATAAAGCAGTATCACCTTTTCCTTTTATTCGCGCAAACCCTTGGCTATCTACACCTCTTTGAAAAACTATATGAGAAAATTCTTTTTCTGAGGTGGTGAGTTTTTTTCTTGCTATTATTCTTTCTGTTAACTTTATTCTTTGCTCGATTAATTCCTGTTTTCTTGTTTGTACTGCAAAGTAACTTTGAGCAAAAGCAATTTCTTCTTTTGATGAATCTCCATTTTGGGCAATCAAATAACAGGCATACCTAGTTAACATTATATCTAGTATATTTTTAGGAGCATCATTGCCTATTCGTATCTCTTTTTCGATTTCAATAAAATGGTTGTTAATTTCTTCTTTTGAGTTTTTGCATGATTCTTCTGCTTTTTCTATAACTTTTAAAAAATTTCGCCAATCAACATACTTAAAGATGTTTTGTAAATCTCGAGCAAACCAAAACTCTATACCATCCTTTTCCTGTTTTAGTTTTTCTAAATTTTCATGTAGTCTGAAAATAATTTCTTTTTCCATTTTTATTGTATTTTCTAATTTATTAACTTTTTAATATTATATCATAAACAAAAAATACTGGAATACCAGTATTTTCATGTGCATCTCGGTCACCTGACTTAGTATAAGACGGCTGTGATGGTCAGTCTTGAACCCATACCATTCAAGCAGTGTAAGGGTTCTTTGACGGTTTAATATTGATTAATTTGAGGTATCTCAGTCGGGATAAAATGAGACAAATGAGACACTATAAAAGGATATGTACCCTGTCTCGTGGACACTGTCTCGTTTTTTATAACTTAACATAATTTTTCTTTTTGTGAAAGAATTGTAAGTAAAAAAAGAAGGAGATTTTTAATATCGAAGTATCTCCTATGATTAACTTCGGAAGCCTAAAGCTTCAACCCTTAATTGTTTCCCACCCTTTTGGCAATGGCCAGAAAAGGTGGTTTTTCGCGTAAAATTTGAGATCGTCAACCGTGGGTGCGATGCGGTGGTTATTGAATAAGACGGATGTCTCAAACTCACAACCAACAGTCATCGCAACATCTTCAGTTGCAACCTCATTTGGAGGCAAATCGACAAAATACCCCTCCTCCGTCTCGCGAATAGATTGAGGGTGGTATCCCAGCCAGACAAGATATTTTTCAATCTCATCTGGATTAACTTTCTTCCACTGGCCGAGCTCTCCTGAGCGGGATCGATTATTGCGATTATATGCAATCGGCATGCCGAATTCGTCCCGATACAGTGTGCCTGTGTGCCGATGAACCCTGACATCGTACATGATTGAGGCACAGAGAACCGCCTTTTCAGCTTTTTCGGACAGCCAGTTTTTCATTTTGTAATACTGGTGTCCTCCAGGGCTCGATTCTTCGTTCTGATTGCCGTCAAGGAATCCTGCTTCGCGAAGCTTGTCATTCTCGGGAGCAACACCGAAATTCCCAATACTGCAGCCTCGATAAGTCAAAAATCTGATACCCATCATTGCTAAGTCAAAAATCGTCTCAACGCCCTTCATAACATTATTGTTGTTAAGTGGACCGAGCATGACGGAAATCCGTCTTGGGGAAATTCCAGCATCGAGAAGCATCTGGAGACCCTCCATTTGCTGTGGCGACTTAATCGGACTTCCCCTGAACTCGGGGCTGTCGGGAGTAATTGTAGTGCTAAACACTACACGAGGGTCATCGCCCCATGCTTCAAGCTGTTTTTGCCCGAATGGGGCACGGTGCAGAACGAATATCGGACTCTCGTGCGGAAATATTCGCAGAAATTCCGTAATTTCATTTACCTGCATGCTTCCATCAGACCGAGCAGCCAGCATAATAATATCTCGTTCAGCCTTGAACAATTTGGACTGTTCAAGGAATCGCACTGCTTGTCTTGGCGTTGCAATTTTACGGAGACCCTTTCTGCCTTTTCCGATAGTATCGACAGAATTATTGATCCATCGGTAATAGCAGAAGTCGCATCCAATTGTGCAACCCATGATAAGGTCTCCATCCCAAGTGTACCGTCGCTTATAAAAAGGTGCGGGACAGACCTGGCATTCTCCTTTCCATCCTGGCGGGGTGCCACCCAATAAAAGGTGTTCCCCGTTGACTATATCTGCCGCCCCTGCGGCTGAGAAATCTTCAAAAGACATTTATATCTCCTGTCCCAAAATTGGGGCAATTTCTTTTTTTAATTTACGACCAAGGATAATAGTCTTCTTTGGAGTAATTCCGAACGTACGCATATAGGTCAAGCGACCAAGTCGTTCGTCGGAATTATCAAGTCGGCCATCCTTGCCATAAAGAGCAGACAAGCTGTCGTCTAACATCTGTGCCGCTACACCGTCACGGTAGGCGGCTTTGCAGATATTTTCCGGACATCCTAACGCTTCGGCAATGAGCAATCGAAATGAAGCCTCTTTCATTACAATTTTTGCCCATAATTCTGGTAGGGGCAATTCAAATGTAAAGTTAGGATTTTCCATTTCTACTTCCAGACGAGCAGATGCGATTACTTCGCAAATCCTTTGTTCGAAAGTAGCTACCCCGAGCTCGTCAGCAATTACTCTTGCTCTCCTAAGATAATATGCCGATTGCTCGATTGTTTTTTCGGTTCCGTAGAGAACCCAAAATGCTGGTGCATAATCACGAACATCGTCCTCATCGATGAGGTCGTCCATGATTTTAAATGCACAGCGTAGATACTCTACGAGATGGCAAAGAAGTTTAATTTCTGTTTCGCTTCTTTTTCCAAGAACAGCAATTTTCTTTACTTTCTTGGCATAGCTACCAGAAGTTTTCACTTCTGCCCATGGTCGCGGGTTCTCTAAACTTTTACGATAAAAAGCTTCAATGACCGCAACTTTCTCAACCCAATCCATTCTTTACCTCCACCTGTATGGATCCACGATTCTTTGCTACTTGCATTGCTGCCTGTTGGACATTTTTTTTCGTCATCTCAAAAGATTCAGAAATAAATATCCATGAAAGGATTTCATGTAATCCGGCAACAAGTTCATCGGGAAGAATTATATGGCAAGTATTTTGTTCGTATTTTATTGAACACCCCGTAGTGTTAACAACGAAGTCGGCAAAATTTACCACATCAAGCGCTCCGATTTTTCGTAACAGATTAAGACGCTCTGAATCAACAGAGTCATCAAAATCTCCACGCTTCTCAGCTTCTCCTTGCCGTTCTTTTTCGTCTCTCTTTACAGAAATGACGATAACTGGCCGCTGAAGAGCATAGCTCGCATAAATAATTTGTTCGCGAGATTTTATCCCGTCGACAACGATAAACGGCGAATTGTCTTTAATTGAAGAAACAAATCTTTGGGCGACGATAACCTTATTCTGCATTTCAACCTCATTGGTAAAACGCTGAACGGTCTCCCAGTTCATTTCTCCATAGCGTGCTTCGACTTCTTGTTTTACATAATCTCCCCATTTGTAGACGGAGAATCCGTCGAGCTGGGAAAAGATGTTTCGCAAGAGAGTCTTTCCTGATGCTGGCAATCCCACCAGTGCAATCATATACTTATCAATCTGATAAGTATCTTGCACAGGTATCGTTATTGGCTTTAGTGTTATCCCCTCTTTTTTAAGGAGATAGTTTTGATGCCGATATGCCAGCAGTGTTTTTTCGCTGCCAATATACTTTACTGGTCCAGTAATGCCCAAGCCCCTTATCGATCTCTCAATATGGAGCTGGGTTAAGGCTGTAGTCAGATTCCGGTCAAAAACTAGAATCTCGCTGTACGTTTTTTTCTGAGGAAGGCTCCACCAGGAAACTTCCCGCTGATCCATACGAGAGAAGTCCGCAATCACAACCTCCCACTCGGGAGAAATAATATTGCAATTAAGAAGTTCTACGCCAGACTTGGCGATTAATACTGCTAAGATTGTCATTGTAAACCTCGTAATCATGAGTTGCCTAATTTCAGGCAACAAACTAAAGATATAAATCTCCAGATTGTTGCCCGAAATGTTTACCTATTTAATTTTCAAACAACATCCTCCTGCTTCTCTCGGCTCCAATCTCTCCATTGGAAGCCGAGAGGATAGCAAGGAGGTTTCTGGAAACGAAGCGGGTTAAACTTCCTTTCCAGCCAATCTCCCTACTAGAAGACGGCAAACGATATTAGCCAGTTGATAATCTTTTCATTTATACTCTCTCCAGTATGATGACGATTACCTAACATTCTTGCTAAAAGCTAATATCGGACAGGCAGTAATTGGTGTTTTACTGCTTTAGGACCTTGAGCCCATCACCATAATAGACTTTCGTTCCTTTGATTTTTAACAAAGAGCTATTCTTCTCGAAATTCTTCCGAGAAGATTTTTAAAGATTTTATCTTTAACATATCTTCCCGCAAAAAAAACGGCTGAGAAATCTCTTCAAAGGATAGACTCAAGATAGAATCCTTCCTTAAAAGAGATCTCCCAGCCGTTCGAATAAACAACTAGTATCTATTACTCCATTCGGAATGCAGACAGACCTCAGCCTGATTCCTTATCCCTTTCGGGAAAGAAGTAACGGGTCCTTTATTTAACCTCGCGGACGAGCGAAGAACTAACATCTGATTTAATGAACTCACTTACAAAATAACTATATACTACTATCTGATTTCTGTCAACCCCATAATTATCCACATCCTGCTTTCGTCCTTTTGGACTCATCAGCTCGGACATACATCCGAGGAGCAAGTGTAATTTATTTTTTTAAAAAAATTACTAAAAAATTAACCCTTTACTTCACTACGAATCCAGCATTCCTAAACCCTTCAACTAAGGAAACTGGTTCTTCTTCTGGTTCTGGCCGAAACGCTTCTTCCTTTTGCGGAAAGCAGGCGTCTGCCACGACACAGGCAACAGAATTTGGATCAGCACCCATAAAGAAGTCTGGGTCGCCAGAAATCCTTACTAGGTGTTCCCTGCGCCGATCTCTTCCACATCCGTAAAGAATGTGGGTATCAAGAAGTTCAATGGGCAAGGTCTTTACCTTTTCCATGAATTTCTTGATTCGGTCCGTATCACCCTTGAAAGCAAGGAGAAGTGATTCGGAAAAATCTTCTTTTCCTTCCCACTTCTTCACTCCTGGGCGATATGATATCGTCTGGTCAAGATAATCTCGCTGGTCTATAAATTGTTCAGCGATATTCTCTGCCCATCCGAGTGGTGCGGAAACCAAAGTCCATGATTCTCCACCAGACCCACCGCTCGTGGATGCACTGGAGAGAATGCGGACTTCCGGTCCAAACTCCACATGGAAGCTAGGTGACCGTTTATTCCCCGTTCCTGGGTAGTACTGTTCTACCAGCACTAATTCCTTTTGAGGAGCTTCCTCGCAAGGATAAAGTACTGGAGTCTCTTCAAGTATGACGATGTAAGCTTTTTCAAGCTTGCCATCAGTTGAGGAAACCCCGAGTACTCCTGGGTCGTGCCGTAGCATTCCCCAGTGAGGACCGAACGGGATACGATTATTGTTAATCGTAATCCCTTTTTCCACATGGCTACCCCGAAGATTGAGGCAGGCATGCGGAGTTTTTATAGCCATTCTCCTTCTCCCTGCTCTGCTTTCGTCAGAGCAAACCGTGCCTCCCTTTCTTCGGGAGTTTCCATAGTCCACCCTTTTTCAGCGGACCAGTAATACCAATGCTGGGCGTATTTGGAGTTCAGACGGAATGATGCGCCTGACGAAATAATCGCCAGCACCTCTTCTCCGCCTTCAGTTCCTCCAGCCTCGCCCCAGGCTACATAGCCAGTGGCGATAATTTGAACACCAATCGCATCAAAGACCTTGTAGTCTTTAAACTTTTTATACTGTCCCGTAGTGTTGATTACTGCAAGACAGCGATCGTCTTCAATCTTATCCCCGCGAACGAGAACGATTGAATCGCCAATCTTTTTGGCTCCGATCTCGGGTCCATTTTCGGAAATAGGAATGATTACCTCTTTCCGTCCACGTCCATGTTCTCCAATTACGATACTTTGGAGGGGTTTGCCCTCTTCTGTTTCCAGCTTTAATAAAGCTGGGACACAGCCAGGTGCTGCTATTTTCCAAAACTTCATAACAATCAGTTGCCTATAAATTTCAGACAACAATTTAAAGATATAAATCTTCAAGTTGTTATCTGAAATATTTTAAAGAACTTTCCTTTGAATCAGCAGTGAACCGTAAAGCATTTAGCGAGGGGTTTGAATGTATTATATTCTGGAGAGAGATTAGAATATATCCAATACCTCTCCTGCTTTACGGATCGCTACTGATTATTTCTCAATTCTGAATCCACTTTATTAAAAATGAACTCGGAAAAAAGAAGGAGATAATGTTTAAACATTTAACGGGTCTCCATCTCCGTTATCAGCCAGTCTGCAAACTGACTAATAATACCCTGATAGGGATCCTTTGGGCCGTCCCGGTCCAAATTACAGATGATCCCTTGAATGGGTTCAGCAGAAAAATCTGCTGAAGATTCGATACTATTATCAAGCGTCCCATCCGCCCGCTTGATAAGCCGAGACTCAAATACTGCGAGAGTCTCGCACCCTTCTGCTTTGGCAAATTCTCGCCAAAGTTCATTCTCTTCGTCTTTCGACGAAAGGAGAATGAGGTGCGTTGACCTCTTGAGAATCTCGGCATTCTCAGCAGTCCGCCTTCCCCCAAGATCAAGGAGGACTAAGGGAAACGTCTTCCCTAGGTTTTCAATGGATTTCAGTGTGAAAACCATGAATTCCTGAGAGAAGGCCCCTTTCCTCCGAATCTCGGAGACAAGACGTGGGTCGGTCTCTGCCGACCACATCCCTTCTCCATCGGGACATGCCCTTTGGAGGAAGACTCTCGTTGCCTTCCTCGCCAGAAGTTGACGATACAACTCGGCAAGGAAGACGCTCTTTCCTGAATGTGGAGGCCCTCCCACGGCCACCACTAAATTTTTGGCCATGGTAGCCTCCTTTAGTGTTTTTTATACTTCTACACCAGAAGTTTTTTCATCCCCCGATTTTATTCGGGGAATGGTATTACGTTCCCGACCTGCTGGTCGGGACTGTGGGTCGCGATTACGACCGCGCCAAGGCGCGGGTCTCGAACCGCAATCCACGGGGTTGGGTGTGCGGAATGAATTAACATTCCGTATCCCCATACCGGTCCCCGACCGTCGAATATGATCGGGGTGTTCCCGCCGAGCTCTCCGAGCTCAGCGACCGCTTCCGAGAATTCCGAGGGGGTGGTTACCCCGCCCGGAATTTCAAACCCTACCACCCGGATGCCGTTAGCATCGCGGGTGGAAAATACCGGTTTCGACATTTTCCATACCTCCCGTTTCACCTTCAACGGGGACTTTGTTCAGCATCATCAAAAGGTGACTTTGATGATGACTCCCTTCATGGGAAGCGAGTTGACTATTTTTACAAATAATCAATTCGCTTTCCACAAAGCAAGACTTTAAATATTCAAACCTATTCGCTTTTCAACGGACAACTTATATTTTACAATTCTGCTTTTCGTCCTTTCGGACTCATCAGCTCAGACACACATCCGAGGAAGCAATTTGAAGAGGAAGTTTATATAGCGAGTCCTCTTCTTCCCGCTTACCCTGCTCATCACCTTAATGGGGTGATGAGCATTCTCCATGGGTCTTCCCGGTCTAGCACGTAGACTGGGAAGAAACCCTTCTCCTCGACAACCTTTTGAAAGGCTGGTAGGAGAAACCCATGATCTCCTGGCAGATCCAGGAGGACATTCTTTGAAGCCTCATCGGCATCGAAGAGCGCCTCCTTCATGGCCCGGTCGAGCCAGTCCCCGAAACGCACTGCGCGTTCGGAGATTAACTTCCCGTCTACCACATCCACGTGGTAGAACGAGATGATCGCCAACAGTTCCTCCCGCATATATACGGGAACCTCTTCCAGCGTAAAGCGCTGGTGAAGTTTTCCCGCTCCCTCGAAAGGAAGCGGGCTTACCCTTAAAACCTTCTTTTCCACAATAATTCTCCTCTTCTTTTATTACGGTGAAGCAACCGGTGCTTTATTCTAAGCAACAATCTAAAGATATAAGTCTGCAGATTGTTACTTAGAATAATTTTAAAATGAACTACTGACACTCCTTGTCTCGTAAGGAGGTTTCTGGAAACGAAGTGGGTTAGGCCTCTTTTCCAGCCGATCTCCTTACTAGAAGAACGGTATGCGATTTTTTAACCTTAGGCTATAACTCTCTCCAGACTTTCTTTGTCGCCTAAAATTAATATATCGGACAGGCAAGCAATTGGTTTTTGCTGCTTTAGGACCTTGACCTATCACCATAATAGATCGCGTTCCTTTAATTTTGGTTTAATGTGCTATTCTCCTTTCTTGCGAAAGAAGGTAATGGGAATGAGGCTTGTATTGTTTTGGCTCATTTCCATAACTTTCCTTCGTAATATGTTGTAAAAGAGGGGGGAGATTCAGAGTCCTAGGTGTAAACCCAAGGTTTAGGACGCTGTTCGGCAAGACTCCCCGCTGCCGCTTCCGAATGGGTTTTCGGAAGAAAGTGGTAAAGATGAATATTCATCTACACAACTTTCTTTCAAAACAAAAGGGGTAACAAATGTTGTGATACTGCATGAAAAGAGTACCGCAACACTTATTACCCCATAACGGAATTAAAAGCGTTTATTGGCAATGCCTCTCTCCTTGCATTGACGTGGCTTATTTAATTTTTAATAACTTCATCCTAACAACTATACTATGACATACTATCTATTTTCTGTCAAGCTCCAGTTATCCACACCCTGATTTCTCTATGGATAACAAGGCTTTTCTTCCTTTCTGTCTTATCTTTCTTTATCCTTACACCTATACCATAGCATAGTAGTATAATTATGTCAACACCCAGTTATCCACACCCTAGCTATCAGTATTTCAGTCTCCACTTTGTCTACATATGGGGTCTGGACTCCTTAGAGCCATTGCGTCATCCTTGTCCATAAGATAATAAGCAAAACGATATGAAAAATATAGACCAATTCCCTATTATAGACACTAAAATCAAGTATTGCTTGTATGCCAGGAAATCAACTGAAGCGGAGGACAAGCAAGCTCTTTCAATAGAATCTCAAGTAAAGGAAATGTTATCCTTAGCTGAAAGAGACAACTTAGATATAGTTGAAATTAAAAGAGAATCTCATTCTTCAAAAGAAGTTGGGCAAAGAGAAGTCTTTAATCAGATGATTAAAGAGATAAGAGAAAGTAAATACAATGGTATTTTAACATGGGCTCCAGATAGGTTGAGCAGAAATGCTGGAGACTTAGGCTCAATTGTAGATTTAATGGATCAGAAGTTATTAATTGAGATAAGAACATACGGGCAGAAGTTTACCAATAATCCCAATGAGAAGTTTCTTTTAATGATATTAGGATCTCAAGCCAAATTGGAAAATGATAATAAAGCGGTCAATGTTAAGCGAGGATTAAGAACTAGATGTGAAATGGGATTAAGACCAGGGGTAGCACCAACTGGTTATTTAAATGAAAAGCATGTTGATAAGAAATGCCAATGCATGATAGATCCTAAGCGATCTCCCATTATTAAACAAATGTTTGAGAAAGTTGCCAACGAACAATGGAGCGGCAGGAAGATATTCCGATGGCTGATTGATATTGGATTCAAGACTAAAACCGGCAAACACTTAGTTCTTGGTAATATTTACCTTATTTTAAGAAATCCTTTTTATTATGGGGAATTTGAATATCCAGTTAAAAGTGGTAATTGGTATGCTGGCAAACATATTCCAATTATAACCAAGGAATTATTTGATAAAGTGCAGATGACTCTCGGAGAGAACTTTATACCTAAAACCGAATCAAAAGAATTCGCTTTTACCAAATTAATCAAATGCGGATACTGCGGATCAGGAATATCAGCTGATGAAAAGTTCAGAAAATTAAAAGACGGCGGTACTAACCGTCATGTCTATTACTTCTGTACCAAAGCTAGGAATATAGACTGCAAAAATCAGCCGATAGATGAAGCAAGCTTAATAAACGAACTAGCAGAACTTGTAGACAAGATTGATTTAGATGAGTTAGGAATAAGAGATAAAATTGAAAAAGAATTAGAGAGATTTAATAAATTCAGAATGGGGGTACTGGGACATAAAAAAGAAGTTAGCAATTCAGATATTGATATCCGCAATTATGCTAAGTATTTATTAAAAGAAGGAACGATTACTGAGAAACGAGAACTCCTATCATTTTTAAAAAGTAAATTGGTATTAAAAGACAAGAAAATTATTCTCGAATAAGATTGCTAACTAAAAATCACTGGATAAAACCAGTGATTTCATGTATGCGTCTCAGTCACCTGACTTAGCATAAGACGGCTGCGGGACTTGGATTCGAACCAAGAATCTACTGTGTCAAAGACAGTTGTCCTACCGTTAGACGATCCCGCAATATAACTATTCAATTCCTATCGATTCAATTATAGCCAGCTCAAGAGGTAGTTGCTGGATCGAAGCGTATTTACTCTTGTTGTCCGCATCTAAAAGAAGATTAAGAGTTTTCTTAAGATTTTCCTCTGTAAACTCTGTGGCTTGTTTTTGAGCGTTTTCCTTCACCTCTTTGGTTTCTCCAGGCATTACCGAACCGATTAAATTAGAATCAATCTTAAGGATAAGCAATTTTCGCAAATAGTCAATAAAGGTTCTGGTAAATTCAGGAATGTCTATTCCCTTTTCAATATTGTCGTTTATAAACTTTAAAGCTCCAGCCTTGTCTTTTTTAATTAAGAAATCGCTTAATTCTACCACTAAATGAATATCAACCAAGCCTAAAAGAATCTGAACGTCTTCTGCTTTTATCTTTGTATCAGGCAAGAAGCTTAAAACTTGATTCAATGTTCCTTCAGCATCTCTCATTGATCCTTCGGAAGCCGAAGCAATTAATCCCAGGGCTTCTTCTTCAATATCAATTCCTTCTTTTTTGCAAATGAAAGAAAGCTTTTCAACCATCTGGTCAAAAGTTAGTTTGTAGAAATCGAATCTTTGGCATCTTGAAGCGATAGTCGGAATCATTTTGTGCGCTTCGGTTGTAGCTAAGATAAAAACTGCGTATGAAGGCGGTTCTTCTAATATCTTCAATAAAGCGTTGGCTGCATCTTTTGATAATTGATGAGCTTCGTCTAGTATCAATACTTTGTATTTAAGAAAAGAAGGAGCGAATCTGATTCCTTCTCTAATACTTCTGATATCTTCTATTCCTCTATTCGAAGCTGCGTCGATTTCGATAATATCAACTGCCCTTCCGCTGTTTATCTCTAAGCAAGAAGGACACTTATTGCAAGGTTCAGCTCCTTTCAAATTTTGACAGTTAATAGCTTTAGCAAATAATCTAGCTAAAGTAGTCTTCCCTGTTCCCCTGTGCCCAGAAAATAAATAAGCATGAGAAATCATGCCCGAAGATATTTCGTTCATGATAGTTTTAGCTACATGCTCCTGACCAAAAAACTCTTTAAAGCTTTGCGGTCTGTATTTTCTGTATAAAACAAGGTTTGACATATATAATACTATTCTATTATTTTTTCGCTTGAAAAGCAAATGTAAATAAAAAAAAGCCTAAGCTTTGAGATGAAGAGTGTTGGGAGGATGGAACATATTTCAAGGTCCTCCCAACTTGGCGATATATTGTCGGCTTTGCTTTGCATGATGTCTGTGGTCTGCCGGCTAGAAGGTGCTCAGGGCTCGGCACCAGCACATAAGGACGTGCAATTGCCTTCAGCCACGCTTTAATTCTAAATGATTAAGAATATTTGTCAATATAAAGAAAAGGGAGAGTTCAAAAAAGTAGAACTCTCCATAAATCAATACTATAAATATTTTGAATAAAATATTTAAAATTATTAATTTTATATTGAATAATGTTGTCTTTTAAAAAGAAACATATAAAAGACTAACATTATCGTATGTCATATTTATAATTCTCTAGTTTTTAAAAACTAGGGATAAAATATGATATACTGTATTTAAAGTTGCTTTCTATATTAATTATATAACATCCTTATTTTTTGTCAACAAAAAAAGACCCACTTCTGGCTCCCCACAAAAAGGGAGAAGAGCTTTATGCCCTATTTCTAGAAAACAGTCACAAAACCCTTCTTCTTGGAGAATGCAATCAAATCTCCTCCATTTTATCGTTAGTCTTAAAACTTAAAAAAGACCTTGCTGGTCTCCCGCTTTTTTTAACGATTTTTATTACGAATCTATATAAATAATATTATACTTTTAATTTTTTGTCAACAAAAAAAAGACCATTTTTTGTTCTTTAATTGAGAGGAGGGTTTTGGGGATGTTGTTCTGTCCTCACATTTGGATTACGGTCCCAAAACCCTTCGTGCAAAGTATTTAGATGAACTTTATATCACCTCCTTGTGGCCCAATGGCCAGAAGATGTCGCTCTTTAAGGAAAAACGGAAATGTACATCCTGAGAGCTAACTTTTCTTCTTTTTCTCTTTGCGTTGCTTTCATTGTTCAACTGTCAATACCGCTTATTCATTCTAGCTAGTTGCCTAGCTTGTCGTAAGCAGCCGAAATGTTCTGCCTCAATATTAATCTTTGAATTAGTTTTTGTCAATTTCTTGACAATCGCACCTTAGGAATATAGAATATAAATATATGAAAAACAAAGCCAACCAAATCTGCTGTTGCTGTCCCCCTTTAGACTAAGAGATTGGTTTTTTTTCGCAAATACTAAAATAACAATCAATCTCTTAATAAGAGATTTTTTAATATAATAAAAAATGAAAACAATTTTAGATCACATCGGCAATACGCCGTTAATAAAAGTAGAAGATAATATTTTTGCCAAAGTTGAAGGATTCAATCCAGGAGGTTCGATTAAGGACAGGATTGTTTTAAATATGATTAATGAGGCGGAAGAGCAAGGAATATTAAAACAAGGAGACACTTTAGTCGAAGCAACTAGCGGCAATACTGGAGTCGGCCTATCTATGGTTGGAGCAATGAAGGGATATAAAGTCCAAGTGATTATGCCCGAAAGCACCAGCAAAGAGAAGATAAAAATGATTAAGGTTTTTGGAGGAGAAGTTATCTTAGTTGAAAATATCAAATTCAGAAAAATTGTCATTGACGATATTAAGGAAAGAATCAGAAATGGAGAAAAGTTAGTTTTCTTGAATCAATACGAGAATCAAATGAACCCCATGGCTCATTATGATAAGACAGCCGAAGAAATATTAAATCAGATGGAGGATAAGATAGACTATTTTGTCGCTGGCATGGGAACAGGAGGAACTATTACTGGAATCGGTAAAAAGCTAAAAGAAAAATATCCAAATATTAAGATAATCGGAGTCCAGCCAGTCCAAGATCAAATCATTGAAGGTTTGAGGTCTTTAAAAGATGGATTTGTCCCTCCCATTATTGATCTTGATATTATTGATGAGATATATGACCTGGAAGCTGACAAGGCTTTAAGCGCCAGAGACGAAATTGCCAAGAGAGGAATTCTAGTCGGCCCTAGCTCTGGAGCAGCCCTATATGTTTCTCAGATGATCAAGAAGAGTAATCCAGGAAAGAATGTGGTCACTATCTTCCCCGACCGTGGAGAAAGATATCTTTGATTAGATCGGAAATTAGGATATAATTGAAATATGAAAATATACAATACTTTAACTAAGGAAAAAGAGGAATTCAAATCAATCAAAGACAAAGAAGTCGGAATATATACTTGCGGGCCGACAGTCTATTGGTTTGCTCATATTGGAAACATGAGAACATATCTTTTTGAGGATTTTTTGAAAAGAGTTTTAATGTATAATGGGTATAAGGTCAAGCATGTAATGAATATTACCGATGTCGGACACTTGACTTCCGACTCTGATTCAGGAGAAGACAAGCTGGAGAAAGGAGCTAAGAAGGAAAGAAAGACCGTTTGGGAAATTGCTCAGTTTTATACAGATTTTTTTAAGAAAGATATCAAGTCATTGAACATCATTGATCCGACTGTCTGGATTAAAGCAACCGATACCATTAAGGAGCAAATAGAACTGATTAAGGAATTAGAAAAGAAAGGTTTCACGTATATTATCAGCGACGGAGTCTATTTCGATACTTCTAAACTAGAAAAATATGGAAGACTTTGGGGAGAGGGAGAAAGAAAAGAAGCCAAGGCTAGAATTGAAGAAGTTAAAGAAAAGAAAAATAACAACGATTTCGCTTTATGGAAATTTAGTCTTAAAGATGAGAAGAGGCAGATGGAATGGGATTCCCCTTGGGGAAAAGGTTTTCCTGGCTGGCATACTGAGTGCGTAGTCATGGGAGTAGAGAACCTAGGTATTCCTTTTGATATCCACTGCGGAGGAATTGACCATGTTTTCATTCACCATACTAATGAAATCGCTCAAGCCGAAGCAGTATATGGCAAGCCTTTGGCTAATTATTGGATGCACGGAGAATTCCTTAATTTGAAAGAAGGAAAGATGTCTAAATCGTTGGGCAACATTATTACCCTTCAGACATTGAATGAAAAAGGAGTCAGTCCCCTTTCCTTCCGCTATTTATCATTGAATACTCACTATCGTTCAAAGCTTTCCTTCAGCGATGAAAGCGTTGAGTTCGCAGAAACCAGCTTAAACAAACTGTATGATAAGGTTTCTGAGTTGATGCAGGCAGAAAAAACAAAGCATTCAGAAAAGTATGAAGAATACAGAAATCAATTCAAAGAATTCATTAATGACGATTTGAATATTCCTTCAGCCCTAGCCTTAACTTGGGATTTGATTAAAGACAAAGATTTATCCGATTCAGAAAAGTACGATTTATTAATTGATTTTGATCAGGTTTTTGGATTAAGTCTTTCCTTGATTCAACCAAAAACAGAATCAGAGTTCATGATCAAGACATTGAAAGACGGAGTTCCAGTCTGGACGGGAGACATTAGCATTGTTCCCGAGGAAGTTGTAAAGATGATAAAAGAAAGGAATGAAGCGAGAAAGGATAAAGAATGGGACAAATCAGATGAACTAAGAAAGAAGATTGAAGAAAAAGGATGGCTGGTAGAAGATTCTGGAGAAAAGACGATAATCAAGAAGATATAACAAGAACCCTGCAGAGATGCAGGGTTTTTAATTTGCAGGATGAGAAGTATTGTCTAAGCGCAAGAGAAATTCTTCTATTAATTTTTTGACCTCAAAATAATCTTTAGCTTCCATTAGCCTATCTCTAAGTTCTGGAGCACCTTTAAAACCTTTTGCGTACGCGTGAAAATGTTTTTTCATAACATTAAATTGCTTGGGATCATCAAAAATCTTTGCATGTTCAACGATAGCCTTTAGTCTTTCTTGAGTGGTGGGCAATCTATCAGAAAAAAACCAGGGATTTCCCAAGGTGGCCCTTCCAATCATAATTCCATCAATTTTATTTTCTTTAGCTAATTTGTGAGCTTGTGTGAGAGATTTTACATCCCCATTTCCAATAATCAAAGTCTCTGGAGAATGCAAATCCCTTAATCTTACAATTTCTTTCGCTAAATTCCATTGCGCAGGAGAACGATACATTTCTTTCCTGGTACGAAAATGTATAGTTAGTGCAGCAATGTTTTCCTGCAAGAGCGGCACAATCCATTCAGCAATTTGATTTTCGTCATATCCAAGACGAGTTTTTACCGAAACGGGAATTTCCTTTGCCCCTTCTTTTGTCGCTCTAATAATTTGTTTTGCCAGATCAACATCTTTTATTAACGCTGCGCCTGCCCCCTTCTGTTCTATGGCTCTATCGGGGCATCCCATATTAATATCGATGCCATCAAAGCCAAGCCTTTCAATCTCCTCCGCTGCCTTTTTAAAATATGATGGATCTGAGCCAAAAATTTGAGCGACTATCGGATGTTCTGTTGGAGAAAACTTTAAAATTTTAAGACAGATTTCACGGCCTTTAGAAAATAATCCTTCGACAGAAACAAACTCTGTCCAAAAAACATCGGGTCGGCCATATTTCAAAAACATAAGCCTAAATGCATCGTCAGTAACTCCCGACATTGGAGCCATAACAACGATCGGCTTTTTTAGTTTTTTCCAAAAATTAGATTGCATATTTTTCCAATACAAAACCTTTATTATGAAATTAAGTATAACATATGCAGGGCGCTGAGACGAACTCGGAACATTTTTGAGGTTATCTTTTGTAAATTAAGGATTAATTTTCTTCAACTGACCTATCGAATTTTTTATGAATTTTCCGAATTTACGGTCTTTTCCCCTTTTTTCAATATCGGTCATTTCGTAATATTCAGACTCTTTTTTTAATTTGATATAATTTAAATATTTTTCTTCATCTAGTTTTTTTGTTTTAACAGCTTCTAAAACAGCGCAACCAGATTCTTGCGTATGAGTGCAGTCGGCATATTTACAATTTCTAGACAAATCAACAATTTCATCAAAAACATTGTCTATTCCAATACTCGCACCAGCTATTCCGACTTCTCTTGTTCCTGGATTATCAATTACGATCCCGCCATTTTCTAAGAAGTACATTTCCCTGGCCGTGGTTGTGTGTTTGCCCTTATGGGTTGAAGTACTTATTTCTTTTGTTTTAATTTTAGCTTTTCCCAATAGCTTGTTTATTAAAGATGATTTTCCTATGCCAGATGAACCTAGAAAACAATATGTCTTCCCCTTTTCTATGTAATATATTAATTCATCTAATCCTTGTTCGGAGATTGTACTAGTTGAAATAATATCTACATTATCAAATCTATTTTTTATTTGATTTATTTTTTGATTTAATTCTTCTTCTGAAATTAAATCAATTTTATTCAATATGATTGTCGGTTTAATTTTACCTTCATTTGCTAAAACAAGATATCTCTCAAAGCGATTAAGATTATAATCCCTATCAACAGATTCAACGATGAAAGCAGTGTCGATATTAGTAGCAATAATTTGAGTATCTTGCTTGTTGCTATATTTTTTATAAAGTATGGTTTGTCTTGGCAGAATTTTATGAATAATTGCCATTTCTTTATCGGGCATAGTTATAGCTACCCAATCACCAACCGCAGGGTAATCTTCTCTTTTTGTGGCATTGAATATCTGTTTTCCCGTTATTTTTGCCAAACATTCACCATTTATATTTTTTATTTTGTATGCTCCCTTGTATTCAGAAACAACCCTAGCAACGGAATATTCTGTTAATTCCAAAGACTTTCTTTTTGATTCAAAGAAATCATTATAACCCAAATCTTCAAGTTTAATTTTTATAGTCTCATCAGCCATGTTTTAATTATACTTATAAAAGTAAAAAGCGCCAACAGGGGGGGGCAGATTTTGCAGGGGCGATGGGACGAACTTGGAACCTTTTTGAAACTAAGCTATGTATAAAAAAAGAGCCAGAGGTCGAGAAGACATGGCTATATATTGACTGGTTCGTCGTAGAATCGGCCAATTTCATTCCAGTAAAGGTTTTCTTCGTACTTCCATGGGTATTTTTTCATTGCCAATGAACCCACTATTTCAAGAAAGATGAAGAAAGCAATGATTCCCAGGATGAAAGTAAGAATTCCTAAGAAAGAAAAAATCCAGCTTGTAGCGATAGCAATGATTGCGGGAATTAAGATGATGGCGAGATTAATTTTCAGCATAAGGAAAGAAATTCTTCCCCTTGCTATTTCTCTGATCGCCGATTCTTTCTTTTCTTCATCAGTCTTGCAAAACTTGGTGATATAAAAGTCACCTTCTTCTATTCTTTGTTCAAGCTTCGATTCGATTTCTTTCTGGGTAATACCCCAGTCCTTTGTAAGTGTTTCGGTTGAAACCATTGTAACACCCTCCTTTAGGGTATAAATATAATACAACATATTATTATATTGTCAATAGTTTGAAAGCTGAGTTTAAGAAACTAACGCAAAAAGTTCCAAAATACTATTGCGACCATTATAAAAAGCCTTACAGAATAAGGCTTCTTAAGTTTGCAGGCGAGAAATGATTGGAACCTTAAAGTTTAACCCCGCATTCTTTATAGAACTCAATAACTCTGTCCGCCACTTTCTCCCAAGAATATTTCTTCACCTCTTCTAATCCCCACTCTCCCATCTCTTTTCTTAAGTTTTCGTCTTTAATCAGTTTTTCTAATTTAGCAGTTAAGCTTAAAACATCTTTCGGTTCAGCTAAATATTCTTCTCCTTTTGTTCCTCTCAATAATTCTCTATATCCCATATTGCCAAATCCGCAAACTGGCTTTCCTAAAGCCATAGCTTCTAATAATACGATTCCAAAGCTTTCTCCGAAGATGGCAGGACTGCAATAGATATCCGAGGAAGCAAAATATCGAGGAACCACTTCCCCGCTCTGTGCTCCCTCCCAATAAACTTCTTTAAGGTTATTTTCTTGAGCATATTTTTCACAATCTTCTTTCAACGGCCCATCTCCAACTATAATTAAGCGAAGATTGTCATATTTTTCTTGCAGGTTTTTATAGCTTTCTAATAAATAAATCAAACCTTTTCTTTCTTCTAACCTTCCCAAGAAAAGAATGTTGATTTTAGCATTATCGAATTTTTTCAATCTTGGAACTGAAGGATTAAATTCATTCAAATCAATTCCGTTAGGAATTACTTTTTTAATTCCATCAAAATTTTTAAATAAATTTAAATTAAAAGAAGCCACTCCGATTATCCCAGCCACTTTTCGATTGATAGTTTTGCTCAACATCTCAATCATTTTTTCCATGACTGGATTAGCCTCAGTATTGGCATGGAAGGTCACCACATTTAAAGCATCTGATTTTTCTAAAATTTGTATGGCTGAAGGAGCGATAAAATTATGGAAATGAAGAACATCGAATTTTTCTCTTTTCAAAACTTTGCCAATTGATAAAGGATTGAAATTAATGCACAAATCACCTTGCGTTCCAGCAACGTTAACAGGAATTGAAGTTCCCAGCAGTATTACATTGTCCCCGTACTTTTCTTTTCTATCTCTTCTGGGGACGATTATTTTGGTTTCTATCCCTCTTTTTTCGAATTCTTGAGAGAGCCCTAAGATATGGCTCTTAACTCCTCCAGGATTAGCAAAGGAATGAAAAGAAACAAAGCCTACTTTCATCGTTTGACGTTTATTTTTATGTTTGCTACATTATACTTAATGAAAGGTGAAATATCAAATACAAGAGTGCCTCCCCAAGACATTGAAGCGGAAAAGAGTCTGCTCGGTTCTTTGATGTTGGACAAGGAAGCTATTACTAAAGTAGCTGATATTTTGCATGACGAAGATTTCTATAAAAGAAATCACCAATACATCTACCAAGCTATTGAAGACTTATTTGTCAAAGGAGAACCGATTGATATAATTTCTGTTTCTTCAAAGTTAAAAGAAAGGAATCAACTGGAAAATATTGGCGGAACAGCCTATCTGACCGAACTAATCAATACTGTTCCTACAGCCAGTCATATCATGAATTATGCTAAGATTGTCCAGAAGAAAAGAATCTTAAGGGATTTGATCGAGGCTGGCGGAGACATCAGTTCGATGGGATATAAAGAAGATGAAGAGTCGGATGAATTATTGGATGGAGCTGAAAGAAGAATTTTCAGCATTACTCAGAAAAATCTAACTCAATCATTCTTGCCTATCAAGCCTTTCTTGGAAGAAGCCTTTGAAAGAATTGATAGAATCTCTAAACAGAAAGGAGCTTTGAGAGGAACAGCAACTGGATTCAAGTCTCTTGATTCCATGCTTTCTGGACTGCAGAATTCAGATTTAGTTATTTTAGCTGCTAGGCCATCTATGGGAAAATCAAGCTTGGCACTAGACATTGCTAAGAACGTTGCTCTTCATGAAAAGAAGCCAGTCGGTATTTTCTCTCTAGAAATGAGCAAAGATCAATTAATTGATAGATTGATCAGTTCTGAATCTAATATTGATTCATGGAAGATAAGACAAGGAATGCTTTCAAGCCAAGGAGAACAGAATGACTTTGCCTGCATTCAGCACGCCATGGGAACTCTTTCTGAGGCTCCTATCTATATTGACGATGCTTCGACTTGCAGCGTTCTTCAAATGAGGGCTATGGCCAGAAGGCTTCAAGCCAGCCATGGCTTGGGTTTGATTATTATTGACTATTTGCAATTGATTGATCCAGGCAACAAAATGGCCAGCAGCGTTCAGCAGGTTACCGATATATCAAGACAATTAAAAGGATTGGCCAGAGAATTGAATATTCCTGTTTTAGCCCTATCTCAATTATCAAGAGCGGTAGAACAAAGAACACCAAAGGTTCCTCGACTTTCCGATTTAAGAGATTCAGGTTGCTTAGCTGGAGAAACATTAATTACCTTAGCTGATACAGGAGAAAGAATTTCAATTAAAGATTTAGCTGAAAGAAAAGATCAGTCCCCTGTTAATATTTTAGCAATGGATGAAGACTACAAAGT
>JBAQMJ010000050.1:0-2565 GCA_049302695.1 Minisyncoccales bacterium
AAGAGAAGTTCCAGCTTCACCCGATCATCGCGAGTGAAATGCGACCGATTATTTTCTTTTTTCTTATGTTTATTTTTCATGCTTTGATCTTACATCAAAGCGTTCGGATTCAGAATAGAATTTGCCAACTATCGCCTAGCGGACTTCAACGTTTAGCACAGCTAGGGGCCTCTCTAACGTGATATTCCCGGTTAGCCAGGTCTACTAACAGAGGTTGAGCAGGTTAGCTCTTAGCCAAAGCTCGTAAACTAATTAGGAGCACAAAAAACGGTCACCCCGGGACCCCTTTATTAGCCGGAGGAATCCTCTGCAAAATGGCCTATTCCCAGCCACAGAGGAAAAAAATAGGGATAATGCTCCCCTGAGAATTCTTAATAAGTTTTCTCAGTCGGGAGCTTCTTTTCTTTTATGACCATCTTAACCCTAAAAAGGTTCCGATAACGTCCCATCGTCCCTGCAAATTTAGGAAGCCTTATTCTGTAAGGATTTTTACGATGACCGCAATATAGCTTTGGAACTTTTGATGCTAGTTTATTGAACTCGTCTTTTTTGGTGTTGACAATATACATCAATATATTGTATAATATAGAAGTTAAGACTTTGGTCTTTGACAATTAATTCTTACAAAATGAAGACAAATGAGGAGGATAGGATTAAAATGGACAAACTTTCGCATGTAAGGAATGCACTGGAGAACAACCCCAACATCACGATTGTGGGCATTAAGGAAGAAAACCCTCAATCGGATTTTATAAATAACACCTTTGATATTTTTGTGGCTCCAAAATCTGGCACCATAGACTCTATTGAGAAATTACAAAAATTATTGGAATCTCTTGTTCCAAATTTAGAGACCACTATGATGGATGACTTCGGAGAGATTGAATATGGAACAATAATAGAAATTGGCGTACTTTACTTCGATGAGGTCATCGAAACAAGCAACCGCACAATCAAAAGAAGGACATGGGTAAAACTTTACCCAAATATTAAAATGGCTCTCACCGCTGCTGCTTCTGGAATAGAGCAAAGCTATGAAGGCATATCTTTGATTGAAAAAAGAAATTTTCCAATTCATCTTTGGATTAAATCTTTGATTAAAAACTTCCTTTTTCGTAGATACTACTAGTTCATTTGTATCAATTTTAGCCATGTCATAGACCTCTGGCTCTTTTTTTATATATAATTCAATCTTAAAAAGGTTCTGATAACGTCCCAGCGCCCCTGCAAACATAGGAAGCCTTGTTCTGTAAGGCTTTTTATAATAACCGCAACGTGACCTTGGAACCTCATTGCACTTCAAGCTAGAATCTACCTACCATAATTTGACATAGTGCAATAAATATTCTATTATATTGATGTCTTTAAAAGGACAGCTATGAGTTACTGAACATTGAACAATCCAAGGAGGAAATTATTATGGTGATAACAAGTAAAATGATGACTGAGGTATGGAATATTTCCGAAGCGGAAATAAAAGAAGCTGAAAAAGAACTTTACGGAACGACGGATAACATCTCTGAAAGTGGAGAATACAGAGCACTACGACGCGTCGCTAATAAAAAAATCAAGCGATGGGTAACGTATATTGAGTTGGGAAAAATTACTGTGGCTTTAATACCAGCCCTCATTATGTACTTTTTTCTATCTCCGTATCAAATAATCCCTACTCTTATATTTTTTGTTCTTGGTTATCTATTTGGACTAATGATAGAGCCTTATCATTACCGCCATAATAAATTCATGTTTATGGATATAGGAAAAGCGGGAATAGACTATGTTGAAGCTTACTATTGGGGATGGGATCCCGATTAACTACATATCACTTTATTTTATAATATAAATAGGTGATTTTTTATTCCCAAATCACCCTCAAAAAGGTTCCGATAACGTCCCATCGTCCCGCATTTGACAAAATTTAATTTTACCATATTATCAATATGGATCTTTGGAGAAAGCTATGTGCCGAAACCTTGATTTGCCAATTACAAAACAACACGAGCTAGCAGCTCGGCTGTGGATTGCCCTAGCGAAAAGCCAAGGGAATGCATTGATTTGTGAACAAATCTTTGATACTCATCCAATTATCAGATACGATTTTATCAGAGAAAGCATTGGAATACCTTTCGGTAACCCAAAAGCTAGAACAGTGGCGTCATTAATAATAGCTGGTGGCAACACACCTCGTTGCATTGATAAAATTAAACAGCACATTAATAACTACTACCGCGAGGGAGGGGAAGCCAAAGACTTCGAATTTAGTGAAGTTGAAAAAACTTTTCTCATGGTTCAATATAGACTAAATATCCCCGAAAGAAACAAATGGAGCAAGCATTGCTGACGGGATATTACCAACAGAGAAGTAATTAACACGCATAAAGTCTTCTCTTTTTTTATACATAATTCAATCTCAAAAGGTTCCGATAACGTCCCAATCGTAAAATCATAGACATTACTATTTATTATGGATATAATAAATACATGAAAATAAAAGCTTGGGACCTCAAACCTCTTTTAACAATTAGAAATGTTGTTTTTTTGATTACTCCTGTTGCGGTACCGCTA
>JBAQMJ010000051.1:0-7061 GCA_049302695.1 Minisyncoccales bacterium
TTAAGCCAGAGTAGCTTAACGGTAAAGCAATTCTTTCGTAAAGAAGAGACTGCGAGTTCAATTCTCGCCTCTGGCTCATTTGACTTTTTGTGGATTTATTATATCCTATGTTTAGAAAATCAAAACAGGATTGTTTTGGTTTCTTTGAAAAAAGAGGTTTTGATTATGGATATTGCTACTTACCGTTTTATTGTTGAAGAAGGAATGAAAGACATTGGAAAAGACAGGAGAAAATGGTTTAAAAAACGGGGCCTAAGCAAAAGAGATATTATTTTAGCCCATGAGCTTATGGCTTGCATCGTATTTTTAGATAACAATCTTTTTCCCGATGAAAAAATTCCCGCCGTTCATTGGGTTTATAATAAATGCAGAGCTTCGGCGGCATACAATGACCCAATTGACGGAGGTTTTTCCAAGGAAAGTTATTCAGTTAAAATTCCTGGTTTATGCAAAGATTTTGAAAGAAGGCAAGAGGTGATGCTTTTCGATGATCAGGGATTTTTTAGCAAAATTGATTTCGCTTCAAGGCAGGAAAGTATTTTATCTATAGCTGCCCATGAAAATAGGCACAGGTATCATTGTCGTGGCGGTAAAATGTTTTCTCCTGGAGAAGAGAGATGCAGCAAAAGAATGAAATTATTTATTGGGATAGAAGAAACATCTTTTGAAAAGAGGAAGTATTTATATGTTGACAAAAACGGCAATCCAAGTCTTCAAGAGTTTGATGCCTATCTGATTCAGCGCGTTTTTCTCAATGCTATTCATTACAATAACTTGAGCATCGAAAAAATGCTTTCTATAATAAGAATGGAACCACAAGGATAAATAGCCTATTCTTTATTCCGGGCTGATGTAGAAATTATTTTAAATAAAATAGTTTCTTTTTTTATTCTTGACAAATATATCTATTGTATATACAATGAATACATATGAATACAACAGTTATAAATTTCAAAACCGATAAGACGGTAAAAGAAGAAGCTCAGAGAATAGCTGGTGAGATGGGGCTTAATTTAAGCGACGTGATGAACGTCTGCCTTCGTGACTTTGTAAAGAGAAGGGAATTGAATATAAGTCTAGAAATTCCTACCGACAAAACATTAAAAAGAATTAAAGCTGCCATGAGGGAAGTTAAAGATGGCAAGACCTCGCCTTCGTTAAGATAGGCATAGCAATTTATACAAATAGGCAATGACGACGTTGACTAATCTTATATAATCTTATATAATCTTATATAGTTAGAATATAAGGTTAAAATTATGGAAAATAGCCGTTTTGAAAAAAGATTAAAATATGTTCCCACCGAGATTTGGTCAAAAATTACACAAATTGATCAATTGAAGGGGCAATGGATATCTGGGGCTCAATTAAATCCTCAAACCTTAGGGCGCTTAAAACGTTCTGTTTTGATTACTTCTTCTGGTTCATCAACTCGTATCGAAGGTTCTAGATTGTCCGATGAAGATGTAGAAAAATTAATGAAAGGAATTAATATTCAAAAGTTTACCGACAGGGATAAGCAGGAGGTAAAAGGATATTTTGAATTATTGGAAAATATTTTTAATTCTTGGGAAAGTCTTAAATTTTCAGAGAATTCTATCAAACATTTTCATAAAGAGCTTCTTAAGTATGCAGAAAAGGATATTCTTCATAGGGGGGAATACAAAAAAACAGAAAATAAGGTGGAAATGATAGATGGGGCAGGTAAATCAGTCGGCGTGCTTTTTGATACAACGCCAGCATATCTTACCCCGAAAGAAATGCAGGAGTTAGTTGAGTGGACACAGGAAAAAATGAATGGAAATAAATATCATCCTCTTTTATTGATAGCTAATTTTATTGTTGAATTTTTAAATATCCATCCATTTACTGATGGCAATGGACGTCTTTCAAGAATACTGACCAATCTTCTTTTATTGCAAGCTAGGTATTTGTATATGCCATATATTTCTCACGAAAAATTAATTGAAGATAATAAGCCAGATTACTATATGGCTTTACGAAAAAGTCAAAAAACTTTTAAGAAAGAAAACGAGGATATTACTTTTTGGTTAGAGTTTTTCTTAACAATCCTATTAAAACAGTCAGAAATGGCCATTCAATTATTATTAAAAGAAAATATCGAGAATATTCTATCTGTAAAACAACTAGCAGTTTGGCAGTATCTACAGACCGTAAAAGAAACTTCTCCTGTTGAAATTTTAAATAAAGTAGAAATTGCTAGGCCAACAGTGAATCAAGCTTTGAATAAACTTTTAAAATTAAGAAAAATAGAGAGGATTGGGGAGGGAAGATCTACCAGATATAGAGTTTTGTTATAGTTTTCCAGCGCAGTATTTGCTTTGCTTAATATTTTGAGGTAAAATCAAAGCATGGAAATATTAAGTTTTGAAGAAACCAAAAAACTTCTTTTGAAATACAAACTGCCTTTCTGTCGAACGGAGATTTTTAATTCAAAAGAAAAAGCATTGGCTTTTGCAGAAAAGATCGGATTCCCAGTTGTTTTAAAAGTTCACGCTCAAAAGATATTCCATAAGTCAGAAATCGGAGGAGTGAGGGTAGACATTAAAGATAGGGAAGAATTTGAAAAAGAGTGGGAAGAATTGCAGAAAAATGTTGAAGGAAAGAATATTGAAGGAATTTTAGTCCAAGAAATGTGCCCAGGAAACGAAATCGCCCTAGGAATGAAAAGGGACGATCAGTTCGGGCCTGTTTTAATGTTCGGTCTCGGCGGAATCTTTATCGAAATAATCAAAGATGTCTCTTTAAGGGTTGCTCCTGTTGCAAAAGAAGAAGCTTTGGGGATGATCAGAGAGACTAAGGGGGTGAAGATTTTAGAAGGAGCAAGAGGTAAGAAGAAGGCTGACTTGGATAAAATAGCAGAAATGATTGTTAATTTATCCAATCTTTCCATGAAAGAAGAAAATATCCAATCCATTGATTTTAATCCAGTGATGGTCAGCGGAAGCAATATCTGCATCGCTGATTTTAGAATAATAATATGAAAAAAATCTTTAATCCCAAAACAGTAGCCTTGATTGGAGCAAGCGGAGAGTTGAACACCGTTGGATTCGGCTTAGCTAATAACATTTTAGAAGGAAAGAAGGCAAGAAAAGTGTTTTTTGTTAATCCTTTTCAGAAAGAAATTCTAGGAGAGCAATGCTTTAAAAAAATAGCGGACATTAAAGAGAAAATAGACTTGGTTATTATCGCCGTTCCTCAAAAGATTGTTAAGAATGTGGTTTTAGAATGTTGCGAAAAGAAAGTCGGAGCAATTATTATTATTTCTTCTGGTTTCAAGGAGGCGGGGAATATAAAAGAAGAGGAGGAAATCAAAGAAATTGTTAATAGATACAAGATTCCTTTAATCGGGCCTAATTGCTTGGGAATCATCAATCCAAGCATCAGCCTGAATGCTTCTTTTGCTCCTTTAACTCCCAAGAAAGGGAACATCGCTTTCCTTTCTCAGTCAGGAGCCTTATTGGATTCTGTTTTAGGAATGAGCCAGAATGAAGATATGGGATTTTCTAAAATTGTTTCATATGGCAATGAAGCCGATTTGAGCTTAACCGATTTTATTTCCTATCTTAAAGACGATATTGAAACAAAAGTCATTGCTATATACTTTGAAGGACTGAAAGATGGAAGGAAGTTCATGGAAGTCGCCAGAGAAGTTTCGAAAATAAAGCCGATTGTTGCTATCAAGTCAGGAAGAAGCGATATGGGTAGGGCAGCGGCCACCACTCACACTGGAACTTTAGCTGGAGACTATGAAGTGTACAAGGCGGCAATGAAGCAATGCGGAGTTGTTTTAGTTGATACTTTGGAAGAGCTGTTTGATTCAGCTAAAGCTTTAGCATTTTTGCCTCAAACGCAAGATGGAATCGGAATCGTCACCAATGGAGGCGGCTTAGGAGTTTTGACAGTTGATTATTGCACGGAAATGGGGATAAGCGTCCCTGAATTAAATAAAACAACGATTTCTTTACTGGAAAAGAATAAGGCGATGGCAAAAGTTTCAACCAAAAGAAATCCCTTGGATGTGATTGGAGACTCTCTGTCTGATCGATACGAGGCGGGAATGGAAGCGATGTTAAAACAAAAAGATATTCACGGATTGATTGTTATTTCGACTCCTCAAATAATGACAGAGCACGAGAAAAATGCTAAAATTGTTGTAGAAATGAAAAATAAATATCCCTTGAAGCCCATTGTCTGCTGTTTTTTGGGAGAGCCACTCATATCTTCAGCAATAAAGATACTGGAAGAGAATGATGTCCCTAATTATCCAGACGTTAAGAGGGCGGTAAGGAGCATTAAGAGTTTAATAAAATGAAAATGGAAAAAGGAAATATTATTATTTTATTATTGGATATTATTTTTATTATTATTTTTCTGATAATCAGCTTAATGAACCTTTTCGGAGGAATAGGTTTTTAATATAAAATGGCAAATACACTGTTTTTTACCGAAATAAGGAAAAAGGATGTTGCGGTAGTTGGAGGAAAGAATGCTTCTCTGGGAGAAATGTATTCTTTGCTGACTGAAAAGGGTATTAGAATCCCTAATGGCTTTGCGACGACTGCAGATGCATATAAATACTTTTTGAAATTCAATAAGATTGATGAAAGACTGGAGAAGCTTTTCAAAGATTTGGATTTGGATAAATTGGTGAACGTACAGAAGGCTGGAAAAAAAGCCAGAAGCTTAATTTTAGGAGGAAAGTTTCCTAAGGATTTGAAGGAAGATATATATAAGGGGTATAAGAAGCTTTGCGAGGAATACGGAGATAACTGCGATGTTGCAGTGAGAAGTTCAGCTACAGCTGAAGATTTGCCCGACGCTTCTTTTGCTGGACAGCATGAATCATATTTGAATATCAAGGGAGAAAAAGATGTTTTGGAAGCGGTAAAATACTGCTTTTCTTCTTTGTTTACCGATCGTGCTATTTCATACAGGAGAGACAAGGGCTTTCCTCAATTAAGTGTCTACCTATCAGCAGTGATTCAGAAAATGATTAGAAGCGATTTGGCTTCTTCGGGAATCATGTTCACTCTTGATACTGATACGGGATTTTCTAACGTTGTTTTAATCAATTCAATCTGGGGGATTGGAGAGATGATTGTCAAGGGAAGAGTGACTCCTGATAAATTCTTTGTATTCAAGCCGACAATGAAGCAGGGATACAAGGCGATTATCAATAAAGAGATGGGAAGAAAGGATGGCAAGTATATCTATAGGGAGAGTGGCGGAGTCAAAGAGGTGAAAACCACCAAAGAAGAATATGACAAGTATTCAATCACTGATGAGGAGGTTTTGACTTTGGCTGAGTGGGGTTGCTTGATTGAAGAGCATTATGGCGCTCCTCAGGATATTGAATGGGCCAAAGATGGAAAAGATGGAAAATTATATATTGTCCAGTCAAGGCCAGAAACAGTCCATTCTTTGAAAGGAAAGAAGGGAAGAACATATGAAGAATACAAAATTGATCAGGAAGTCAAACCACTTTTGACTGGTATTAGCATTGGAGACAAAGTCGGCAAAGGAATAGTAAGGGTCATTACCGATGTTAAGAAAATGACTGAATTTAAGAGAGGAGAAATATTGGTGACTAAAATGACTGACCCGGATTGGAATGCTATTCTAACCATGTCTTCAGCAGTTATCACTGATGAGGGAGGCAAGACCTGCCATTCAGCTATTATTTCTAGAGAATTAGGAATTCCTTGCATTGTTGGAACTAAAGAAGCAACCAAGAAATTGAAAACAGGAATGATGGTGACAGTTGATTGCAGTTCGGGAGCCAAGGGAAGAATCCTTGAAGGAGATGTTCCTTTTACCGTTAAGGAATATAATCTAGATGAGATTCCTGAGTTAAGCACAAAAATAACTTTGAATATCGGAGCGCCAGATACGGCCTTCAAAGCTTCCTTCTTGCCTAGCGATGGAGTCGGACTAGCTAGAGAAGAATTCATTATCGCCGAAAAGGTAAAGATACATCCTTTAGCTTTAGTTAATTATGAGAAGATAAAGAGAGGGGAGATAAAGATATCGGAAAGCGATATCAAAACGATCAAGGAGTTGACTAGAGAATATCCCAACAAAGAAGAATATTTTATCAATGAATTGGCTGAAGGGATCGCTCAGATTGCCGCTGCTTTCTATCCTAAGAAAGTCATTGTTCGTTTTTCTGATTTCAAAACAAACGAATACAAGAATTTAGTCGGAGGCAATCCTTTTGAAGGAGAAGAGAACAATCCCATGATTGGATTCAGGGGCGCTTGCAGATATATCGATTCTTCCTTCCAGCCAGCTTTTAAAATGGAATGTCTGGCCATTAAAAGAGTCAGGGAGGTGTTTGGATTGGCTAATGTTGCAGTAATGGTTCCTTTCTGCAGAACTGTCGAAGAAGGCAAAAAAGTGGTAGAATTGATTCGTCAGTTCGGATTGCCAAAAAGTGAAATGCCTGTATATGTTATGTGTGAAATTCCTTCAAATGTAATCCTGATTGATCAGTTCTTGGAAGTATTTGATGGAATGAGTATCGGTTCCAATGACTTAACTCAATTGACTTTAGGGCTAGATAGAGATAACGGAGGCTTGTCATATATCGGCAATGAAAAGAACGAAGCAGTTATGGAATTGATTAGAAAAGTAATCAGAACCTGCAAAGAAAAAGGGAAGTATTGCGGAATTTGCGGACAGGCCCCTTCCGACTATCCTGAATTTGCTGAATTTTTGATGAAAGAGGGGATTGAAAGCATTTCTTTGAATGCTGATACGGTTATTAAGACGATATTATCATTAGGTAAGGCAAAATAATATGTTTGAAATTATTACATTCGGCTCAGCCACTTGGGATATTTATTTAAAGACGGAAAAAGAGCACGTCTTGAAAAGTGTTAAGGTTCCATCAGGAACAGCTATTGGATTTGATTTGGGAGCGAAGATAGACATTAATGATATGTACTTCAGTTTTGGCGGAGGAGGAATGAACAGCGCGCATACTTTCAAAAAGCAAGGCTTTGCTGTTGCTTATTGCGGTTCAGTCGGTTCTGATA
>JBAQMJ010000052.1:0-5186 GCA_049302695.1 Minisyncoccales bacterium
TACTGTTTTTTCATATATTTCATGTTATTTTTTCAAAAACAAAAAAAGGAGCTTCCAGCTTCTTTATTTTCAAACCAAAAACTATTAAAAGATATTATACCAGAGAGAGAGAGAGAGAGAGAGAGAGGACAAACCTAGATTTTCATTGTTTTCTTTTTTCATTGTTTTAATTATATCAATACTATTTTTAATGTCAACGAATTTATTGCACCATATATCGACAGATTCCGTTATTCTATGCTAAAATAATCCCATAACCATTGCGATCGTGAACGCTTGACCCGAATGCACCGCCACTGCAATCTTTATTGGAGTCAACAAATTTGTCTATGGTGTTAATTAAAATATATAGAAAAATATGAAAATTATAGAAATTAAAAATCTGACAAAGAAATTTGGAAATTTCACCGCTGTTGATAATATTTCTTTAGATATAGAAAAAGGAGAAATTTTTGCGTTTCTTGGACCCAATGGTGCAGGCAAATCTACAACTATCAAAATTATTACAACAATTTCAGAAGCGTCTGATGGCAAAGCTTTGATTAATGGTTTTGATGTCAGTGAAAATAAGAAAGAAGTCAGAGAATCAATTGGAGTTATTTTTCAGGACAATACCTTAGATGAAGATTTAACTGCCTATGAAAATCTGTATTATCACGCTGTATTGTATAAGATTCCTGAAAAAGAAATAAAAAACAAAATTGAAGATTTATTAGACCGTGTTGGGTTGCTTGACAGAAAGAATGATTTTGTTAAGAATTTTTCTGGAGGAATGAGGCGAAGAGTTGAAATTGCACGAGGACTTTTGCACAATCCTAAAATTTTGTTTTTAGACGAACCAACTATTGGATTAGACGTCCAAACAAGAACTTTTCTTTGGAATTATATAAAGAAAATCAACAAAGAAAATGAGACTACTATCTTTTTTACAAGCCATAGCCTAGATGAAGCAGAAAAAATAGCTACAAGGGTTGCAATAATTGACCATGGTAAAATTCTAATGGTTGGAACGTCTACAGAAATTAAAGAAAAAACAGAGACTAAATCATTAGAAGAAGCATTTTTAAAATTAACTGGCTATAATATTAGAGAACAAGAAGTTGGTTCAGCTGACGGCATGCGAAGGTTTAGAAGAAGATAAAAAATATTCATATAATATAAAACTAGACATGAAAAACGCTCTTCAAGTAATGTGGCATAGAAAAATTAAAGAATACCTTAGAAACAGGCAAAGGCTGTTTACCTCTTTTGTCCAGCCGATTTTGTTTTTAATTGCTTTTGGTTTCGGGATTGGCTCTAATTTTGAATCTACGAATGGAGTGAATTATATTCAATATTTGCTCCCAGGAATTGTTGGAATGACTCTTTTGATGAGTTCTACCATGGACGGCATGTCTTTAATTTGGGACAAAAAATTCGGTTTCTTGAAAGAAACATTGATTGCGCCAGTTTCCAGAACTCAGCTTTTATTTGGGAGGTGCCTCGGAGGAGCAACAACCGCAACATTTCAAGGAATTGTCGTTTTGTTTTTAGGCTACTTTATGGGTTTTAGAATTTTAAATTGGACGATGTTTCCAATTGCAATTATTTTTATATTTGCTACAGCTTTACTTTTCAGCTTGCTGGGAACGGTTATTGCCACAAAATTTGATGATATGCAGTCCTTTCCTACGATCATGAACTTGCTAATGATGCCCATGATGTTTTTATCAAGTGCTTTTTTCGTTACCGAAAATTACCCTTCCGTATTGCAATGGATTATAAAAATTAATCCTTTTGATTATTGCGTCAATATTTTAAGATTTTTCTTAAGTGGAATTGAAACAAACTTATCTTTAGAAATCGGGATATTGTTTGGAATAATAATCTTGTTAGGAATAATTGGAACATTGAGGTTTGAAAAAATTGAAGCTTAATTAAATTTAAATACTTCTCGAAAATCATGATTTAGTGGCCATATCCATATAGTCGCCACGGTAACCGATTTATTATCTACACGGTAGGTTTCGGTAACCGTTTTAATTATCTACATCGCGGACATGACAGAGCGCCATGTTTTATGTTAAGATTGCTTTATATTGAATACTTAACGCCACCATGGATTTAATCAATGCTATTCTCCATATAGATATATATCTAACCGAAATTGTTAATGCCTATGGCGTTTTGTCATATCTTTTGCTGTTTTTAGTTATTTTCATAGAGACAGGATTAGTCTTCATCCCCTTCTTGCCTGGAGACTCGCTTCTTTTTGCCGCTGGAGCCATTGCGGCCATCAGTTCATTAAACATCTATACCTTAATCGTCCTTCTCTGGATCGCTGCTTTCTTGGGAGATACAGCTAATTATTTTATAGGAAAATTCTTTGGAAATAAATTATCTGCCAGGATTAATCAAAAATATTTAATCAGAACCCAAGAATTCTATAATAAATACGGAGGCGTGACTATTTTCCTCGCCCGCTTCATTCCCATCATCAGAACCTTCGCTCCCTTTGTTGCTGGATTAGGAAAAATGGAATACAAGAAGTTCATATCATATAATGCGATCGGCGGATTAGCCTGGGTATTACTCTTTACCCTGTCAGGATACTTCTTGGGCAACATTCCTCAAATTAAAGAAAACTTTTCGATTATCGTTATTGCTATAATCATACTATCTCTCTTCCCTATTCTCTTTGAGCTTATCAAAAACAAAAAATCAAAATAATATGACTAAGAAAAAATACTACGCCTACTCAATTAATGGAAAGAACGGAATAACCGATAACTGGCCTGAATGCCAGAAGATTGTTTCTGGAATGATTGGCGCCAAATACAAAGGATTCGAAACAAAGAGCGAGGCTGAAAGATGGCTTGATGCCGGAGCCGATTACAGCGTCAAACATCTTGCCTCAGAAAAAGGAATATATTTTGATGCTGGAACAGGAGCAGGACAAGGAGTGGAAATAAGCGTAACCGATGAAAACGGGAACGATTTGCTGGATAAAGTGCTGGATAAAAAAGACATTAACCACCGAGGCAAGCATTTGATTGTTAAAAATGCGACCAACAACTTTGGAGAACTCTTGGCTTGCAAATACGCTCTTCAGATCGCCATAAAGGAAGGTATTAAAAAAGTCTTTGGAGACAGCAAGCTGATTCTTGATTATTGGTCAAAAGGATATATTAAAAAAGAACTGTCTGAAGAAACTATAGGCCTGAGTGGCGAAGTCAAAAAACTCAGATATGCATTTGAAAAAAAAGGCGGGAAAATGAATCATATCTCTGGAGGAAGCAATCCTGCTGATTTAGGATTCCACAAGTAATATGAAATTTGAAAAACTCAAAAATTGGGCGAAAGGGACAATAAGAACCATTGAGCTGTTAAAATTGGCTTATAAAGATCCTCGAGTCCCCCGAGTTGCAAAAATATTTTCTGGCATAATCATTGCCTATGCCTTAAGTCCGATTGACCTTATCCCCGACTTTATTCCAATCATAGGATACTTGGACGATTTAATCATTGTCCCCATAGGAATATCTCTTGCTTTAAAAATGATTCCTAAGGACATACTTAATGAATACAAGAAAAAACTGGAAGAAAAATAATTAAATTGACAATTTCCGTCTTTTTATATATCATTTCCCTATCGCGGAGGGATGCCTGAGCGGTTGAAAGGGATAGTCTTGAAAACTATTATGGGGCAACTCATCGAGGGTTCGAATCCCTCTCCCTCCTCCACTTTTAAGCAGCTATTTAATAGCTGTTTTATATTGATAATGTTTTTATTATTGTATATACTTGAGCATATGAAACAGCTATTATTAATATAAAAATGATGCAAAGGTAAAAAAAGAAGTCAAAAAAATTGCTTCTGATTTAGGATTAGCTCAATTAACCAAGGAAATCAATAATAGCCAAATAATATTTTTTGTCGCCATGAGAACTCATAGTAAATTATCGCAACCACAACATCTTGATATCTTTTCTTGTTATGGTAAAATTCAACCATAATCATGGTAAATCAAAACCATAAATGATATCATTCTAAGATATACAACACGCCCTCGTAATTCAATGGATAGAATACCAGCTTGCGGAGCTTGCAATAGAGGTTCGAATCCTCTCGAGGGCACAAAACATGGATAAAGACAAAATCATCAAAAAAATAAGCGGCGAGGTAAAAAGTCGCCTAGACGGAGAAGCTTCTGGCCACGATTGGTGGCACGTCTATCGTGTTTGGAAAAATGCTAAAATCATTGCTAAAAATGAAAAAGCTGACTTATTTATAGTTGAAATTGCTTCCCTCTTGCACGATATTGCTGATTGGAAATTCCATCAAGGAGATGAAAGCGTCGGTCCGAGGGAAGCAGAAAAAATACTTTCCAAATACGACATTCCTGAAAATATCATCAATCAAGTTTGTGAAATTATCGTTTCCATTTCTTTTAAAGGAGCTAATGTAAAATCGGAAACAAAAACAATCGAAGGGAAAATTGTTCAAGATGCCGACCGGCTTGATGCTATCGGTGCGATTGGAATAGCTAGAGCCATGGCCTATGGCGGATACAAAAATAGGCCGATTTATGATCCCAACAAAAAACCAACTCTGCACAAGACAAAAAAAGCCTATATGAAAAACAATGGTTCGAGCATTAATCATTTCTATGAAAAATTACTACTACTCAAAAATTTAATGAATACCAAAACGGCTAAAAAACTGGCTAAAGAAAGACACAGCTTCATGGAAAAATATCTTGATAAATTTTTTGAAGAATGGGAGGGTAAATCATAAATCTATGAATTTCTCAACCAAAATAGAAGAAATTCCTGGCATTGGCCCCGTCTACGGCAAAAGACTAAAAGGCATGGGTATAGAAACCTTGGCTAATTTAATATACTACTTTCCTCGAGAATACAAAGACTTTTCTAAAATATCAAAAATAAAAGATGTTAAAATTAATGAAAAGGCTTGCGTCCAAGGAAAAATCATTTCTCTAGAACAGCAAAAAACCTGGGTTAAAAAAATGATCGTCACTTCTGCTGTAATTCAAGATGACACTGGAGCAATTGAATTAATTTGGTTCAATCAGCCATATTTGAATAAAGTATTGAAAGTTGGAGACGAAATAATTGTAGCTGGAAAATTAGCCATCCAAATCAGGAACCTTCAGATATCCTCTCCTATATTTGAAAAAACATCA
>JBAQMJ010000053.1:0-1753 GCA_049302695.1 Minisyncoccales bacterium
ACTTTATACGTGCTGAACCTATCAAGGTAGATGCTTAAAGGCACGCCATTATCCTCTATATACTCTTTCCAGAAGGAGAAAACCGGAATAATCCCTTCGCTTCTATCAAGCTTAGCCTTGGTTATGGCACCCCGGGCGTCATCGACTGAAAGAAGGAGGCACTGTTCTTCATTGATCCCGATGAACCAATGGTGGTAGCTTCCGTCAAACTGCTCCATTTCTCCGAAGCTGTCTTTTCTTTCTCTGTATGAAAAGTATTCCGGCTTTTTTCTTTTCTTTCTTTTCCAGAGGCCCTCTTTAATCATTAATTGCCTCACCGTCTCTTTATTCGTTTTAATTCCATGGCATTCTTCCAACTTCTCGGCAGCCAGAGTCGGGCCGAAGAAATAGTATTCTTCTTTTAGGAATTTCACTGCTTCTCCGCTGTCTTTCTTCCTTCCGCTGGCTTTGCCTCTGCTCATGTGGATTACACCCTTAGGACCATCTTTAACGACTCTCTTCTTTATCCTCCGCACCTGCCGCGAAGAAAGGCTCAATTGCTTTCCCGCTTCGGTTCCGTTAATCTTTTTTTCAATCAGGTTTTTAATGATGTGCAATTTTTCTGTTTCTTCTTTTGTCATATTAATGGTCTCTTTGTTCATGTATTTTCCAGTTATTTTAATCTAACTGGTTAATACCACAAAGAGTATTACTAGGACATTTTTAAATTGCTCATACTAGGACATTATCATATTGCCTCGACATCTATCCCTAAAGAGTTATTTGTGTTTTTGTATATTCTTAATTAATCCTTTTTCTGGTCTTATGTCTAGGGTATCGCGGTCTAATCGGCTAATTAGTGTGTCAATAATTTCATCCAAATTTCTATCAAGGATTGGACCCCTATCCTTTATCTCGTTTATCGCGATTCTTATTGCGTTGAGATGAAATATATCCAATTCATCCTCTTTCCAAACATCGGATAACGATTTTTTATCAAAAAAAGAGTACATATAGTCCTCCAACATAAAACAAATAATCTCATCAATTATTGTTGGCTTTTTTGATTTAATCTTAGACAAAAATATATGACCAATCTCGTGGACGATGATTGCTAATGAAAAATTTTCCGTTCTTGGTGGTTGCCCGAATAATATTATTTGGTTAACGGTTTCAGTGGCTCCTAAATAAAAATATTCTGGGAAAATAAATATCTTAATCTCGTCTTTTAAGGTCCTGTTGAATATCTTTAAAAATATATTTTCAATAGTAATACTTTTTTGATTCCAAATTTTTTCTATATGTATTAAATTTTTATTCGCATCTTCAAAAATACATTTTTTCTCTATTTCAAAAAATTTAGCAAAAAAAGCTAATTTTGTTTTATCTACGGAAAAGATTATTTTTAATTTCATTTATTATTAAATGCAAAAGCTTCCCTTGTGGGGAAGCTTTTGCGTTAACAGGAAAGAATAATTAATCTCCACAACTTGAAAATTGCCATGACTCAGCTTCATGATATTCTTGAGCCTCTTCATTTGCATTCTTAACCTCGTCCTCTTTTTTTTGCAATTCCTTTTTTTCCATAACATTAAAAACTATGATTATTATTGCTACAATAGCAGATATGTAAATTTTGTCAAGTTGAGATTCGTCCAATACAACACCGGCATGAAATGAAGACCGCTTTCTAATACAAAACGAGCATGAAAACAGGCTCGTCTTGCAAAAGCGTGTGAATCAGGCATGGTTGATGTATGACAATCAAAATGAA
>JBAQMJ010000054.1:0-10774 GCA_049302695.1 Minisyncoccales bacterium
TATGATGCTAGTGGGTTCTTACAGGTCGTTAGTACTTTTGGTTCTGGCGGAATTCTATTTAAAACCGGAAACAGCGCTAATGAAATTATGAGAATCACGTCTGGTGGCAACGTCGGCATCGGCACGACAAGTCCGAATGATAAATTAGACGTATCAAATGGGGCAATAAGATGGGGAACTACTAGTGAACCAAATCTTTATTATGCTAGAGCATATTTTACGGGCATGGGATATGGAAATGCTAATCAAACAACTTTAACTTTTGAAGTTAAATCTTGGCCAAATTCTAACGCAGCCACTCCTTTAGTTTTAACTGGTGCTGGTAACGTCGGCATCGGTACTACCTCTCCAGGATATACTCTAACCGTCAACGGAACAGCCTGGGTAACCTCAGGAGCCTGGTCTGGGTCTGATGCGAGATGGAAGAAGAACATCAATACTCTTTCAACAACATCTTCTCTTGATCAGATATTAAAACTGAACCCAGTTAACTATGAATGGAGAACAGACGAGTTTCCTGATATGAAATTCACCACTGGAACTCAGCTAGGCTTTATTGCTCAAGACATGGAGAAGATCATCCCTGAAGTGGTAACAACAGACACCAACGGATACAAGGGAATATCATATGAAAAGATTGTTCCTGTCCTAACTAGCGCCATGCAGGAACAGCAGAAGGAGATAGAACAATTAAAAGAAATAGTCTGTTTAGATCATCCATCGGTAGAGGTTTGTAAATAAAACGGCAAAACTAATCGAAGCAAGGGGAAAACCCTTGCTTTGTTGTTTTTTTAGATATAAAATCAAATTAATAAATAATTAATAAACATGGAAGAAATTGAAGTCAAATTTCTAGACATCGATATCGTTTCAATGGAAAAGAAATTGGAAGCTATCGGAGCTGAAAAAGTATTTGAAAAGCTTTATAAAAGAAGAATCTTCGATTACCCTGATTTGAGATTGCATAAAAAAGGAGCTTGGATACGTTTGAGAGATGAAGGAGAAAAAATAACCCTTACCTATAAAGAAAGGATAGGGATGAAAACCTACGATGGAAAAACTAATGACGACTCAATGGAAGAAATTGAGATAGAAGTAAGCGACTTTGAAAAAACAGCTGAACTGTTGAATCATATTGGATTTAAAGAAAAATTCTATCAAGAAAATAGAAGGATAAGATACCAGCTGAAAGATATTGAATTTGATATAGATTTCTGGCCCCAGATAGAGCCCTATCTAGAAATAGAAGCGCCTTCATGGGAAAAAATAGATGAGGCTATAAAGTTATTAGGCCTTAATCCCAAAGACAAGAAGATATTCTCCACCACTCAAGTTTATCAATTAAAAGGCATAGAGGATATCGATTACAAGGAAATGACTTTTAAAGGAATGATTAAAAGAGATGACATATAGAGATTCAACTAATAAGAATATTGATATTGATCAAATTAGACTTTTAAGAAAGTCTATAGGTTGGCAACCTAGAAGCGAAAAGAGATGGAAAGAAATATTGTCTAAATCATCTTTCATTTATAGTGTTTGGGATGGGAAAAAATTAATAGGGATGGGCAGATTAGTAGAAGATGGAATCATGTGCATGCTTTACGATGTTATAGTTCATAAGAATTATCAGGGTAAGGGAGTAGGTAAATTAATTGTAAATAAATTAATTGATCAAACAAAAAATAAAAAATACTGTTCAATAGGCTTATTTACAGATAAAGATAAGATTAAATTTTATAAAAAACTAGGATTTAATATCGCTATTGCGATGGAATTATAACCATTATGAAAAAATTAAATCAAAAAATAGAAATAAGGCCTCCTAAGATATCTGATCTTAATTCTTTGCTTGCAATGATTAATTCTTTAGTCGAAGAAAAAGCAATGATAACCATACAAAAGAAACAAACACTTAAGCAAGAAAAAGAATATCTTGAAGGTATAATAAAGGACAAAGAGGGAGTTCATCTATTTTTAATTATTAATGGGGAAGTAATGGGAAATGCAAGAGTGGGTAGGCTAAAAAGCATAGAAAACCATATCGGTCAATTAGGAATATCTGTTAAGAAAGAAGCTCGAGGCTTAGGATTAGGAGAAAAACTATTTAGAGAGGTAATGAATAAAGCAATAAAAAAGTTCAAGCTTAAAATAATCACCTTAGATGTTCATATGAAAAACAAAATAGCTCAAAATCTATATAAAAAGATGGGATTCGAGAAGGTTGGAATAATCAAAGGTGGAGCACGGCATTATGGAAAATATGAAGACTCAATGATAATGGCTAAATATATTTAACTTATAAAAAATGGAGCCGACCTATATAGATCGGCTTTCCCTTGGCAAGTTGTCTTTTTGCGAACATTGAGAAATATGCTAGCGCTGCAGCCGTCATCAAGATTGAAAGGTTGTACGCCATCGCAGCAATGTACACAATTTGTATCTTCCCGACGCTACTGGCCAGAAGATATGCTGCGGCTATAAAGATCAGCCACGTCACTACAATGGTTATGTAGGAAGCCCTTACTGGTCCGGTCCAGGATTCCCTTGCATGAACCTCTTTGTCATTGTCAGGCATATCCTGCAGCATTTTGCAGGATAGATAGGCTGCTATTGATAACAGCACCATGAGAATAACTCCCATGACAATGATTAGTAATGTCAAAGTAGTCAACATGCTCTTCTTCTCCAGCCTCTAAAAAACGAGTGCTATCTCATTTAACCATTCGACGAAGGACATGTCAAGCAAACAAAAAACCGAGGAATTGTCCTCGGTTTTCTCAATTAAACCTATAGGCTTCCGCTTGGATTATTGATGCTTGAATCGCTTCCCATTGCGTTGCCATCAGCATCTTCAACTGTTCCTCCGATCTGAGCAGCATCGCTTAATGAACTGCTGGTAATCTGAACATCACTTCCGTCAGTTAAAGTAATGGTCAACACCTTTCCATTAGAGCTTAAGGCAAGCTTAGAAGTGAAAGCTCCTGAAGAAGCAACTGATCCGATATCAAAGGTTGTTATTTCTTCAACAGTTACTTCTCCTCCCGAAGAAACGCTTACACCTCCAATCTCTGAATAGGCAGCAATTCCTGTAACATAGTCGTCCTCGTCAAGATCTTCGTTAACTGATTCAGGATCAATGGCTTCATTAAAGGTAATAATGATTTTATCTCCCTCATCCATGTATCCAGTGTCTCCTCCGTCAGAAAGAGAGATTGAAGATATATATGGAGCACCACCACTGCTGGTCCCTCCGAATGTTCCAGTCGGATCATCGATGCTTGAATCGCTTTCCATTTCATTGTTGTCTTGATCTTCAATTGTACCGCCTACCTGAGTAGCTTCGGTAAAATCTTCATCATTAACTTCTATATCGCTTCCGCTAGTCAATGTAATAGTCAATACCTTTCCATTAGAGCTTAGGGCAACCTTAGAAGTGAAGGTTCCTGAATCTTCAACAGAACCCATATCAAAGGTAGCAATTCCTTTTATGGTAACCTTTCCAGCTGATGAAACATTAATTCCTCCAACATCAGAATATTCAACTCCGGTAACAGTTGTTCCTTCATCAAGATCGTCATTAACTGATTCAGGATCAATTGCCTCGCTGAAGGTAATTGTTATTCTGTCGCTAATATCAATATATCCTTCATCTCCTCCATCATAGACTGAGATTGAAGAGATGGATGGGCTTTCATCATCACTAGTTCCTCCGAATGTTCCAGTCGGATAGGTGATGCTGGAATTGCTTTCCATCGCGTTGCCATTCAAGTCTTTTACCACACTGCTGATTTGAGTAGCTTTGCCGAAATCTTCATCTTCAATTTTAACGTCGCTTCCGTCAGTTAAAGTAATGGTCAACACCTTTCCATTGGAGCTTAGGGCAACCTTAGAAGTGAAAGTTCCAGCGTCTTCAACTGATCCCATGTTGAAAGTGGCAATCTCCTCAATTGTTACAACTCCAGATAAAGAAACTCTAACCCCTCCAGTTTCTGAATAAGAAATATCGGTGACATAGCTTCCGGCACTGAGATTGCTTTCTATTGATTTAGGATTAATAGCCTCACTGAAAGTTATTGTAATAGTATCTCCAGTATCCATATATCCGCTGTCTCCGCCGTCAGCAACTTTAATTGAAGAGATATAAGGAGTAACTGTATCGCTAGAAGTTGTAGTAGTGGTAGTAGTTGTAGATCCAGTTGATGCTAAAAGAGTATCTAGTTTTGCTTGAAGTTGAGCAATCAAAGTTCTTAGCACTGTTATTTGGCTTGTAACATCAGAAGAAGAGCTCTGAATAGTAGAAGTAGTAGTACCGACTAATCCAGCAAGTAAGGCTCTAGTTTTAGTACCAACCCCTGTTTCAGAAATTCCATTAGCTGCTTGGAACTTCTTCAAAGCTGCTTGGGTAGCATTGCCGAAATAGCTAGTTTCATTTCCCTTAGAACCGACTCCTGAAGTTGCGACTGCATAGCCGCTATCATTTAAATACTGCTGTAAACTCTTAACATCGTCTCCGGTTGAACCGATCGTTAAATCACGAGTAATCTGAGGAGCGTTAGCCGCTTCTGCAGGGTTTATCGCCAAGATGATTCCCAAAATGGCGATAGAAAAAATAATGAATGATGTTTTTTTAATACTCATATTATTTTATTATTTATTATCTTAAATATATTATATTATCCTTTGCATATTATTACAATATCTAATTTTGTTTATTTCTGAAAAAACATATTTTTCATTTGACGGCTAAACCTTTAAATGTTACTATATTCATAAGATAGTTACTTAATAAGAAATTAGTCGAGTTTATTCAAGTAATTGAACTTTAGGGTAAAACCTTAAAACAATAATAAAATTAACCTTAAAATCATGGAAGGAACAATCAAAAACCTTACAGACAAAGGATTCGGTTTCATCACAGTTGATGGCGAAGAGAAAGATTTATTCTTTCACAGCAACGAACTCAAGGGCGTAAGCTACGACGAGTTAAAAGTTGGTGACAGAGTATCTTTCGAAAAAGGCGAATCTCCAAAGGGACCTAACGCTGTAAACGTTAGCCGCATCTAAGGATTCAAAAAAACAAAGCCAAGCTCACACGAGCTTGGTTTTTTGTATTGAATCAATAATCGACGTGTGCTATTATATTCCCAGCTCGTAACAGAGCTATATGGAGTGACTATGCTGGTTATTGGAAAGGGATACTCAAAAAGGACATTAGCTTCTTTTGGAGCTAACGGAGTTGAATTTGAAGTTCAAATTGAAGCCGATCCGCCGCCTAGAATTATCGTAGCACGCGATGAATCAGCCGAAGAGAAAAAATCTATTTGGAACAGTAGAAGTCCTAATGCTGAGGACGGACTGTCTCTCGAAGAGATCCTCGATTATGTCGGCAAAAAAACCGTCTACGATATCGGGATCAAAGGAGCTGGAATCGGCAGGCAAGTTGCACAAATCGTGCAACAATACATTTCCGAAGAATGGACGCCTGACAACTTTTTGATTTCTTCTTTCGATGTCAAAGAGCTCCAGACTTTCAAAGACCTAGTTCCAGAAGTCAAAATTGGCCTGTTGATCAAAGAAGAAAACGGATGGCTTGAAGATTGCAAAAATCTGAAAGCTTATTCTATTCATCCCAACAGGAGAATTGTTGACAAATTCTTAATTGAAAGAGCCCATGAAAACGGCCTAAAAGTATATGTCTGGACCGTGGACTCTGTTGCCGGGGTAAAAAATGCAAAAAATATCGGAGTCGATGCAATCATCACCGACTTTCCGAGAGATGCCCTCAAATATATCTAAAACCCCTGGATATATTTTTTATTTAAAAAACAATGAAGGATACCTAAAAATAATAAATCAAAGCTTTCAAAATCATCCCTTATTTGCTATAATTTAGAATATAAATTAGATATAAATAACATATGACAAAAACAACAAAAATAGTAAGAACAATTTATCTATACACCATAGCTTTAATCAGTTTAATTTTCTTGGCAGTAGGAATAGGGAACTTAGTCAATACATCTCTTAAGGCATATGTCTTCCCAGAAGCTGAAAAGAAAGATTACAATATGTGTGAAAACTATCCTTATTTTGTTTCGACAATAGATGCTGATAATATAAAGGGTAAAGCTGACATCACTGAAGATGAGAAAGTCCAGATAGATAACATGCTTAAAGATTACGAAAATTGGAAAACACAGAATACTGGAGATGTTTGCATAAAGGCAGAGAGACAAAAGAAAATGGTGGATGCAGTAACAATGATTTTGATTGCACTTCCTCTCTATCTAATCCACTGGAGAATGGCTAGAAAAGAAAAACAAGAAATCGAAAGCTAATACATAGAAGAGGCGTTTGCCTCTTTTTTGTTTCTATGATATTTTATCTTTAAGTTGCTTTAGCAACTTGGTGGTTATATGTTTCCTTACGAAATAGAAAGAGACTACGGAGAAAGCAGGGTCAACGAGCTCCTCAAAGAAAATAATCTTTATGGAGCAACTCTTATCTGTGTAAACTATCCAGTCACCAAAGAAGCACTGATCAGAACCTTGAAAGCATGCTCCAGGGCATTATTAATCGAAATTGTCGATTACAAGAGAAACAACTTGGACATTAAAACACTCTCTAGGAACACGATGATGGGATTACTCAAAATCGTCCTTACCCATAAAGGTGTCGGCAAAAAATACAAAGCAATCATTCAACGGAAAATTCCAAAAACAATATAGTGATTGCTTTTTTTATTTATGCTATAATATCAGCATATGAAAAAAGCAATCTTTATCATCGCCTCTAAGGATTTCAGAGATGAAGAATACTTCATCACTAAAGAAGTTTTGGAAAAAGGAGGCATACATATTAAGACCGCTTCTGACAGATGCAAGGCGATAGGGAAGTTCGGCGGAGAAGCAAAGGCTGATTTTCTAGTCAACGATCTTAATGTTGATGAATTTGATGCTGTTATTTTTCCAGGAGGACAGGGGGCTGTTGAATTACTCGACAACGAATTAGTCTATTCCATAATCCAGAGGACTGCATTAAATGGCAAGATTCTAGCAGCTATCTGCATCGCTCCAACCCTTTTAGCTAAGGCTGGGGTTTTGAGAGAAAAGAAGGCGACTGTCTGGTCAACCCCCTTAGATAAAACAGCTATCAATATCTTAAGGGACAATGACGTTAAATATGAAAGAAAATCAATTGTTATCGATGGAAAGGTCATTACTGCCGAAAACGCTGAATTCAGCCAGGAGTTCGGGGAAGCTATTCTCGAAGAGTTGACAAAACAAAGAAAATAGATATAATTAATGCATAATTAATAATCCACAGATAGCAGGCATATAAGTCCTGCCGAGGATAGACATCGTTTTTGTCTGTGGAATCACAGATTTTTTAATACATATGCCTTTAACAAGAAATCAAAAACAGAATATAATCAACGACCTTGAGTCGAAGATTGAAAAGCAAAAATCCATTGTTTTCATGGATTTCACAGGAATTAAGGTTAAAGAGTTAGCCAAGCTAAGAGAAGGCTTAAAAGAAAATGGAAGCGAGATGAAGGTGGCTAAGAAAAGTTTGATGGAAATAGCCTTGAAGAACAAGGGGGTCGAGCTTGATTCAAAGAAATTGGAAGGAGAAGTAGCAATGGTATTCGGTTACGAAGACGAAATTGCTCCCAGCAAAGCGGTCTATCAGTTCTCAAAAGAGAACCAGAAGGCCAAAATCCTTGGAGGATTCCTGGAGAACAAATTCTACGAAATGGCCGACGTCATCAAACTGGCCGAATTACCTAGCAAAGAACAATTATTGGGTATGTTGGTGGGAACATTGTCTGCTCCAGCAACAAACTTGGTAGGAGTCCTTTCTGGGAATATGAGGAAGCTAGTATTCGCACTTTCGCAGATTAAAGAAAAGAAAGCATAATAAATAATAATAAAGTAAAAAATAATATGGCAGAAGAAATAGAAACAATCGAAGTTCCTGAAAAGTTCAAAAAGCTTGTTGAGGAAATCGAAAAAATGTCAGTATTGGACTTAGCCGAATTGGTTAAAGTTCTAGAGAAGAAATTCGGTGTATCAGCCGCTCCTCAGATGGTAGCAGCAGCAGCCGCTCCCGCAGCCGCAGGTGAAGCAGCTGAAGAGAAGACATCTTTCAATGTTGTTCTAACATCAGCTGGTGACAAGAAGATTGAAGTCATCAAGGTGGTAAGAGACTTGACTCAAAAAGGTCTAAAGGAAGCTAAGGACTTGGTAGACGCAATTGCTACAGCTCCTCAGACAATCAAAGAAGAAGCTAAGAAAGAAGAAGCTGAAGAAATGAAGAAGAAATTCACAGAAGCTGGTGCAACTGTAGAATTAAAGTAAAACAAATCAGCTCCCCGGAAAGGGGAGTTTTTTGTTGTATAAAAAGAAACACGCCAACATAGTTGGACGTATAAGAACGATTAATTAAAGGAGGTGAGGGGGCCTTTTAGGGGATAGGATGCCAAGCGGGTAAGAAGTAAACTTCTTAGTTGGTCATATCTCTCTTCCCGATTTGCCGGCCCTAGACATTTAGGATAATTGTTCATCCTTGCTATACCTTGAGACGAGACCTCCTCGTCCTAGGTTAGTGAGCTTGCGATACCTTACAGTGGGGTACGATCGAGTTATTTGCGCGACCAAAACTTTTGATTGCATCATGATCCCTAAAGTAAGGGTCTCACACATTGTTGGAGCAATGCGATGCTAACGGTGGCGATAAACCCGACAATTCAATTTTAGTTACCCCTGAACGGGCGGCATTAAGCTGAGCCCAGTTTCGTGTTTGGCGTCGAGCAGTACCCGACGCCACCAACTAGAGTCTAATCATGATAAGCATCTCTCCTGCCGGGGCGGGTGGGGGAATATCAGGTGGTGGTCTCGACACGCTTTGAAATTACACCGAAGTCGACAGAGCAAACAATCATAGGCATCCCTCCTGGAAAATCCTTCTTTGCAATGCGATACTGGCCTTAGTGGCCTATTTTAACGATTAAATAATGATCGCTAGAATAGGCCGCTAACACCTCCTTTTTTAATATGTAAAGAACTTATATTAATAATATATACAGTATTGCTTTATTTTGTCAAGCCCACAAATATTCCATAAAAACAGAAACGCCCAACAAATATATTGTCGGGACGTAAAATAGGTTGGTTGAGATGTAATAATCTGGAGGGGTAGTGAGTGGAGATTTTCTCCCAAACAAGGTTGCAGGCCTTAAGATTTAGGGAATATCTCCACATCTGACAAATCCCATTTAGACTCAAAGAGTGCTTTCAAGATATCGACGGAAGTTCGATATCGTATAGCTGTTAGTGACAGCTAACCACATGGACCTTTTTGAAATTAACAGCACATGGTAATTCTCCTGCAAGCCACCCTAGAACACTAGCGATGACCTACCTAAACAATATATAAATATGGTTAAGGTAAGCCACCAACATCTTCATATTATTTAAAAGAACATGTTCATATGTTATATTCTATCTTCTTTTATGTCAAGCAAAAAAGCACCCTTGCGAGTGCTTTCCTTAAATTACTGACAAATGCTAGCTGTGTTTCCTGTGGCTCTGCAAATTACTTTCTCCAAAGCTACTTTTTCAGCAGCTTCTCCAATTGCTTCACCAGATCCGCTTCTGTAGTACTTGCATCCAATAACTAGCATAGGAACTCCGCCTGTACTGTATTTATTGAAAACATCTATATCTGTTTCTGAATCAATATTTTCATGATAAGAAATAAGATCGCCAAACTCTGCAACTACTTCCTGCATAATCGGCTTTTCCCACTGGCAGTGAGGACAGCTTGTTGAGCCGAAGAAGTATACTATCGGCTTGTCGCTTTCCTTGCAAACATCAACTTCTGTTATTTCACTGAATCCTCCTTCAACTTCAGTAGCTGCCTTTTGTAACATTTCTGGGCTGCTGCTTGTTGTTGATGAAGCTGAGGGATCCTTAGTTATATCAATCGGCTCAGAAGCGTATAAGTATTTTCCATCAACGCTTACATATGAAGCGTACTTTTGTCCGCCGACATCAATGGTAATTTTTTGAAAGGGAGCTGTTCTTTCTGATTCAATCTTGTCTAGAGTCGCTGTCAATCCTGCCTGTAATAAATTCTTGTTAATGTAGTCCATTGCTGAATTAACTGGCTTGCTTGATGGAGCAAATGTTGACTGTGACAGCATGACCGCCATAACAACCGAGATAACCGCTAAGACCAAGGTGGCGATTTTCCACCTGTTAATCTGTTTTTCCATGGTGTTTTTTATTTATTATTATATACAGATAATAGCAAGTCAAAAGAAAAAAGGCAAATATGAAACCCCGCTCCTGCGGGGCCATTGATTTAACTATTCTTCAGCTTCTTCTGTATCATCGTCATCGTCGTCGAGGTCGTCGTCATCGATGTCATCGTCGTCGAGGTCGTCGTCATCGATGTCATCGTCGTCATCGTCGTCAGCAGTGAATTCATCTTCATCTTCTTCGAATTCTCCAACTACTTCGTCGTCATCGTCGTCTTCTTCGACTTCGCAAGATTCGTCTTCCTCTTCCGATAATAATTTAACTTCTTCTAGTGTTTCTTCAAAAATCATACTTAATTTATTAAAGGTTAATTGTGAACACTTTTGTTCTTTTTTTATTATAAAGTGCCGACCTTTTTTTAATGATGTTATCATTATAATTGTAGAAAAATTATTGTCAAGTTCTAGATTCGTCCAATACAACACCGGCATGAAATGAAGACCGCT
>JBAQMJ010000055.1:0-16578 GCA_049302695.1 Minisyncoccales bacterium
AAATTCTTTCGAAAAGCAGAAAAGCCAAGGAATTCATATTCAAGACTTCTAATTTAAGTATTAAAAAACTGCATGCAATGCAGGAAATAATTTGTGAAAAGTGTTCGGTTTGAGGGCAGAATGTGCCGTTCAACGATTATTAACTTTATAACAAATAATCTATATTTTGTCAATAGTTGTAAAAAAGTTCCAAAGTTATACCGCGGTTATCATAAAAAGCCTTATAAATAAAGGCTTTCTAAGTTTGCAGGCGAGAAAGGATTGGAACCATCTTAAAACTGATTAATTGGAGCAAAGCTTTTTCTATGTATTTCACAGGCTCCATGTTTTTGTATCTTCTCTAAATGTTCCTTTGTTCCATATCCCTTATGTTTTTTAAAATTGTATTGAGGATACTTTTTGTTATACTTTTCCATTAACTCATCTCTTCTGACTTTAGCAATAATACTGGCAGCAGAAATAGAAAACACTTTATCATCTCCCCTGACGATTGATTTTTGATCAATTTTTAAATTAAGCTTCATCCTTCCATCTAAGATTAAAAAATCAGCTTTGACCTTATTCTTCTTCTCCAAATCTTTTACCGCTTTAATCATGGCCAGCTTGGTTGCTTCTAGAATATTAATCTTGTCGATTACTTTTTCTGAAACCATCCCTATCCCCCATTTAATCTTTTTGTTTTTGATTAAATTGAGATAAACAATCTTCCTTTCCTTTTCTCTTAATTTTTTAGAATCTTTAACCGATTTGATTTTCTTCGCTTCTTTGAAGTCTTTTTCCAAAATTAAAACAGCTCCAGCCGATACTGGTCCAGCCAAAGGCCCTCTTCCTGCCTCATCTATTCCAACCACATATTTATACCCTTTCTTCCAAAGCTTCTTCTCTTCTTGAATCATATACTGATTATATCCGAATTTTTGTTATAAAAAAAGAGGTTAGAACACAATACTGTGAACAACCCCGGTGCAACCTTGATAGGTTACGATATTTTGCGTGGAAGGAAAGCTGAGGCAGAGCCATTGTCACTGGAAGTGGTATTGACTGGCATACAAGATGAGATTTTAATCATGTCACCCAACGAACCAATGCATGATACAGAATTATTACCAGCGCAATCAATCCAGAGATTATCATTTGCATTAAATCTTTCTGGATGAGTGAGAATCATGCAACCAATCTCAAACGCCCCAAGCCCGAATTCATTTCCAGTAAAGAGTTCGCGAGCTCGGCGCACACTGCAGCCACGGTAACGCATGCCGAATTGTGCAGCGACGATGAGAATATCGCAACCCTCCTGCTGTTCACTTAGCATTTTGAGCTTTCTTGCCGTACGCTCAGTCTCTACGAATCCCTTATATTCATTATAGGGATGGCACTTTCGTGTTTGTTTGATTTTGTGGAAGACTGTATAGACCGCACCATCATACGTTTCGGCAATTAACTGCCATCTGGGGATAGCGAAAAATGCTTCAGCATGACCTGAGGGTGATTGTTTAGCGATCTTCTCATCAGCATGGCCAATTTTTCGGAAGAAGTGGCGCAGAATATCAACTTGGTCCTCAATGCTTTTGGGTTTGTAGTCCAAGGGATACCCGCAATACGATTCAACCTCTTCATCAGCAAACCGATTAATCTGTGAATGCTTCCCAATGGAAGCAATGATATCGGCTTGGAATTCATCTCCATCTTCAATTAGCTTTTGCAGGTCTTCCCTGTTAAAGATTTTTTTGCTAAAAGCACGAATTACAGCGTCTTCCGCAAATCGTTCAACTTGTTTTTTTTGTCCGTCTGTTGCTTCTTCGGTGATCAATGTTTTATTCATTGTCATCCTCCTGCTTTTACCAGAATCGTTCTGGTCGACGGTCTCCTTCTATGAGGAGAACACGATAGGTATAGAATATTTACGCCCATAGTGCTCTCCTGATAAATAAGTATTTTCAATGTGCAGTTAAACTATATAATATTCTTATAAAAAGTCAACATTTGCCTTGAATCATATCCCGAATTGATATATTATTAATGTATATTAAATACATATTAACATATGGACAATTTAAACAAAAATGGCAACGGGAGCATTCTTAGCCAGAAAGACCTTTTGGATGAGATAAAGCTAGCTGACAGTGAAAATCGTCCAGCTAATTTTAACAACAGAATCATCTCTGATTTTTCTGTTATCATTGAGAAAATAAAGTTTGGATTGAATTTGGAAAATGCCAAGATTATGGGTCCGGTATTTTTGGGAGAAGTTGTCATTCTAGGAGACCTGAATTTAAAAGGAGCGATAATCAACGGCTCTCTTTATTTAGGCAAAGCTGATATTAAAGAAGATTTGATTTTGGAAAATGCTCAAATCAACGGAGCTATTAATTTAGTTGGAGCTAGAATCGGAGGAAACATTAATGCTAAGGGATTGATGGCCGTCGGCTTTCTCAGCTTGGCCAAAACTGAGATTGCTGGAGATGTTATCCTGGAAAGCGCTGAGATTTCATCAGCCAAGTATGATGATATGATGGTCAGAGGAGATGCCTTCTTCGGTACAGCCATGGTTAAAGGAAATCTTAATTTAGGAAAAATGAAAACCGAAGGAACGATTGATTTGGAAGAAACTGAAGTCGGCAGCAATTTGGTTTTAACTGGAACAGAAAGCAAGAAAGGAAATATTGATACGACGACGGTTAAGTTAGGAGGAAAGAAGATTATCTAATTTAAATTTAAATGACTAAGTTTACCCACCTACATTTGCACTCGCACTACTCTCTTTTGGATGGATTATCCAAGATAGACGACATTATTGACAAGGTTAAAGAACTGGGCATGGATTCGGTTGCTTTAACCGATCACGGAACCATGTATGGAGTGATTGAATTCTATCAAAAAGCTAAAGCTAAAGGCATTAAGCCGATTATCGGTTGCGAAGTATACGAAGCAGAGCGAACCATGGACGACAAGACTCCCGGCCTCGACGGAAAGCGTTTCCATTTGATTCTTTTGTGCAAGAATGAAACAGGATACAAGAATCTAGTTAAAATAGTGACCGAGGCTCATTTAAGAGGCTTCTATTACAAGCCCCGTGTTGATTTAGAATTACTAGAAAAGCACGCCGATGGCTTAATCGCCTGTTCCGCCTGTCTTCAAGGAAAGATTCCCCACCTTCTTCTGGCTGGCAAAAAAGAAGAGGCGGAGGCAATGGCCTTGAGATACGAAAAAATATTCGGCAAAGGCAATTTCTATTTAGAATTGCAAGACCATCCTGGCATTCCTGAACAAAAAAAGGCCAATAATCTAATTATTGAATTAAGCAAAAAAACAGGGATACCTTTAGTCGCCACCAACGATTCTCATTATGTTAATAAAGATGATGCTGAAGCTCAAGACATCCTAATGCTGATTAATACTGGAGCTGATATTAATGATGAAACAAGGCTGAGCATGCTGGGAGATGATTTTTCAATCAAGAGCACCGAAGAAATGGTTGAATCATTCAAAGATTCTCTTGAAGCGATATCGAATACTCAAAAGATAGTTGAAGCCTGTAATCTAGAATTGAAATTGGGAGAATTCAAGCTTCCCTATTTCGATGTTCCCGAAGGAAAGACTTGCGAAAGCTATTTAAGAGAGTTGTGCTATTTAGGAATTGAGAACAAATACAATATCCACACCGAAGAATTAAAAAACATTGTTGATAGCGCTTTGAAAGGAAAAGAAACCGATATTGAAGGAATCAAAGATCCTCAATTGAAGAAAGTTGTTGAAAGAATGGAATATGAACTTTCTGTTATCAACAAAACAGGATTCTCCGGTTACTTCTTGATTGTTCAAGACTTTGTTAACTGGGCCAAGAGCAATAGGATTGTCGTTGGTCCAGGTAGAGGTTCAGCTGGAGGTTCGATTGTTATTTTTTTAATCAATATTACTACTGTCGATCCCTTGAAATACGATTTGTACTTCCAGAGATTTTTGAATCCAGACAGAATATCGCCTCCTGATATCGATTTGGATTTCACTGATAAAAGAAGAGAAGAAGTCATTGACTATGTCGCTGGAAAATATGGCAGGAACAAAGTTGCCCAGATTATTACCTTCGGAACCATGGCTGCCAGAGGTTCAATCAGAGATGTCGGCCGAGCTTTAGGCTATGAATACTCATATTGCGACAAAATTTCCAAAATGATCCCCATGGGATTCAGTCTGGAAGACACTTTAGAAAAAATAGAAGAATTCAAGGATATATACGAGTCTGATAAAAGAGCCGAAAGATTAATCGACTTGGCCTTGAAGATTGAAGGCTGCGCCAGACACGCTTCAACTCATGCTTGCGGAGTGGTTATTTCCAGAAACACTCTGGATGATTCTGTTCCCATCCAGCATCCGACTCAAGACGAAAAATCAATTGTCACTCAATATGAAATGCACGCAGTCGAATCAATGGGATTATTGAAAGTTGATTTCTTAGGATTGAAAAACTTGACCATCATTGAAGAAACTCTAAAAAGAATCTATGCCGTCCATGGAGTAAACGTGGACATGGACAAGATTCCTTTAGATGATCCGAAAACATTCAAGCTGTTGCAAAGTGCTGATTGCATCGGAGTTTTCCAGCTGGAATCTGACGGAATGCGAAGATATTTAAAACAATTAAAACCGACTGAGATAGAAGACATCATCGCTATGGTTGCCTTGTACCGTCCCGGGCCGATGCAGCACATTCCTGAATATATCAGAGGCAAGAATGATGCTAATCAAGTTAAGTACATGCATCCGCTCTTGAAGCCGATTCTTGAAAACACTCACGGCATTCCCGTTTACCAGGAACAAATCATGCGTATCGCTCAGGATTTAGCTGGCTTCACTTTGGCTGAAGCCGATATCTTAAGAAAAGCTATTGGAAAGAAGATTGAAAAGCTTCTCATGGAACAGAAAGACAAATTTGTTAATGGAATGAAGAAAAAAGACATTAGCGAGAGGATTGCCATTGATCTCTGGCATTGGATCGAGCCCTTTGCCCGCTATTCATTCAACAAATCGCACGCTGCCTGCTATGCCATCATTGCCTATCAAACAGCCTATCTAAAAGCCAATTATCCAGTTGAATACATGGCTGCTTTGCTGACTTCTGAAGGTTCAGACCTCGATAGGATCTCTATCCTGATTGAAGAATGCAAGAAAATGAAAATCGAAGTATTGCCCCCGGACATTAATGAATCTTTCAGCAACTTCAGCGTGGTTCCGAATAAAAACCAAATTAGGTTTGGATTATCAGCCATCAAGAATGTGGGATATAACATTGTTGAATTGATTATCAACGAAAGAAAACAGAAAGGACACTTCGAGACTATTGAAGATTTCGTTTCCAGAGTTGATTCAAAGGTTTTAAACAAGAAATCATTGGAAAGCTTAACCAGAGCCGGAGTTTTTGACAATCTGGGAGAAAGAAATCAAATCCTTTCCAATCTGGAAAATCTTTTGGCCTGGTCTAAAAACAATCAAAAAATGAAAGACAGCGGACAGAGGGGATTATTTGATACGGGAACGTCAGCCAGCTTTAATGCTATCACTCTTAATCCTTGCGAACCGATGAGCGAATACGATAAGTTGACGTGGGAGAAAGAACTGCTCGGACTGTATGTCTCAGGACATCCTTTAGAAAAGTACCGTGGAATGCTGGAACAGCAAACCATGTCAATCAGAAGAATCATCGCTGATTTGAATGGTACGGGAGCTGGAACGAGAAGCCCCTTTGAGAGATACATCATCCAGGGAGAAAGCGTCACTGTCGGAGGAATCATTTCTTCAATTAAGAAAATATTAACGAAGAAAGGAGACCCGATGATGTTCATCAAGCTCCAGGATTTGACGGATACGATCGAGGTAGTGGTCTTCCCTTCCATGATTGAAAAAAATCCCTACGCCTTTGCTGCGAACAAGATAGTTTCAATCACGGGCAAAACGGATATGAAAGACGGAATGCCTAAGATCATCGCCAATGAAGTTGAAGAAATATTAGAAGCATAATAACAATAATATGAAATTAGAAGAAATAAGACACTCATTATCCCATATCCTCACCGCTGCTGTTAATGAAATGTATCCCAATGTTAAATTCGGCATCGGTCCATCAATTGATAACGGCTTCTATTACGACATGGAGGTTGAGTTGAAAGAAGAAGACTTGGCAAAGATAGAAAAAAAGATGAAAGAGCTCCTTAAAAAGGAAATTGTTTTTGAGCAAAAAGACATATCTAAGGAAGAAGCCAGGAAATTATTCAAAGACCAGCCATACAAGCTGGAATTGATTGAAGAAATTGAAGATGAAACAGTCTCTACATATACATCTGGAAATTTTACCGACCTTTGCAAAGGGCCCCATGTTAAATCATCGAAAGAAATTGATGCCAAAGCTTTCAAGCTGCAAAAATTAGCTGGAGCCTATTGGAAAGGAAGCGAAAAGAACCACATGCTAACCAGAATCTACGGTTTGGCTTTTGAAACAGAAGAAAAGCTGAACGAATATTCAAAGATGATGGAAGAGGCGGAAAAAAGAGATCATCGAAAATTGGGAAAAGAAATGGACTTATTCCATATTGAAGAAGATGTCGGCATCGGCTTGGTTCTTTGGCACCCCAAGGGAGCCATGCTTTGGAGGCTGATCGAAGACTTTTGGTTTAAGAAACATTTAGAGAATGGATATGATTTGGTTCGAAGCCCCCATATTGGAAACAGAAAGCTATGGGAAAAATCGGGCCACTGGGGATTCTATTCTGGAAGCATGTACCCGCCTCTAGAAGTCGGACAGTCTTTGGAAGAACAGAAGAACAAGGATGAATTAAAGGAATCAGAACAGTTCCTATTAAAGCCAATGAACTGCCCTTTCCATGTTGCCATTTATAACAGCAATCCTAGATCATATAAAGAACTTCCTTTCCGCTGGGCTGAAACAGGAACAGTGTATCGATTTGAAAAAAAAGGAGAGCTTTCCGGCTTGACTAGGGTCAGAGGATTCACTCAAGACGATGCTCACATTATTTGCCGAAAAGACCAGGTTGAAGATGAATTAAAAAGAGTAATCGATTTCATTCTTTTCATCTATCAGGCTTTCGGATTCAAACCAGAATCAGTCAATGTCTACCTTTCTTTAAGAGATCCGAAGAATAAAGAAAAATATGCCGGCAGCGATGAAGGCTGGAATTTCTCAGAATCTGTTTTGAGGAATATCGCTAAAGAAAAAGGCCTGAACTTCAAAGAAGAAGAAGGAGAGGCTGCTTTCTACGGACCTAAATTGGATTTCAAAATTAAAGATGTTTTAGGAAGAGAATGGCAATGCTCTACCCTTCAGTTTGATTTTAATCTTCCAGAAAGATTTAAAATGGAATTCACTAATGACAAGGGAGAAAAAGAACAGCCCTATATGCTGCACCGAGCTCTCTTCGGATCCTTTGAAAGATTTATCGGCCTATTAATCGAACACTATGCCGGGGCATTCCCCTTCTGGCTGTCCCCTGTCCAAATTAAAATTCTTCCAGTTGGAGAAAAGCATAGAGAATATGCCAAGGAAGTCGCTGAAAAGTTAAAAGAGTACCGAGTCAAAATTGATGACAATAATGAAACAATCGGGAAGAAGATACGTGAAGGAGAAATGGAAAAAGTTCCCTATCTTTTAGTCGTTGGAGATCGAGAAGTGGAAAACGGCACTGTTAGCGCTAGACAGAGAGGCAAAGTAGATCTTGGAGAAATGAAAATCGAAGATTTTATCAAAGTAGCTAATAAAGAATAAACATATGAAAAAATTAATTGTTTTTCTCGCTATAGTTTTTCTTTTTTCTGGTTTTTTTGCCTTTGCTGCAGAAACAACTACAACGGCTCAGGATTTAAGCGTTGCTTCTCCCACCGTTCTCCCCTCCAGCCCTTTCTATTTTTTGAAGGAATGGGGCAGAGATATTCAGACAGCCTTCACTGTCGATCCTGTTAAAAAAGCTGAACTGAAATTGAAGTTCGCTAATGAAAAATTAGTCGAAGCCGAAAAGGTTTCTGAAACAGAAGACGCGACAGCTATCAATACTGCTCTTGATAATTACCAGAAAGAAGTTGAAGAAGCAGTTGAAGATGTCAGCAATCTGACAAAAGACAATCCTAATAGCGAAAAGCTTTTAGCAAGGATTGCTGAGAATAGCATCAGCCATCAAGAAGTTTTGGACAAAATAGCGGAAAATAAAACAGAAGTCCAAGACAAGGTGAACCAAGTCAAGGAAAAAGTGACTGGAGAATTAGCTTCGGGAACATTCAGTCTTGCTTCGACAGAAAAAGCCAAAGAAGCTATACAGAATGCGGTTGAAAAAAGCACGACTCAGGCGTCCGAAGCAGTTAAAGCTTTAAGCAATCTAGGAAACAGTTCATCGGAAGAAGCCAAGAAAACAATTATTGAAATCGAAAATAGCATTATTTCTACCAATTTGAGCGATATCAATTTAACTGATGAAGAAAAAAAGAAACTGGAAGAATATTTATCTCTTCTAGAAGAAACAAATGAATACAAGGAAATCGTCTTGGAAGATTTAGCTCAGAAAATTGTTTCAGGCAATGAAGAAATCTTCAGTGCTTTAGGATCTCTTTCCGATGAAGACACGACTAAGTTAAAAGAATACGCCCAAAGCCTTCTTTCCGAGAAAGATATTAACTTGGGCAACATTATCTCAGGAATCAATTCTTTAGATATTTCAACTGAGGCTAAGAAGATCATTGATGTAATCAAAGATGAAGTTTCTAATAACCAAGAGATAAAAGAAGCTATCTGTACCATGATTTATGATCCTGTTTGCGGAGAAGACGGCAAGACATACGGCAACGAGTGTGTTTTAAATAATTCAGGAATAAAGCTTAAAGCCAAAGGAGAATGCGAAAAAGACAGTTCTAGCACTATTACTGTAGGCTTGGCCAATCCAGCATCAACATTCTGCGTTAAAAACGGATATACTTTGGAAATAAGGACTGATGACAATGGCGGGCAATACGGAGTCTGCGTCTTCGGAGATGGAGTCGAATGCGACGAGTGGAAGTTTTACAGAAAAGAATGCGGTGAGAAGTATATAAAATAATATGGAAAGATTTAAAATAATTCCATCAGTCTATTTGATTTTCAAAAAGAATGACAAGATTCTTCTTTCTAGAAGATTTCAAACTGGCTACGAAGATGGTAACTATTCTTTGGTGGCTGGGCATGCTGATGGAAAAGAAACAATGAGAGAGGCGTTGGCAAGAGAAGTTTTAGAAGAAATAGGAGTTAGCATTAATTGTTTCAGCCTTAATCATGTTTTAACTATGCATCGTTTTTGCGGAGACCACGAAAGAATAGATTTATTTTTCACTACAGACGTAATTAAAGGAGAGATTAAAAACATGGAACCGAATAAGTGCGATGATTTAGGTTGGTTTCCTGTAGACCATCTACCAAGCAATATTATTCCTTATATTGATAAAGCAATTAAATGTTATCAGAATGGAATACAATATTGTGAGTTTGGATGGGAAGAATCTTGCGGAAAATAAAAAAAGAAGGGTTTAAAAACTTATCAACACTTTTAAGTGTGAAGTATTTATTCCCTCCGATGTTCTTTCAATCTTCATGTCCATTTTCTGGACACTGATTACAGTTTCGCTTTTTAATCTTTCCTTGAAGTTTGATCCTCTTTCAAGAGACATCACTTCTTCTGGAGTCAGATCATATAGCAATTCCGTATTTTCCCACAAAGGCATAGAACCTTTCAAGGAAATCACCCAGATTTTTTCAAGAGTAAGATGATTTCCTGAACCGTACCAGTTGCCATTTTGGTCAATGCCGATACTTCCCTCTGGAATATCGACATTTATCCACGTGCTGACAAAAAGTAGCGATACCCCAATGATGAAGACAAACGTCCACAATAACTTTTCTTTTTTTTCATGGCTAGCGAAAAAAAATACAGCTCCGCATAGAAACATTACTATTCCTGCAATAGCAAGAATAAAAATAATGCCAATCTTTAGTGCTTCTAATTGAATGAACATTTTTACAACACCTCCAGACCCTTGTCTGGCTACTTATTGCATAACTTAATTATAGTAAAATGTCAATGATTGAAAATACCCTTCTTCTATTGTAGTATAGTCATATGAAGTATCATATTATTACCTTTGGCTGCCAAATGAATCATTCTGATTCAGAGAGAATATCTACGGTTCTAGAAGGCATGAAATACGAAAAAACTAACAACCTAAAGGAGGCTGATTTGGCTATATTGAATATGTGTTCAGTGAGGCAGGCAGCAGTTGATCGAGTTTACGGACTAGTTCCCCAGATAACCAGCCTTAAAACGAAAAATAAAGGCTTTAAAGCCATATTAACGGGCTGTATTTTGAAGCCAGAAAGAGCTAAATTGGACTCAATTTTTGACTTTATTTTAGACAAAAAAGATATGGAAAACTGGCCTCAATTAATCAAAGGAAAAGAACCTAAAAAGACAAGAAAAGATTACTTGAAAATCAAACCTAAACATACCAATGATATTCAAGCTTTTGTTCCCATCAGCAACGGCTGTGACAATTTCTGCACCTACTGCGCCGTTCCTTTTACCAGAGGAAGATTAGTTTCAAGAGACTACAAAGATATTATCAAAGAAGTTAAAGAATCGGTTGAAAAGGGATTCAGGGAAATATGGCTTTTAGGAGAAAACGTTAATAGCTATAATTCTAAAGGTTTCAATTTTGCTAAATTGATAAAAGAGATTGATAGGATTGAGGGGAAGTTTTGGTTAAGATTTACCAGTCCTCATCCCAAGGATTTCTCTGATGAACTAATCAAAGCTTTATCAGAAAGCAATAAATTTGCTCCCTATATCAATTTGCCTGCTCAAGCCGGAGACAATGCTGTTTTAAGAAAAATGAACCGCCCCTACACCAGAGAAAAGTATATTGCTTTGGTCAAGAAAATCAGGAAGGCTTTTAAGAATAATATTAGCATTTCAACTGATATTATTGTCGGCTTTCCAAGTGAAAGCAAAGAACAATTTAAAAATAGTGAAAGACTGATGAGGGAGGTTGAATTCGACATGGCCTTTATTGCTGAATACTCTCCCCGTCCTCAATCCTTCGCCTGTGAAAAACTGTCAGACGATATTTTAAAAAAAGAAAAGGTAAGAAGGTTTATATCTTTAACTAAAATATTGAGGAAGACTGCTTTAAAAAATAATAAAAAACTTCTCAATCAAGAAGTTGAGGTTTTAGTCTTGGGAAAAGACGAAGAATATTATAACGGAAGAACCGATCAGAACAAGCCAATTAGATTTAAGTCAGACGGCGAAGTTTTGAATAGTTTTGTAAAAGTCAGAGTTAAGAAAGCAACTTCTTGGAACCTTGAAGGAGAAATGATTAAACCAAAATTAGTCGTTGTCCTGGGACCCACCGCTTCCGGCAAGACCGATTTGGCTGTTTCTTTAGCTAAGAAATTCAATGGGGAATTGATTTCAGCTGATTCCAGAATGGTCTATAAAGGAATGGATATCGGAACTAATAAGCCTAAAGAGCCTCATTATTTAATTAATATCGTTTCTCCCAATGAAGAATTCAGTGCGGCTGCATACAAGAAGATGGCTATAGGGAAAATAAAGGAAATTGCAGAAAGAGGAAAGCTGCCCATCTTAGTTGGAGGAACGGGATTATATATTAAAGCTGTTGTTGAGAATCTCGATTTCCCTGCTGTTAAAGCTGATAAGAAATTAAGGAAAGAGTTGGAAAAGAAAACAGTAGAAGAGCTATTTAAGATGTATCAGAAAATAGATAAAGAAGGAGCCGATATAATAGATAAGAATAATAAAAGAAGGCTGATTAGAGCGATTGAAGTCTGCCTCTCAACCAATGAGCCATTTTTTAAAGAAAGAAAAGGAGAACAATTGTTTGATGTTCTTCAAATAGGAATCAAGATTGATAAGGAAGAATTGAAGAAAAGAATATCAAAGAGAGTTGATTTAATGTTCAAGCAAGGACTGGAAAAAGAAGCAAAGAATCTGTCTAAGAAATATGGGTTTAAGATTCCTCCCATGCAAACCATCGGCTATCAAGAATGGCAGTATTATTTTAAAGGATTAATATCCAAGGAAGAAGTTAAGGAAAGAATTAAAATCAATACTTTTAATTTTGCTAAAAGGCAGATGACTTGGTTTAAAAAAGATCAGACTATCAAGTGGATATAAAAAAAGCGGTCTTGTTGTTTTATTTCAACAAGACCTTGTTCAAAGAGCTGTTCTGGTCATTCATCTGTCTTCGCAAGGAAGCATTGATTTCGTTCATGTGCTTCGCAAGTGGAGATTTTTTGCTGACCGCCATATAGAAGGGCTGTTCGGAAATGGTCCCAGATTCTTCAATGCCGGAAATTCTTTCTTTGGCGATAATTGTTTCTCCTGCATATGTTGAATAAAGAAGATAATCGGCTCTCCCTTCTTCGACTAAAGCAAATCCTTCTTCTGCTGTATCGACTACAGCTATGTCCAGATTGGCCTCGACAATATATTTATCAAGTTCCGGGCCATAGGAGTCGCCTCTTGTTACAACACCCTTCTTCCCAATCAGATTCTCTTTTTGAGGAGAAAAGGTTTTACCTTTTGCGACAAATGGAGTAATCGGATCCTTCGTATACGCAATAGAGAAATCGTAATATTTTTCACGATCTTCCGTTTTGTACATAGCTACAACCAGATCCAACTCCCCGGTCTTTAATTTTTCCTGGACTTCGCTCCAAGAGCCGGCATATATCGGATTAAAGTTAAATCCGATGTCATCGCAGACGATTTCAGCGGCATCTACTCCGATGCCAGCCTCGGTCATCCCGATTCGCCCCATAGTTGGCCACCAGCTTGTGTGCCCAGAGGCAACAACAGTGTATTTTTCTTGAATCGGTACGTTTTCTATTGAGATGTACAGAAGCGACAATGCAATTAATGCAAGCATCGCAATAACTACCAATATAACGAGTCCTTGTTCTTTTTTCTCCATTTTCCTCACTCCTTACTAATTGGAATGATGTCTATATTTAACACAAAATAATGTTTAGTGCAAACAAAAAAACCGACTGAGTCGGTTTAATTTAATAATTATAATGTTTTTTGCAAATTCCATTATCCCCCATTTTATAAAGCTCAATTTCATTAACTACAAATTGATTAATATCCCATTTAATATTTTTTGCCAAATTTTTAGCTAATTTTTCATCTTTTAATCTAATAATTGTTAAGTGTGGAGAATATAGCTTCATGGCGTCAGGATATCCGTATTTATCAATACTTTCTTTTTGCTTTTCATCAAAATCCATATTGTAATCAGAACCATTAGAAATATCTTTTTCTCTTGATGGATTTAATGTTTTAACAATTTTTTCATGAAATTTTTGAATACCTGGAGATGTTTCAAAATTTAAACTGATAAATCCTTGAGAACTACTAATTCCTTTGAAATTTAATTCAAGATTTATTTCTTCTTGTTTGACATTTTTAAATACTTCATCTATTTTTGATTCTTGATATATGGGAGCATAGACAGTGATGTGGGGATACGCATCAATACCATTAAGAACAAAAAAAGAGTCATTATTCTTTCCAATTTTTTTACTCAAAAATATTGCTTTTTTTGCAATCTCTTTAGGTAATTTAAATGCTAGATTGATTCTTAAACCCATGTCTATCCTTTAGTTCTAACATTTACTCCATTAATATTCTCGTATTCCCTCTTTTCGTTTTTTGAAATCTTTTTTAAAATTTCATCCTCTAAATCAATTTTCAACATTTCAGATAAACCCATCAGATATATCACAACATCAGCCAGTTCTTCCCCTAGATCATCTTTCTTTTTTCTATAGGCATCATATGCTTCCCCCAATTCTCCATAGGTATAACAAAACTCCTTGTTTATATCGGTCGTATTAAAACCTTTACTTATTTTATTTTGAAAAATATCTTTTTGAGTCTTTTTTAAATCGATCATTTTTCTAAAGTATTTATAATTTTAATATTATTAATATCTTCGTAATCGGTAATATTCATAGCCTTTTTAACTTCCAATATGGTTTCTTGAGCGATCTTCTTGGCTCTTAAAGTTCCTTCAACTAAAGCATCTCTAACTTTTTCTGGATTGTCCAGATAGAACTTCCTCTTTTCTCTGATTGGTTTTAATAAATCATTCAATAAATCACTTAAGATATTCTTAATTTCTACATCTCCAACCTTGCCCTGAGTGTATCTCTTTTTAAGATTCTCTAATTCCTTTTTATCAAAATAAAATGCATCAAGATAGGTAAAAACAACATTGCCTTCAACGTGTCCAGGATCTGTTGCTTTTGCTCTAGTAGGGTCAGTATACATTTTATTTACCTTCTGTTTTACTATCTTTTCTGAATCTGATAAATAAATGCAATTGCCCAAGCTCTTGCTCATTTTTGCTTTTCCGTCTATTCCAACCAATCTTGGAACTCTTCCAACCAAAGCTTCTGGTATTGGGAAAATGTCTTTGTATATTCTATTGAATTTTCTAGCGATCTCTCTGGTAAGCTCAATATGAGGCAATTGATCTTCACCGACTGGAACTAAATTAGCTTTTGGCAATAAAATATCGGCTACTTGGCTCAGTGGGTAGTTATAAAAACCCAATGATACGTTTTTTTGACGTTCCATTTCTGATTTCAAGGTTGGATTCCTATCAATCATGCTTTTGGGAGTAATCATACTCAAAAGCATGCTTAATTCTGCATATTCTGGTACATAGCTTTGAACTACAAAAGTTGTTGATTTAGGATCTAATCCTACAGAAAGCCAATCTAAAGCAACCTCTATGACAGAGTTTCTTATTTTACCTACATCTTCAGAATAATCGCCTAAGGCTTGGTAGTCTGAAATTAAAAAATAACAATCGTAGCTGTCTTGCAACTTAATCCAATTTTCTAAAGCTCCAACATAGTGGCCTAAGTGTAATTTGCCTGTTGGCCTCATGCCAGTTAATATTCTCTTTCTTTGATTCATAGTCTTTATATGGTTTTTATCTTATTAAATAATATCATATATGCGTTAAATGTAAATAAACATGTAAACAAAAAAGGGATTTAAAAATAAATTAATAAAGCAAGTGGGTACAATTTCTGTCGGAATAAAAATAAAATCCATCCCAATATCCGCCGCTATAAGCTCTGCATAAAGAGGCTTTTTGTGTACACTTGGAATCATTAAAATAATCGATACCATTAATAAAATATCCTGTATAGCTAGTTGACCTATAACATCCTTTTGTTACTACTTGAGCACAATTATTATCCCAATAAAAACTTTGGGTTCTAATATTGTAATATAATTCTTCATATGACAAACAATAAGTCAAGTTATTACATTGATTGTCTGAATAATAATTTTCTCCATCATAATAATATCCTGAAAAATCAGATGATATTTCACAGGGTTTTCTATAGCTGGGATAAATTTCTGCTTCGTTGTAATATTCATTTAATAGCTTAGCTTTAGTATTTTTGTATTCATTTGGCATATCACCAACTTCCCAGCCATTTTCAGTAGTTTCTATATAGTAATATTCTCTATCATTATTTAAATAATAATATCCACTTGGAGAATTAGAAAAAGCTATTGCTATTGACATATGTCTAGGCAATAAAACTAACGAACAATCTATTCCCATTGCACTTATAATGGCTGCTGATAAATAACTAGTATCTTCGCAATCGCCGTTTTGTTCAGCGAGTGTTTCTAGTGGATATTTAGGATAATCATTGTAGCTTATCAAATCATCGTCTACATATCCTAAAGATTGAACAAAAGCTACCGCAAAAGCCGATTTAACATAATTTTTTTCTTGAGCGACCTGTTTTAACATGTCAGCAATTTTTTTAATATACAAATCGTCACTAGTGACATAGGTGATACCTTGCGGGGCACGAGATTTATTTTTATAATAATCATACCAATCCGAAGGAAAAGAGAAATCCCATTCCCATGGTTCACCCAAATAGCTCCATTCAAAATGTTGAGCAATTGGTCTATCTCCGCCGGCAGGATGCATGTCCTGACCATCTATAATTCCATCGCTATCGGAGTCAGTATTTGAATCAGAAGTACCATAACTTATTTCTTGCCTATAAGTTAAACCATCTCCATCTTTATCGGTATTTAATTCTTTTTCTGTTTTTTCTTTTTGTGCTAATTCTAACTCTTTTTCATTTTTTTTAATCGCTTCTTCATTTGCTTTTTGTTGAGCATCTTTTGTTTTAGCAACTTCAATTGCTAGTTCCTCTTCTGATAATTGTTTTTCTGATATAACTTGTAGTTTTGTTTTTTCTAATTCTGTATTTAATTTTTCTATTTTTTTATCGTAAAAATAAATACCGAAAAAGATCGCAGATAATAAAATAACAATACTTGCAATTATTATTAATAATCTATATTTTCGATAAATTTTTTTTATATATTTGAACGTTTTTATCATAATTAATTTTAATATCAAATTTCCTATTTTATAAAATAAAACACCTCAAAATGATATGTACCCTATTAAGTAGAC
>JBAQMJ010000056.1:0-10964 GCA_049302695.1 Minisyncoccales bacterium
TAGGCATATAGATTTAAAGATAAGACTATGGCAGTACCAAAACAAAGACACAATCAATCAAGAAAAAACAGAAGAAGGGGAAACATCTTTATCAAAGCCCCTGTTTTAGTTAAATGTCCTAAATGCGGCAAACCTGTTTTACCTCACACTATCTGCGGATATTGTGGCTACTACAAGGGAACTGAGTTTGTAAACGTAATGGCTAAGCTAGAAAAGAAAGAACAGAAAAAGAGGCAGAAAGAAATGGCTGAAACCAAGACAGAAGAAGTAAAGGAAGCCAAAAAGGAAGTCAAAGCCAAAAAAGAAACTAAAAAAGAAGAAAAGAAATAATATGGCCTCAAGGCACCTATCAAGATCCGTAGCAATGCAAAGTTTGTATGAATGGGACTTTCATGGAAAGGTGGATGGTGATTTGGAAAAAATAACTCAGAAAAATATTGAAGAATTCGGACACGGTCTCGAAAGCTATGATTTTATTTGGCAATTAGTCAATGGAGTTAAAGATAATCTCGAAGTAATAGACAAAATAATTGAAAAGACTGCTCCCGAATGGCCGATCAACCAGATAAACATTTTAGACAGAAATGTTTTAAGGATCGGCATTTTTGAACTTCTCTATGAAAACAAAGATGAGGTTCCTCCTAAGGTAGCAATCAATGAATCGATTGAATTAGCCAAGAACTTCGGCGGAGAAAATTCGAGAAAATTCATCAATGGAGTATTGGGAACTGTCTATCGTGAAATAGTCGGAGAAGAAACAGAAGAAGTTAAAGAAAAGAAAGAAGAAAATGAAAAAGAATAATCATTCCAAAGATTTTTCTATTTTTGAAAAATCATTAAACATATCTTTCAGCAATAAAGACCTCTTGACTCAGGCCTTTTGCCATCGCTCATATTTAAATGAAAATCCAGACTTCTATTTAAGCCACAATGAAAGATTGGAATTCTTGGGAGATGCCGTATTGGAATTGATAACCACCGAATACTTGTTTAGAAATTATCCAGACAAGCCAGAAGGGGAAATGACTGGATGGAGAGCATCATTGGTTAATGCCAACATTCTTTCCGATGCAGCCAAGGAATTAGGATTTGAAAATTTCCTATTGCTGTCTTCTGGAGAAGAAAAAGAAAAAGGCAAAGCTAGGAAATATATCCTCAGCGATACCTTCGAAGCCTTCATTGGTTCCTTTTATTTGGATCAAGGATATGAAGCCTGCAAAAAATTCATTGAAAAAAATCTGATAGAAAGAATGCTTCCTGAAATAATAGAAAAGAGGCTGTTCAAAGACCCTAAATCTCTCTTCCAGGAAAGAGCCCAGGAGATCATAGGAATCACTCCTATTTATCAAGTATTAGAAGAAGCTGGGCCCGACCATTTAAAACACTTCATCGTGGGCGTTTTGTTGGGTAATGAGGTTATTGCCCAGGGAGAAGGTTCTTCCAAGCACGAGGCTGAATTAAAGGCCGCAGAAGAAGGATTAAAAGCGAAGGACTGGGAATAAAAAAGCGAAAACCTCTCAATTAAAGAAGTTAGTGGGGTAAATATGCATAGAGACCGATAATAGTAGCTCCCGAAAATAATCCAAGAAGAAAGTACTTAATCTTGGCTATTCGAAGAGTCTCGTCGCATTTGCATTTTCCTTTGCATTCATGTTTTCCAGTATTCATAAGTAAAACACCTGTCCCAATACTATCCGAACATCAGAAACGGGTCAAGGGTTGAAAATATTTTAGAAATAGTGTAGTATATCTTTGTTAATAATAATTACCGAATATGTTAGTAATCAGACTATTTAGAACAGGAAAAAAGAAGCAGCCTTCATATAAGGTTGTCGTTACCGACAGAAACAATCCTCCTCAAGGCGGAAAGTTTGTCGAGCAAGTTGGATTCTATAATCCTATAACCAGAGAGAAAACCTTCCACAGCGAAAGGATAAATTACTGGATGGGCGTTGGCGCTCAGCCGTCAGATACGGTCTACAACATCTTGATTAATGAAGGTGTAATCAAAGGAGAAAAGAAAAAGATCGTCTTTAAGAAAAAGAAAAATCCTGAACCTGAAGCTGCACCGGCACCTAAGGCGGAAGTTAAACCTGTAGAAGCTCCCAAAGCAGAGTAGTGTTATTGACACTATTCTTGTTTTTTACGATAATATTGGAAAGGGTAGCAAGAATACAATAAAATAAGGAAAGGTCGAACTACCCAAAGGAAAGTATTTAGAATAAAGAAAGAACTAGCCATGGCAGAAGCAAAAGACATCGAGTTCCTTGAGTTCATCGTTAAGACGCTAGTTGATCATCCAAACGATGTGAAGGTGGACCGAAAAGTTGACGAAATGGGCGTTTTACTAACAGTAAAAGTAAACCCAGAAGATATGGGTCAATTAATCGGAAGACAGGGTTCAACAGCCAGAGCAATCAGAAACTTGGTCAGAATCATTGGTCTTAAGAACCACGCCAGAGTCAACTTGAAGATTGAAGAGCCTGAAGGAGGAAGAAAAATGCCTGCAGCACAGCAGGAAGCTCCTAAGGAAACAACTCCAAGTGTTACAGAAGACTTTGAAGATTTCAAGATTTAATAACTCAAAACCCCGCAAGGGGTTTTTTGTTTGACATTTTATTTTGGTAGAATATAATAAAGACATGAAAAAGAAAGAAGTCACAATTGATGATTTGGCTTTAATGGTTAGAAAAGGATTCCAATCTGTTGACAAACGCTTTGATGAAGTAGACAAGAAATTTGATTTAGTTGACAAACGCTTTGATAGAATGGACAAGCGATTTGACAGGATAGAAAATTTAATCCTTGCTGATCACAAAGAAAGGATAGAAAAGCTGGAAATGCAAGTAAAGGAACTCAGAGACTTAGTTGCGTTTAATTAAAATTACATTGTGTAATAATATAAACATGAAAAAGAAAGATGTTACAATTGATGATTTAGCCATGATGGTTCAAAAAGGTTTCATTGAAACCGCTAAAAAATCGGAAATGGATCAGCGTTTTAATGATGTCGATGAAAGATTAGATAAAATGGACAAGCGCTTTGATAGAATAGAAAATTTAATTCTTGCCGATCATAAAGAAAGAATAGAAAAGCTGGAAATGCAAGTGAAGGAACTCAGAGATTTAATAGCATTTAATTAAATTCAAAGGAGCCATATAGGCTCTTTTAAATTATTGACTGTTTTTTTTAATAATGTATGCTGGAAGTAAGAAAAGATACAAGTTCCAGCTCACATTATTAATATGCAATTCGATATTATTACAATCTTCCCTAATTTATTTGATTCATATTTGAATGAATCATTCATTAAGAAAGCCCAAGACAAAGGCCTTCTTAAGATTAAGGTTCATGATTTGAGAAAATGGACGGATAATGAAAGGAGAACAGTTGATGATCGCCCGTATGGCGGGGGATTAGGCATGGTTTTAAAAGTGGAACCGATTTTTAAAGCTATTAAAGCGATTAAGAAAAAGAAGAAAACCAGAGTTATCTTATTTACCCCTCGAGGCAAGACTTTCAATCAGAAGAAAGCCTTTCAATTGAGTAAATACGATGATTTGATTTTCATTTGCGGAAGATATGAAGGAGTAGATGAAAGAGTGGCAAAACATATTGCTGATGAAGAAATATCTATTGGAGAATATGATTTGATGGGAGGGGAGCTGCCAGCCATGATTGTAATCGAAACAATCTCTCGCTTAATTCCTAATGTCTTAGGAAAACCTTCTTTTTTGAAAGAAAGAATGGTTAAAGGCGGGGGATTCATTGAATATCCTGAATATACCAGGCCGGAAGAGTTTATTCCTGTTAAAGGAAAGAAGTGGAAAGTTCCCAAAGTGCTATTATCAGGTCATCAGAAGAAAATAGCAGAGTGGAGGAAGGAAAGGATGAAGGTTATTGAAAAATAATCAATCATTTGCTATCATTGTTTCATTGGGCGATTACCAAAGTAGTCAAACGGGTCTGACTGTAAATCAGATGGCTTCGGCCTTCGGGGGTGCAAGTCCCTCATCGCCCACCAGTCATTGTGAGAATTGCCGATGTAGTTCAGTGGTAGAACATCCCCTTGGTAAGGGGAAGGTCGTGGGTCCGATTCTCACCATCGGCTCAGAAAAAATAATTAAAATAACAATATGGCAACAAAAAAGAAAAAAAGAGCAAAAGTTGTTTGTACGGCTTGCAAAAAGATTTCCTACTTCACCAACAAGACAAAACAGGTTGAGGATAAGTTAGAAATGAGCAAATTCTGCAAGGAATGCAAGAAGCATACAACTTTCAAAGAAGTTAAGAGATAGAAGGGAAGTCATCCCTTTTGTTTTAGGGGAGTAAGCTTAATGGCAAACTGCCTCTCTCCAAAAGAGGTCTTGAGAGTTCGAATCCCTCCTCCCCTGCACGCTAGTGACAAGTCAGGTGACCCTGACACTTCATTCAAGAATCGCCAAAGTGGCGCTTTTTTGATATGCTAAAATTAACAATATGCCTACTGAATATCGTCATAATCATTATGTCCCCGTGTGGTATCAAAAGAGATTCATACCATTAAACCAGCAAAATCAAGAACTTTTTTATTTAGATCTTAACCCGGGGACATACACAAATCCTAGAGGAGTCTCTCATCCCAAAAGAGCTGTTAATCTTTTAGGACCTAAACATTGCTTTGCGGAAAATGATTTATACACTACCTATTTTGGAAATGTAGAATCGGTAGAAATAGAAAAAAGATTTTTTGGCTCTATTGACCGTGACGGACGTAAAGCCGTTGACTATTATGCTAATTTTGCACATCCGTGGAATGGTGGCGATTTTTTTAAAGAATTATTGATGTATATGAGTACGCAAAAACTTCGCACCCCAAAAGGATTAAACTGGCTTAGTACACAAGCTGAAACCACAGATCGAAATATCATTCTAAGTCAAATGTTAAAACTTCGACAGCTTTATTCTGCTACTTGGGCTGATTGTGTTTGGCTTATCGCTGATGCGTCGGAGTCGGAAACAAAGTTTATTATTTCCGATCATCCCATTACAGTATACAATCGCAGGTGTGGGCCACGCTCAAGCTGGTGTCGTGGAAATAATGATCCAGATATTTGGCTCAATGGAACACATACAATCTTTCCGTTATCATTAGATAAGGTATTAATACTTACGAATTTGTCATGGGTTAGAAATCCCTATCAATCAGAAGTCAGCTTTCGTCCAAACCCTTATCCACTTAGATCTACTATATTTAAAATTACTGACATACAAACCTTACGACACTTAAACGAACAAGAAGTTCGAGAGATTAATTTTATAATAAAAAAGCGTACATTTAAGTACATCGCTGCCGCAAAAGAAGAATGGCTATATCCCGAGAGATACATAACAAAATCTAATTGGTATACTTACGGTCACGGATGCCTATTGATGCCTGACCCTCGACCAATTACTCTTGGGGGAGAAATATTTTGGGGAAATCGAGACGGTACTGCCGGAGCCATGGATGAGTACGGTAGACGTCCTTGGCAAAAAGATTACAACAAAGAAGGAACATCTCTCGAAGAGTCTGCAACCCTAGAACGATTTAAAGGTGAATTTGCTAGACTTTTTGGCCCATATCGTCGAGGTCGATCATTCAATTTTATGACCCTAGATAATGAAAAAGATGATGATGAATATCACCAATATCATCTTGATTTAGAACAAGAGCACAGAAAAAGAAAAAGCAAATAAAATTTATTCGAGTATAATTTTCTTATCTTTAAGAATTAGCTTACTCTTAAAACATGATAGCAACTCTCTTTTTTCTAAAATTGTTCCTTGTCTCAAAAGATATTTAGCGTAATTCCTAATATCAACATCAATATCATTTCTTTCTTTCTTGTTCCCGAGTACTTCGATATTAAATTTATTGATTCGAGATATCTCTTGTCTTATCTTTTCTTTTATTCCTAATTCATCCATATCAACCCTGTCTATCAATTCCATCAATTCGTTAAGAAGGTCTTTTTCGTTAATGGCATGATTAGCGCAATCTATGTTTCTCGCTTTTGTACAAAAATAATAAACATGACGGTTAGTACCGCCATCTTTTAGTTTCTTAAACTTCTCGTCAGCCGATATTCCTGACCCGCAGTATCCACATTTAATTAACTTTGTAAAAGAAAATTCCTTGCTTTCTGTTTTTGGTATAAAGTTCTCATTTAGAGTCATTTGGACTTTATCAAACAGCTCTTTGGTTATGATTGGGACATGTTTACCAACATACCACTTACCACTACCAGTAGGATATTCGAATTCTCCATAATAAAACGGATTTCTGAAAATACGATAAATATTTCCTATTGATAATGATTTCCCGTTTTTCGTCTTAAATTTACTTTCTATCAGCCAGCGGCATACCTTTCTACCGCTCCATTGCTCATCAGCCACTCTTTCAAACATCTGTTTGATTATAGGGGCTCGCCTCGGATCAATCCGCACTTGGCACTTTTTATCTACGTATTTCTCGTTTAAATAGCCTGTAGGGGCGGTTCCTGGCCTCCAACCCATCTCACACCTAGTCCTTAATCCTCGCTTCACGTTGACCGCTTTATTGTCATTCTCAAGCTTCGCCTGCGAACCCAATATCATTAAGAGAAATTTCTCGTTTGGATTATTGGTAAACTTTTGACCGTATGTTCTTATCTCGATAAGAAGCTTTTGATCCATGAGGTCAACTATCGATCCCAAGTCTCCTGCGTTTCTACTTAGTCGGTCTGGAGCCCAGGTTAAAATACCATTATACTTAGCTTCGCGAATCTCTTTAATCATCTCGTTAAAAACAACTCTTTGGCCGACTTCTTTTGAGGAATGAGATTCTCTTTTTATTTCGACTATATCTAAGCCTTCTCTTTCAGCTAAAGTCAGCATTTCCTTTATCTGTGATTCTATTGAAAGGGCTTGTCTATCTTCGGCTTCGGTTGATTTCCTCGCATAGAGGCAATATTTGATTTTAACATCCAAAGTGGGGGATTGACTGTTATTTTTTATTATTACCGCTTGTTCCATATTGTTTTCCTTATTATCTTAAGGACAAGATGTCGCAACAGTCTAAGGAAGTCCAGACCCAGATGTAGACAAACTGGAGACTAAAAGACTACACAAATTTTAACTTTTAAGCTATTATGTAATCACAATTTAATAGCAGTAGCCTAAACTTTTGAATTTCAAGAGCATGGCTCCAAAGTCATATAAGACATAAACAACCCATCATGGGGCGTATTGTCTTATATGCCATATCGGGAAACCGGTATGAGGGGCTTCGGCCTCTACCCTGTGGTGGGCTTTTTGTATATACACCACAGGTTAAGGTTATCGGTCGGCGTAATCTACATAATCAGTTTAATTATTAAAATATGGAATACGAACAAATTTGGAACAAACTTTTGAATAACGGAGAAAAAGTTGAATATCAATTTTCTATTGGTAGCACATACACAACCGTGGGTTTAGTTATATGGGGAATAGTCGCCCTATTTTTTATTTTCGCAAATTTTTGGATAGGTGCGTTGCTTTTCGTGGCAGTAGCTTTTTATCATAAGTTTTATTTGCCAGCCGCTAATGCTTACGCCTTTACCAATAAAAGAGTATTGATTCATAGAGGATGGCTTTCGACTCATACAATCAGCGTCGACTATTCAAAGATAACGGATATCCACGTTGCTGAGCCTTTCTTCGACAAAATGATATCTCACACAGGTCATATTGCAATCATTACTGCGGGATCAACACGAGACCAGATCATATTAAAAAATATCGAATCACCCTACGAAGTTAAGAAAAAATTAGACGCCTTAAAAGATGCTTAATTGTTAAAATAGAGAAGTTAAACGCCACCTAAAAAGGTGGCGTTTTAATCTTACTACATTAATATGTCCGGTCTCATCCCAGTATGCCCTTGAGCGTGGCCTCGATTTGCGTTATCTCTGTTCGCTCCGAGGACGGCATAGGAAAATGCATCAACCATGTCATCGTGGCTTTCCGTTCCGAATCCGAGAAGCTGGGCGATAAGATCCTCAGCTCCTTTTCTCGGAAAGAATATCGACTTGATACTGAGTACAGCCAGTCCAAGTCTGCTTCCTTTACTCATCGCCCCAGTGCTAATTTCTTCCGCTTTTACATCCATGCCTTTTAGTTGATTGACTAAATAGCTACCCCCGAAATTATTTTCAACGAAAACTTTATTGCGGTTATATCCGCCCAAATTTTCGTGGCATATTTTAATCTGCTCGGCCTGATCGCCTATAGGAATTCTCTTGTTTATCGGATTAGGCATGATATAGAATTTCAAATTTTCATATCTGCCACAAGCATGAAGAGAAACCATGGCTGTGTAATCGGCAGTATCTTTCTGTGAAGAAGCCAAATCAACTCCAGTATAAGTCATGTGATGATAGACATCTGGAATCTCATCGTAATACTGAATCATCTCGGGTGTTATTATCGACCCCTCATCAGAAATTATTTTCAGCATGTACTCCCTTTGGAATGCAACATCATTTAAAATATTCTTTCTTTCCCTTTCGATTTCCTCCTTAGAAGCGTACTTACCAGGCCAGAGGGGATTACCGTTTTCGTCGGCTATGGGATACTCCCTGTATGCCCATTCTGTGTTTTCTTCTTTTTCGGATTCGGCTTTTAGCTTCATAAGAAATGAATCATTGTGGAGTAAGTTTCCAACAAAAACGAAATTAACATTTTTATCTCCGATTGGAAAAATATCGCCAGTAGCCCAGTTGAAAATCTTGTCTCTCATTTCTTTGGTTTTTACCGAGTTTATATCCTCAATATCGTCCATTATCACTAAATCTGGCCTGTGCGATCCCGTCTTCATACCTCTCTTTCCTTCTTGTCCTGTTGAAGCTACAGCTATCCTTGCTTTGTATTTGGGGATATAAATGGATTGAGAACCCCATTCTCCGCCTTCGTCTTCATCGAAAGGACCGAAATATTTTCTTAATATTTCGTTGCTGTCAATTTCCATCTTGATATTCTTCAAGTGCTGTTTCGATTGCTCCATCGTCTGCGAAATAATCATAATGTACTTCTTCTGCAATCTTCCGAATATTGCCCAGAGGGGCAGGGAAAGGGTCATCAAAGTGCTCTTTCCCGAACCTCTCGCGGCGACTATCACTAGCCTTTTTATTGAAGAATCTTCCGTCAAAGCAAACATTTCCTTCTGAAACGGAGCTATTTTATATGTAATATATTCACTGAGGCATCCTATAAAAAACCAATAATGACTGTCCTTGATTAGGCGGTTGAACACAGCACTGTTTTTATCTAAGAGAATTTCGTCATATACATTTTTAATTTTTGTCTTTTTTTTCTTGGTCATGATTTTGATTATTATAATCTGCCAGTGCAAAAGCTTTTTTGATTAGCAATTTTTGCTCTGGTGTTAGCCTTGTACTTGTCTCTACTTTTCCACTCAATTGAATCTTTTCAGCGTAAGCAGGGTGATGATGTCTTAGCCACTGATTAATAGCCGCTGGATTCTTATCTTTAATCAATGATAACAATTGACTTTCCGCAATATCATTGATGAAAAGTATGCCGTCTCTTAACGCCGTATCAGCATCTCTAGAAAACTTGGCATCCTTTCTCCATCTATAATATGTGCACCTGCTAATGCCAGATCTTTCGCATGCAATTTGTACTATTGGAGTCTTTTTCAGGTTTTCCATCAGAAGCTCTTTCTGTTTCTTATCTTTCATATGCCAGAAATTTTAACAGCCTTCTTATTGGTTAGATTTTCCCACCTTTTCCTGATGACTTCGGCATAGATGGGTGATTTTTCCATTCCGTAGCATCTTCTCCCCATCTTCTCGGCTGCAATTAAAGTACTTCCACTTCCCAGAAAGGGTTCAATTATTAAGTCTCCTCTTCTTGTAAGAACCTTGATGTAAGGAATTAATATCTCTATCGGTTTTGTACCGAAAATAATTCCTTGACCAGAACTTTTAGCATCCGAAGCCTTAAATTCTATAAAGTCAGTAGGGCAATATTTCTTGCCCTTTTCATAAGGCTCCCAATGAGGTTTTCCAGATGTAGCAAATAAAGCGGCTTCGTATTCGTTCTGTAACAATTCGTCTTCTTCAGGCTCATCGTTCAATTTGAATCCATCCGATGATCCAAGCATAGCGAAGTCGTACTTATTAAAAAATTTATACTTAGAAGAAAAACCTTGGACTCTGTTGGGTAAATGCCAAATTATCATATTCCTTACTTTCCATCTTTTGGCAACTTCCGCCCACATGAGTGGCATATTCTTCCAGCACTCGTATGAAATAATAGAAAAATCATCCTTGGCAACCTTTTTTATATTGTCCATCCAAAGTTCGATAAAGTTATCGGGAAGACTATCTGTTTCTAGATACTTCCTGTCTCTTTTGAGACCGAATCCTTCGGTTGCTTTGCCATTTCTCTTCTTGCCGTGCAAATAATCCAAAATATAAGGCTCGTCGGTGCAACACATATCAGCTTTCTCTCCGTCCATAAGTTTCAATATGTCCGCTTCTATGGTGCTGTCACCGCACATAAGCTTGTGGTCGCCTAATTGCCAAACTTCTCCTTTCTTTATCTCGATATTGTTTATATCTAATTTCTTCAATTCTTTATCAATGTCAAATTTTTCAGGCATATCTTCTAAATCAAATACCTTGTCCAATTCTTCAGAGGTGAATCCTATATTTGAAAGAAAAGATTCATCAAAGCTTGCCAATAGGTTCCAATCCCAAGAACCGGTGTTCCTATTAAGTCTGACATTAAGAGCTTTCTCTTTTTCAATGTCTGGAATGTTAATGTAGACCGCTGGGACTTCTTTGTATCCCATATCTTTTATAACCTCCAATCTGAAATTACCACCTATAATAATATTTTTCCTATCCGAAGCACCATTTAAGATGATTGGATCGCAAATTCCAAACTCTTCAAG
>JBAQMJ010000057.1:0-7842 GCA_049302695.1 Minisyncoccales bacterium
CTCCTTCGTCAGAATAACCCGAAGTTTTTTTAAAGCTATTTTCATTTAAATCAACAATGTATTCCGATATTGCATATCCCGTTGATTTTCCTGAATATCTACCAAATACTTTATTATTTTGACTATCCCACGCAGAAAATGAAACAATATCCTCTTTAAGAATATTCTTGACTATTTCAAAAAAATTTGAATTTTTCCACTTATCAGATTGAATATCGTACTCTATTTCCCTCGTGCTTATCGGTTTCGGTCCACCCAACTCATTTTGATATTCTTTTGAATTTTTATCATAAACAGCGATTGCGATAATTGCTTTTGTTCTATCGCGAGACAATACTATGTCATTTATTGATTCATAAACATTTGTTTCGTTTCTAAGAACAGGGAGGCTTGTTTCATTAATTGCCAAACTAATAATATTAAATTTAAATATTTTATTATCCTTTAAAACAAAAATATTATTAGATGGCGAGTATGCATCTCCGTAATAAAGAACCTTGTATCCATCGGGAGATATTTGCTTGAATTTTTTAATATTCGAATTATAAATAAAAGCCTTTTCGTTTTTTATAATAATTGGGCTGTCTTTTTGATTTTGCTGATGCACATTCAATAAAAAATAGCTAATGACTCCGGCTATCAATAAAATTATTATGACCAGAATAATTATTACAATGGACGAAAGTCCTTTTTGATATTTATGCATATTTATTAAATTATTAATATTAAAAATATTATATCACAAAACAAAAAACCGACAAAATGTCGGTCTAGAATTGCTCGGATAATAGAATTCGAACTTTATATATTGGTGCCCCAAACAGGACTCGAACCTGTGACCTTCAACTTAAAAGGTTGTTGCTCTACCAACTGAGCTATTGGGGCGAATAAGGGATCAAAGTCCCTCTTTTTTTAATTCCTCAAGCAATTCTCTCTGTTTTCTTGTTAACTTCTGCGGAGTCTCAATGTTGAATTGGATATATAGGTTGCCTCGGCCAATGCCTGAAAAATGAGGAATACCCCTCCTGGAAACTTTGAGGATTTTTCCTGATTCAGTGCCGTTAGGAACCTTGATTGCAATATCTTCTTTTTCTAAAGTCGGTATTTTAATACTGTCTCCTAGTGTTGCTTGAGAGAAGGTAATGTTTTTTCTGAGATAAACATCGTCTCCATTTCTTTCAAAGACTTTGTGAGTTTTAATCATTATTCTCACATATAGGTCTCCTGCTTCACCATTCCTCTTCCCTGCTTCACCTTTTCCTTTTACCTTAATTATCTGGTTATTGTCAACACCAGCTGGTATGTTTATCCTGATTTTCTCTTCTTTTTTAATTCTTCCTTCTCCATGGCAAACGTTGCATGGTTTTTCAGGTTTTGATCCTTCTCCATGGCAATCAGGACAGACAACTTGTTGAGAAATAGTGCCAAAGACAGTTCTTCTCATCTGTTGCACTACTCCTGTTCCCCGGCAGGTGAAGCATTCCTTAGTACTAGTTCCAGGCTCAGCTCCATTGCCGTTGCATCTTGTACAAGTGGAATTTTTAGTGATGAGTATTTCTTTTTCTTGATTATAAAGAATTGATTCTAAATCAAGCTCTAGGATTATTTCAAGGTTTTTGCCCTTTCTCATGTCTTTAGGCTTTTTTCTTCCCATGCCTCCGAATCCTCCCCCGAACATGTCGAAGATATCTTCAAATCCACCCATGTTGCCCATGATGTCTTCCCAGTTAATATTTTGGTTGAATCCTCCTTGGGCCCCTGCTCCATTGAAATTAGTCCCGAATCGGTCATATTGGTCCCTCTTGTCTTTATTTGATAAGGTTTGGTAGGCTTCGTTAACCTCTTTGAACTTTTCTTCATCGCCTCCTTTTTTGTCGGGATGAAATTCATGGGCTAATTTGTAATAGGCCTTTTTAATGTCTTCGGGGGAAGCGCTCTTTTCCACTCCTAGTATTTTGTAGTAATCTTTTTGCATGGATGAATAAGAAAGGCAAAATCAATTGATTTTGCCATTCCCAGTATAATTCTTTGAATTATTGCTTTTCTGTTTCAGCTTCGGGAGCATCTGTCGGACCCTCTTCCTTTTTAGGTTCCTCGGGTTTCTGATACATTGCTGCTCCTACTTTCTGAATGGCCTGTGAAAGCTCTTCGGTTTTTTTCTTTATTTCATCTATATTATCACTGTCTTTCACTTTTTTCAATTCGGCAATCTTGTCTTCCACTTCTTTTTTAGCTTCGGCAGGAGCTTTGTCTCCAGCTTCTTTCAAAGTTTTCTCAGATTGGTAGATAAGATTCTCGGCAATATTTTTAGATTCAATAATTTCTCTTTTCTTTTGATCATCGGCTGCGTTCACTTCGGCATCTTTTTTCATTTTCTCTATTTCTTCTTTAGATAATCCGATTGATCCTTCAACTTTAATCGATTGAGATTTATTAGAAGCTTTGTCGATTGCGGTAACAGTTAAAATTCCGTTAGCATCAATATCGAACTTTACCTCAACTTGAGGAATGCCTCTTGGTGCTGGAGGAATGCCATCTAAAATGAATTTTCCTAAAGATCTATTGTCTTTAGCCAAGGATCTCTCTCCTTGCAAAACATTGATTTCAACTGAAGTCTGATTGTCTCCAGCGGTAGAAAATACCTGAGACCCTGATGTAGGAATAGTTGTGTTCTTGGTAATCATCGGGGTAGAAATATTTCCTAAGGTTTCGATTCCTAGCGATAGCGGCAAGACATCCAATAATAGAACGCTCTTGATATCTCCTTCCGGAGTTCTGCCTTCTTCCTTGGCAGTTAAGATTTCTGCTTCAATAGCCGCACCGATAGCAACCACTTCTTCTGGATTAATTGACTTGTTTGGTTCTTTGCCGAAAAAATTCTTAACAGCATCTCTGGCAGCTGGAATTAAAGTTGTTCCTCCAACTAGAATGACTTCTTTGATTTCATTCTTATCCAGTTTTATCTCATCAATTGTTTTCTTGACCCTGTCGATTGATCTTTCAATCAAATCGTTAGTCATCGAATCAAATTGAGATCTGGAAATTTTGTATTCCAAATGTTTCGGTCCTTCTGCATCAGAAGTAATAAAAGGAAGGTTGATATTGGTTTCCATAGCACTAGACAGTTCTGTTTTGGCTTTTTCAGCGGCTTCTTTTAGTCTTTGCAGAGCTAGAGGATCTTTAGACAGATCGATTCCCTGCTCTTTTTTAAATTCAGTCAGCATCCAATCGATAATTCTCTGGTCAAAATCGTTTCCTCCTAAATGAGCTTCTCCTCCAGTGGCTAGAACTTCTACTGTATCGGGAGAAACATCTAGAATGGTTACATCAAATGTGCCGCCTCCGAAGTCATACACTAAAACCTTGCTAGCTTCTTTTTTTCCAAAGCCGTAGGCAAGAGCAGCAGCTGTCGGTTCGTTGATGACCCTCAAAACATTGAATCCGGCAATTTCTCCAGCAGCCATGGTGGCTTTTCTTTGCGAGTCGTCAAAGTTAGCTGGACAAGTGATAACGACATTTTTAATATCTTCTCCAAGCTTGTCTTTAGCGTCAGCTTTTATCTTCTGTAGAATCATTGAAGATACTTCAATTGGAGTGTGCCAGTTGTCTCCTATTTTTACCTCGACTCCGCCATCTTTTCTTTCTCTGGTTTCATACGGCAAGAGTTTTAATTCTTTCTGCACTTCAGCATCAGAAAATCTTCTGCCGATAAATCTCTTAACTCCGGAAATAGTATTTTTTGGATTAGTGATTGCTTGTCTTTGAGCAAGAATTCCGACTACTCTTTCCCCTCCTTTAGTTTGAGCGATTATTGAAGGAGTCAAAATAGAACCCTCTCTGTTTTCCAGAGCCTTAGGTTCCCCATTAACAATAGAAGCGTATTTGGTAATTGCAGTGCCCAAATCAATTCCTAAAATCTTTGTCATATTTATCTATAATTTATTCTTATATTAATATATTATTAAATTATCACTCGGATGTCAAGAGTGATAACTATTTTCCTACCTTGACTTTAGCTGGCCTCAAAACTTTTTCATTGTAAGAGTACCCTTTTTCAATTTCTTCAATTACCATTCCCGGCTCTTTCCCTTCGATCTCTTCTACTGCTTCATGAAGGCTGGGATCAAACTTCTTCCCGACAGCCTCGATTTCTATTAATCCTAAGCCTTTTAAAGCTGTTTCTAGCTGCTTTTTTATGAGAATAAGGCCCTTAATGCTGTTGCCTTCTCTTTCTTCCTCAGGGATGGCTTTTTCAGCCAATCTGAAGCTGTCTAAAATCGGGATTAGCTCTTCAAACAGGCTTTCCTTGGCAATACAGAGAGTTCCCTTCAATCTTTCGAATTCTTGTTTTTTGTAATTGATAAAGTCGGCTTTTTCTCTCTGCCATCCAGCAAAGTATTCATCCTTCTTTTTTTCTATCTCCTCTACGTCTTTTTCTATTTCTTTTTCTTCTTTGTTTTCTTCTTTCATAGTAGTTCCTTTATTGCTTTATTAAGTGAATTAATTAATCTTATATTTTTTTCATAGTCCATTCTTCTAGGACCGATAATAGTAATAAAACCTTTTTGTCCTGAAAGATTGCATTCGGAACAAATTAAAGTAATATCTTTGGTTTTAGGAATTGGATTTTCTTTTCCTATGAAGACCATGCTTTTTGAATCATGAAGCGTCTCAATGTTTTTTTCAAAGTTTTCCATGAAACTGATTAAGCTTGAAACAAAATTTTCATTCTTAGCTTCTGGCTCTTTGAATATTTCATCTAATCCTTCTTTCAAGTTAAATCCTTCTCTGAAGAAATGAAGATTTACAAAACTTGAAGAATTGTCAGCTATAAACTTAGTTACTTCTGAAGCCAATCTTAATTTATCGCTTGTGGATCTCATCATTTTTTCCAATTCTTGTTCAACTTTCTCTTCCCTTTTGTCTTTTAGCGTATCGACAAAAAAACGGTAAGCTTTATCAGTTGGAATTCTTCCAGCTGAAGTGTGGGGTTGTTCTAAATATCCTTCTTTTATTAAATATTGGAATTCAATTCTTATCGCTGAAGGACAGATGCCGAAATCATACTTTTCAGCCAAAAACTTAGAACTGACCGGCTCAGCGGTTTTAATATATTCTTTAACGAGATTCTTAATAATTTGTGCTTGCCTTTCAGATATCATATGTTTTTTAATATATCATATCTGTTTTATCAGTCAAGATATTTGATTGATAATTAGAAAGAAATAAAAAAAGAGCCTATCGCTCAAAAGTAAGGGTGGGAGGAGAGATTTCTACAATCATAACGATATTTTACCGGAGGGATAAATCCTAGGTACTACCCTCGATAGGTACATACAGCAAATATATCGTTCTTGGAGAAAAATGCCTCCCGAGTCAAGAGTACACCAGTCGGCGACCATTATAGCCCAGGATGTCTAACTGATGCCTCAATTTTTATATATCATATTTTTTAAATTAGTCAATGTAAATAAAAAAACAGCCTTGCGACTTGAATTGAGAGGGCGGAGGAAGATAGTTTCGTAGGAAAAAATAAAGAACTGTATTGCAGGCATATCACAAGGAAAAAATATATCAATCTTTTAGATAATATTTGTTTATCATTTTCAAATTATCATCTAATTCATAAACAAGAGGAATTCCTACGGGTATTTCAATTTTAATAATTTCATCGCCCGATAGTTCTTCAATATTTTTAATCAATGACCTAATACTATTGCCATGGGCAGAAATAATAATGTTTTTTCCAGATTTAATTTCAGGAACGATGTTTTCTTTCCAGTAAGGAAAAAGTCTTTCTTCTGTATCTTTTAGGCTTTCAGTTGAAGGAACTTCTCCTTCTTTAACTTCTTTGTATTTTAATTCTTTTTCTTCTGTTTTTACTGGAGGCCTGACATCATAGCTCCTCCTCCATATTTCTACTTGTTGTATTCCGAACTTTTCCCTCATCTCATCTTTATTCATTCCTTGAAGTGCTCCATAGTGTCTTTCGTTTAATCTCCATGACTTTTCAACTGGAATGGAGATGTCCATTTCTTTTAATATTAAATCAAGGGTATTCTGCGCCCTTTCTAAAGAAGAGGTAAAAGCTAAATCAAAAGAAAACCCTTTCTCCTTTAATAATTGCCCTGCTTTCTTGGCTTGCTCTATTCCCTTTTCTGACAAGGGAGCATCAATCCATCCAGTGAAGACGTTTTCTTTATTCCAGACGCTCTCTCCATGCCTTATTATTACTAGCTTGTTCATAATTAAATATTATCATTATTTCCTAATCACCTCAACTTTTCCTTCTATCAAAGAGATGATTTTAGATGGTTTTGATTTAAGTTTGCCAAAATTAAGATAAAAATTAACATTTTCTCCAAAGTACTTTTTTGCTTCATCAATAGTTGTGGCTGGTTCCTTTCCTTCAATATTAGCACTGGGTGCAATAATCGGTCCCGACACTTTAAGTATTTGGATAAGGTTTTCATCTTTAGGCAGTCTGAAAGCTAAACTCTTTTTACCTCGGTGCAAGTATTCAAACTTTTTAACAGGAAGGATGATACTTGTTTTCCCTGGCCAGTATTTATCAGCGGTTTTTTTATCTATTTTTATATTAAATAATTCCAAGTCTTTCAAAGAAGAAATTAAGACAATCATCGGCTTCTTTAAGTCTCTTTTTCTCAATTCATATATCTTTTCAACATTTTTTTTATCAAATGCTGAACACACTATTCCATAGATAGTGTCAGTGGGAATGACTCCTATTTTACCTTCTTTTATTTCTTTTCCAGTTTGTCTGGCTATTTTTTGATTTTCTGTCATGGGCCCATTATATCAAGGGATATATATAAAGCAATGTTATCTAAATAATCTTAAAGAATTAATAATCGGAATAAAGTCGGTGACGAAATTATACGCAGCTGCCCCTGCGGGAAAAAGTATCCCTGAAAAAACAAGAGCGAATCCGACAATATTTACAATTCCCCATATTAAGAAATTTTGTTTTATTGTTAATAAAGTCTTTCTGCTTATTTTTATCAATTCTGGTATTTGAGACAAGTCATCTCTCATCATGGCAATATCGGCCGATTCTATCGCCGAGTCTGATCCGATCGCTCCCATAGCAATGCCGATATCGGCTATAGCTAAGCAGGGGGCATCATTGACTCCGTCTCCAACCATAGCCACCTTATATTTTTTCATATACTCATTCAGGTATTTTGTTTTTTGTTCTGGCAGAAGGTTGGCATGGAATTCATCAATTCCCGCTTCTTTAGCAACCCTTTCGGCTATTTTTTCGTTATCTCCAGTCAGCATAACTGTCTTTTCAATTCCTAATTTTTTCAATTCGGCAATAATATTTTTCAGTCCTGGCTTGATGGTGTCGGCAAGGACTAAGAATCCAACGAGTTCTTTGTTTTTTCCTACCAAAGTGATATTGAATCCTCTATCTTCTTCTTCGTTGATAATATACAATTGTTCTTTATTCACCTCTATTCCTTTTTCTTCAAACAGCGACAACTTTCCAGTCATTATTTTTTCTCCATTCCGTGTTGCCATTATTCCTTTGCCCATTATTTCTTCCATTTCGTCAGGTTCGCAAATTTTGTTTTTCTTTTGTGCATATTCTGAAATAGCCAGAGCAACTGGGTGATGGGATAATAAGGAAGCTGTTCCAGCTAAAGAAAGGACGTCCTCTTCTGAATTGCCGTCAAAAGCGAAAATTTTCTCAACAGCAAGTTTTCCCTGTGTCAAAGTTCCTGTTTTATCAAAGAACATGATTTTGATTTTTGATATTTGTTCGATAAAGGTTCCTCCTTTGACTATGGCTCCGTGCATGGCGCTGTGGGTTAGAGC
>JBAQMJ010000058.1:0-16578 GCA_049302695.1 Minisyncoccales bacterium
GCTCCTGTAATCTCTTCTGGAACTTGAGCTACTGCATCAGCCACATCCTGCTTATTAAACCCTAGGGCAACCAAGGCATCAAAAACATCATCTTTGGTTATTTTCTTTTTAGGAGAAACTTTCTTCACGTCCTTTATCTTCCCCGTTATCTCCAATAATATTTTCTGCAATCTTTTTACTCCCACCCCCTTAACATCTTCGGGCAATTCCCCCTCCTCCAACAATCTTTTCAATTTTTCCAAAGATCCGGCAACAGCCAAACCCATCGCCGTTTTCGGTCCGACTCCAGGGACGCTTTTCAATATCTTAAATAGCTCCAATTTTTCTGGAGACAAAAAACCATATAACTCGAGAACTTTTTCGCCGACGAATAGAAAAGTGAAAACATCCCTTTCTTCTTCAATCTTAACTTCTCTTAAATCAGAAGGAGACAAAAAGACCTCAAAACCAAGACCGCTCTTGTCGATAATCACCTTCTTGTCATCCTTATATATGATTTTTCCGTAAATATGGCTTATCATTAAATTCATTATACCAGACTTGCATATTTCTACAAATTAGTGTATATAAATAACATATGCCAGTTACAAAAACAACCAAAAGAAGACCTGCTCAGATTGAAAGACGCAGAGTCGTAAACAGCAAGAGAATTTTAGAAATGAGAAAGCTTATCAAAGAAGCTAATACTTTGCTTTCCAATAAAAACATCGAGGAGGTAGAAAAAATGCTTCCTAGAATATATAAAGCGATTGATAAAGCGGCTAAAAGAGGGGTAATCAAAAAGAATGCTGCTTCAAGAAGGAAATCGAGAATGGCAAAGAAAATAAGCAATCTGAAGAAATAAAAGAATCGGGGCAACCCGATTTTTTCTTATAAAAACTCTTTAATCTGGGGAAGCTTTTCTATCTGCTTCCATGAAACATCTATCAATTCCTTATTGTTCCCTATCGCAATTCCATGTCCAGTCATCTCGAATGGTCCGATATCGTTATTCCCGTCGCCAACAAAAATAATATCCTTGATATCAACCTCCTCTTTTCTTGCCAAATCTTCTAAGCATTCCTTTTTAAATCCTCCTTCCTTTATGCAATCTGTTTTAATTGATACCAGCTCTCCAGCATCGTCAAAAATCAAATGACTTCCAGCATATCTGCCATCGAGATTCATTCTTGCAACAATGCTATCTAGATGGATATCAATCGAACAAGAAACCAAATATATCTTATATCCTTTCTGTTTTAAATAAGAAAGGATATCTTCTGCCCCTTCTTTAAAATCTTTCCCATCTCCACAGCGGCTGTTGAGATATTCTCGGCTGGACATTCCAGCCCTTTTTAATATTGAAACTAGCCCGCTCCAAGCTTCATCTATCCCTATCTCTTTTTTATAATAAAGATTGAAATTATCCTCAATCTCTTTTCCTACGTCTTTTCTTCCATGGACCAAAAGGTCCCAAGTCTTGCCTTCAACTAAAGTTCCATTAACATCGAAACAAATAATCTTTTTCATATTTCTGATATTAAAACATCTAAAGCCATGTCTTGATCTATTTTGCCAACCTTTATTTCGAAATCTAAATCAACTATCTTTTGATATATTCTTTTCAGATCTTCTAAGCTGAAATTCTTAGCTTGATAAGTTGCCTTCCTTAGAACAAAAGGATGCATTCCAGAATTAGCCCCGGTCTTAACTGCAATAATATTCCTTATCTGTGAAGCAACCATAGCTAATAGATATAGGACTGAATCTCCTTTTTCAGCATGCTCTTTTAATAATTCTATTGCTTTTTTCTTGTTCTTAGCTCCGATAGCGTCAATCGTATCAAAAACATTAGTTTCGTATTTAGGCTTAACCATCATTTCGACATCTTTCTCTTTAATGTTATTAGAATAATTAACCAGCTTCTTGATTTCATTTTCCATTTGCCATAAGTCTCCTCCAACGTATTCAATTAATTTCTCCAAAGCCTTCTCATCTATAACTCCCTTTAATTCTTTCACTTCTTCTTTTGCCCAGTTATTTAATTTCACTCCGCTCAAAGGTTCGAACGTATGAACTTTCCCCTCTTTCTCTAGAAAAGCAAGGAGCTTGTCTTTGGCTAAGATATTTAAACTTTCGATTAAAAGAAGAACATTATCTGAATCGACAAAAGCCTTTCCTCTTTCAATCATCTCTTCCTTTAATTTAGAATTAGAAAAAAGATCGGAAACAACAACTAGCTTCTTTTCTTTAAACATGGAAATGCCGAGTATTTCATTCCTTAAATCATCAAAAGAAGTAGTTTTGCCTTCAAGATATCTCAAATTAAGACCACTCTTGTGTTTTTCTTTATGCTCTTCCATTATCTCCCGCATTTTCTTTTTCGCTCGGTATGTATCTTCTCCGTGTAATAGTATTATCATTTTTTAACCTGGCAACTAGGACAGAAGAAAGAACTTCTTCCTCCCTGTTTTATCCTCTTAATTAATCCTTTGCATCGGGGGCATTTCTCCCCTTCTTTCTGATAGACCTTAACAACTTCTTGCGACCCTCCCTTTTCACCATAAATGGTACGAAAATCGGAAAAGCTGTCTCCCTTCAATTCAATCGACTTCTCCAATATCCTCACCATTGCATTATATATCTTCTTTAAATCATTCTTGTCCAGCTTGGAGACATCTTCTTCAGGATGAATCTTCGCTTCAAATAATATCTCCGAAGCATATATATTTCCTATCCCGGAAATAAAGTTCTGATCCATTAAAACTTGCTTAACCTTTCCCCTCTTCTTTAAGAATAATTCTTGGAATTTCTCGACGGTAAAAGATTTTTCCAACGGCTCAGGCCCTAACTTTTTAAAAACTTCTGAATTTTCTAAATCTTCCTTCTTCCATAGTTCAATTTTAGCGAATTTTCTAGCATCGGATAGAGCCAGCTGTCTTTTATCATCTAAAAGAAAAACTACATGCAAAAATCTATTCATCGGATCATTGGAAAGAGGACCGTCTTCTTCGGCAATCCATCTATTTTTATCCAGCCTCCACTTTCCCAAAAGCAAATGCCCGGTAATCTTCTGATGAACTAATAATATATAATCATCGGACAGATCAATTAGAATATTCTTGGCTCTCCTTCTCACTTTTAATATTTTCTTCCCAATTATCTTTTTTTTAAAACTTTCAAAGGTGTCTTGATGGATTAAACTCTTGGCATCGGTCCATGTATCAAGAAAGGTCCTGTTTCGGACCTCTCTATCTAAATCTCTGACAATTGTTTCTACCTCTGGAAGTTCTGGCATTATTCTATAATTGTTTTAAGTTTAGCAACGATTTCTTGAGGAGTGAAGTGAGCTTTGACTAAGAAATCTTTAGCTCCTAATTTCAATCCTTTTTCAATGTCTTCGCTCTGTCCTAGATTAGAAAGAATGATAACAGGAATACTGGCCGTATCTGGATCTTTTTTGGCTTTTTCTAAAACCTCAAATCCATTAATTCCAGGAAGGATTAAGTCTAATAAAACAACATCTGGTTTTGACTCTTTTATAGCGACTAATCCTGTTTCTCCGTCAGAAGCACAGGTAACATCGTAGCCCATAGTCAAAAGCTTCTTATTCATTAACTCTCTCAAGAACTTGTCGTCTTCGATTAATAGTATTTTTTTTAACATATGTTTTTCTATATTTTAAACCTATTAGATGGATGAGTCAATATTTATATCAACTATCAAGGCATTTGGGATAAAATCGTGAAGTTGCTGACACTGTTAACTGCTGGAAGCGTTCTCTTCGCTTTGTGCTTGTTTAGCGAAAGGAATAGAGAAATAAAAAGTAGTTCCTTTCCCCTCTGTTGATTCGAACCAAATCTTTCCTCGATGAGCATCAATAATACTTCTAGTAGTATATAGGCCTAGACCGGATCCTTCTGTCTCCATCTTGATAACATTGTCTCCTCTAAAAAATTTAGTGAATATTCTTTCATGCTCTGACTCTGGAATGCCGACTCCCGTGTCTTTTATTTTGAAAACAACCTCAGCTTCATGTTTTTCCAAAGATATATGAATGCTCCCTCCTTCTGGAGTATATTTGGCTGCATTTTCTAATAAATTCTGAACTGCCAATTCCATTTTCTCTCTATCAATATTAACCTTTGGAAGATTATCTGGAATATCTACACTTAAGCTTATCTTCTTCATCTTCAATAATTCTTGAGAGCTACTAATAATAGTCTTAACAATATCTTCCAATTGTCCAGGTTCTTGTTTGTATAAGAACCTGCCTTCTTCTATTCTTGAAACATTAAGAAGATCGTTAATTAAAGCAATCATCCTCTCATTGCTAACATATGTTTTTTCTAATAAATCTTTTTGTTCAGCATTTAGTTCGCCTGCATCTCCATCAAGAACCATCCTGATTGTCCATTTGATGGCTGATAGCGGAGTTCTTAATTGATGAGCCGAAATAGAGACAAACTCTGTCTTCATTCTTTCCACCAATTTATCCCTAGTCACGTCATGAAAAATAATTAAAACACCCTTTTCTTTCAATTCGTCTTTCAACGAAACAGTGGTTACCTCTAAATCAAGTCTGTTTCCTATCGAAATTTCCTGTCTGAATAGTTGCCTTATCTTCTTCTCGTTCTCGTCAACCAGCTTCTCTCTAAAAGGTTTAAATTCTTCTCCGCTGAAAAATTCAAATGCATTCTTTCCAATCACTTCTTCTTTTTCTCTTCTTAAATAATCGATAACGGGGGGACTGATTATCTCAATCTCATTCCTTCTATTCAAAAGCAAAATGCCATCAGTGAGATTTTCAATAATGGCCATTGTTTTATTCTTTTCATTGACAGCTTCCTTTCTTGACTCTTCAGTGTCTTCTAAGATATTCAAAAGAGCCACTCTCACTCTGTGGAGCGTCTCTTCTTTGGTTTCTTTAAAGTTTGACTGCTCTTCGTACATTTTTCTTTTACTTTACCATAACTTCAAGTTTTCACCAACAGATTTGCCCTCTTCTGTAGATATATTTTTGATTAAACTGTTAAAACCGAAATTCTTGAGCATCTCTACTACTTCTTTTTCGTCATACCCTCCCCACTCGCAATCTTCAAAATTAATTTCAATCGGAACATCTCTTCTTATCTCCGACAAATCCCTGCTCATAAAGGCATTTTCTTTCCCTTCAATCAGTTTCTCTTTTACCTTCGCAGGAATTTCTTTATCTAAATTAGCATATAGATTCTCAATACTGCCGAATTCTTTGATTAATTTTAAAGCCGTCTTTTCTCCAATACCCTTAACTCCAGGAATGTTATCAGAAGCATCTCCCCTCAAGCCTTTAAATTCAATTAATTGCCTAGGAGCCAATCCTTCATACTTTTCAGCAATGGCTTTCTCGTCGCACAAAACAGCATTCTTAACTCCTTTATTTAGATAATAAACGGACGTATTAGGGGTAATTAATTGAAGATTGTCCAAGTCGCCCGAAACAACTATGTTATTCTTCTTGCTTTTTTCAGATAAAGTTCCGATCAAATCATCTCCTTCATATCCTGCCATTTCAAAAACAGGAACATTGAATTTTCTTAAAACTTCCTTGACCACGGGAATCTGATCATACAGCTCATCAGGAGCTTTCTTCCTATGAGCTTTGTATTGCTCATATGCCTGTTTTCTGAAAGTCGGCTCTGGCAAATCAAAACAAGCTGCAATATATTTAGGCTTTAATTCTTTAATCAATTTAAATAGAACCAAAAGAAAGCCATAGACAGCATTAACAACCTTTCCATCTTTTGATGTTAAGGGAGGCAAAGCATGAAAAGCACGATGAATTACTGAATTGCTGTCAATAATGACAAAATTTTCTTTATTCTCCATAGTTAATTGTTATTTTTCTCTTATCCCCCTCCAAGATATCAAACTTAATCATATTAATATTTTTAGGAAGATCTTTTTTAATCTTCTCGGGCCATTCAATGCAAACAATATTTTTTTCATTATTGATGATCTCTTCAAATCCCAAATCCTTCATCTCTTTAACGTTCTCTATTCTATAGCAATCAAGGTGATAGAAATTGACAAACTTTCCTTTTTTAATTGGGAATCTGTTCATAATGACAAAAGTCGGACTGGTTATCTTTTGCTTGATTCCCAATCCTTTGGCAAACCCCTGAAGAAAAGTCGTCTTACCCGCTCCTAAATCTCCCTTTAAACCAAAAACAAGAGCTCCTTTCTGAGGCTTTAAGCTAATAGCAAGGTCTTTTCCCACCTCTTTAGTTTCTTCGGTTTTTTCAACAAAATACTCCATATATTATTAGATTATACTATTTTTAGGCCAAAAAGAAAATGATTGACTTTTACCCTTAAATACACTAAGGTTAAATCAAGAATATGGAAGAAATATTGAAGGCAAAAAACAGCATAGAAAATGCCAGAAACATCGGTATTTTAACCAAAACTAATGCAAGCGACGATGCCATAGGAGCGACCTTGGCTCTTTTTTTCGCACTCAAAAATACCAACAAAAAGGTTTTCTTCCCGGTCAGCCAGGTGCCAGAAAAAATCAATGACCTATTAAAGAACAAAGAACAGAAAAGATTCAGAATTTCTTTCAAAGAAGATGTCTCAGAAGTCTATTATGAAAAAAATGACAATGGGATAGACCTATATCTCACCCCCAAGAACGGCGAAGCTGACGATCAGAGCTTTTCATACAAAATAATTTCAGGAAGCGAATATCTGACTTCTGATAATTCTACCAACTACGACCTGCTATTAACTATCGGCATCGAAGATTTCCAAGATGTTGAAACTCTCTGTGCCGACAACCTTGATCAACTGTACGCCTGCACTGTTGTTAATATCGACACCGATTTAAACAATCAAAACTATGGAGAGATAAACCTGATTGAAGACTCTCAATCATTATCGCAAAAAATATCTTGTTTTTTGAAAGCAATGGGAAAAGAATACATGAATAAAGATGTTGCTAATTTCCTTTTGTATGGCTTAACCACTTCTTCTAAAAACATTAAAAATAAAAAGAATGTTCCAACGATAAAATGGCTATTCAAGCATGGAGGAAATTTGAACCTTCTTGAATCAAACAGCCCTCAGATGAAGCTTCTTGAACTGACTTTAAAAAATATCAACTACATCGAAGAAGAAAATATCTACACCTCTTCCCTTTCAGAAAAAAACATTGTTGATAGCGGAGCCACCTCTAAAGACCTAGCCTTTGTGGTTGAAAAGATTAAAAACTTTTTCAAAATTCCCTCTTTACTGCTATTATGGGAGAGTAGGACTTCTCCTTTAACAGTTAAAGGCATCTTCTATTCCGACAATAAAGGATTAGTAGAAAAAGTAGTAAACAACTTTAAGGGAGTTTCCAAGGGAAACGGCGCACTGTTCTTAACCGAACAAACTTCGATAAATTTAGCAAAAGACATGGTTATTTCATGTTTAAAATAAAACTATGGAAACAATAACTGAAAAAATAGAAATAGAAAAAGAACTAAGCGAAGAGTTCAGCAAAGATATAACAAATATCCCAACCTTGAAAAAGAAGGCGGAAGAACTTTCACTTAAAGATGTTTCTACCCTTCTAAAATGCTTAATGTTCGGTTCTATTGTTTTAGACAGTTCCGATATGCACATCGAGGCTCTTGAAAATGGCTCAACCTTAAGAGTCAGAGTTGATGGAGTCTTGCAAGAAGTTGTTTCTTTTGATTCGCAAAAACACCAAAGAATCGTTTCTAGGATAAAGCTGCTTTCTGGATTAAAACTTAATGTTGAAGACAAGCCTCAAGATGGAAGATTTTCCATATTACTAAATAGAGATGATAAAGTTGAGGAAATAGAAATCAGAGTCTCCACCCTTCCCACCGAATACGGGGAGACTATTGTTATGAGAGTTCTTAATCCTAAGAACTTAATTAATCTTGAAGATTTAGGATTAAGAAAAGACATTTATCAAGTATTCGAAACCCAAGCATCCAAACCTAACGGAATGATTATTGTTACCGGTCCGACTGGATCTGGTAAAACAACAACTTTGTATGCTTTCTTGAAAAAGATCAGAAATCCAGAAATAAAAGTTATTACCATTGAAGACCCTATTGAGTATCACTTGGAAGGAATCTCCCAGACTCAAGTTAATCCTAAAAAGGGGTACGACTTTGCTGCTGGATTAAAATCAATTGTTAGGCAAGACCCTGATGCTATTCTAGTTGGAGAAATCAGAGATTTGGAGACAGCTTCAATTGCTCTCCAGGCAGCCTTGACCGGACACCTTGTCTTATCAACCCTTCACACCAATGACGCAGCTGGAACCATTGCCAGATTGCAAGCCTTGGGAGAAAAGCCAGTCAATATTGCTCCAGCTATCAATGTTTGCATCGCTCAAAGGCTGATCAGAAAAGTTTGCCCTAATTGTGTTGAAATGAAACCTATTTCACCAGAACTTTTTGAGGAGATAAAAAAGAATCTCGAGGGAATGCCTCAAGGAGTAGATATGCCTGAATTAAAACCAGACATGATGATAGCGAATATAAAAGGATGCGAACGTTGCAACTTCACCGGATATAAAGGAAGGGTCGGTATTTTTGAGGCCATGACTATCGATGATGAAATGCAAGATTTCGTTCTCACCTCTCCTTCAACATCAGCTATGGAAAAACTAGCCATCAAAAAAGGGATGACTACAATGAAGCAAGATGGAATGATAAAAATATTAAAAGGGGTAACGACAATAGAAGAAGTTAAAAGAGTCGTTGGGTAACAAAAAAACGATTCCTGAACTGGGGGTCCTCGTTAGCGTTAGGGCTAAGCTAAAGAAATTTCCTGAGGAGAAACCCAGTGCGAACCAAGTTTTCCATTGACTAAAGAAATTCCCTTTCCCCCAGTTCAATAATCGTTCATTTTTGAATGCCTAAATAACATAACACACATCAAAATGTCTGTCAAGAGCTCATCCCCACAACAACAGCCTGACGAGGAAATTATAGATTTAACCCTAAGACCCAAGGATTGGGATAATTATGTTGGCCAAGAGAGGATAAAAAAGAATTTGAAAGTAATGATCGATGCTGCCAAGAAGAGAAAAGAGTCTCCTGACCATATTCTTTTCTACGGGCCTCCCGGTTTAGGAAAAACAACTCTTGCTTATTTGATTGCTAAGGAGTCTGGGGCGAATATAAAAGTAACTTCTGGTCCAGTAATTGAAAAATCAGGAGACTTGATTGCTCTTTTGACGAATCTGAATGACGGAGATTATCTTTTTATTGATGAATGCCATCGATTAAATAGATTTGTCGAAGAATATCTATACTCCGCTATGGAAGATTTCAAACTTAATCTCATTTTAGGCAAAGGGCCAATGGCTAAAAATATTGACCTTGAACTTCCCCACTTCACCTTAGTTGGAGCAACAACCAGATTAGATTTAATCTCTTCTCCTTTAAGAAGCAGGTTCGGAGCGATATTCCAATTGAACTATTATGAACTAAAAGAAATAGAAGAGATAATAAAAAGATCGGCCAAGGTTTTAAATATCAAAATAGAAAAAGAAGCTATTGAAGAAATAGCCAAACGTTCAAGATGCACTCCAAGGATTGCCAATAAACTATTAAAAAGAATCAGAGACTTCGCTGAAATAGAAGGACAGGGAGAAGTAACCAAGGATATTGCCGAAAAAGCTTTAGACTTTTTAGAAATAGACAGTCTAGGACTTGAACCATCTGACAAAAAAATACTAGAAGTAATTATTAACAAATTCGAAGGCGGGCCAGCTGGGCTTCAATCTCTTTCTGCGGCCACCTCTGAAGAAAAAAATGCTATTCTTGATATCTACGAACCATATCTAATCCAGCTCGGATTAATTAAAAGGACATCTCAAGGAAGAAATGCGACTAAATTAGCATACGAACATTTAAATCTTCCTTTGCCTAAAAACCAAAAGAAGTTATTTTAGTTTTGTTTTAAAAACTCTCTAATCGAATCTAACTGTCCAGCGCTGCCTAGCATTTCATTTTTGTGAACAATATATTTAGCGTATTCTGCCATAAAGATTTCTCCTGGCTTTCTTAAATCAAACACTTCGGGCTGATCACGGAATACTTCTCTATGAACACGGCACCAGACCAATCTTCCATCAGTATCAATATTAACTTTAGTCACCCCCATTTTTGCAGCTTTAGCAAACTGAGTTTCATCAACTCCTTTAGCTCCCTTAAGCGCTCCGCCAGCTGCATTAATTCGATCAACTTCTTCCTTGGGAACAGAACTTGAACCATGCATCACCAAAGGAAATCCTGGTTTTAATTTCTGGATCGCTTCTATTACTTCAAAGTGAAGTCCTTGACTGCCGCTGAATTTATATGCTCCATGGCTTGTTCCAATAGCACAGGCCAAACTATCAATGCCTGTTCTTTCGATAAACTCTTTGGCCTGCAAAGGGTCTGTTAGCTTGGCATCGCTTTCGGCAATAGAAATGCTTTCCTCCACTCCGCCGAGCTGACCCAATTCAGCCTCAACGACGATATTTTTAGCATGAGCTGCATCGACTACTCTTTTGGTAATAGCAATATTTTCTTCAAATGATTTGTCAGAAGCATCAATCATAACAGAACTATAGAAACCACTCTTAATACAATCCATGCAGGCTTCCTCATCGCCATGGTCTAAATGCACTGCAAAGATTGCCTCGGGAAATATTTCATCGGCTGCCCTAATCATCGCTTCCAACAATCTTTTATCTGTATATTTCCTAGCCCCTTTAGAAAGCTGGATTATAAAGGGCGCCTTGCTGTCCAAATTGCCTTTAAACATGCCCATGATCTGTTCGGCATTATTAATATTGTAAGCGCCAATGGCGTATTTGCCATAAGCATGCTCAAACAATTTTTTAGTTGAAATAATCATATTTTTATTTTTTATTATGATGCGTTGTTATGTAGCGAACGGTTCCCGACTGTCCTCTGATAACCATTGAATGAGTGATTATTTTATCTGACTTAAAATCAACGCCTGGCAAAAGCGGCCCTTCGATTACGCCAGTAGCGGTAAAGGTTAATTGCTTTCCTTTAGCTAAATCATCGGCTGTAAAAATCTTATCAATATTGTCAATTCCAGCTTTCTTTAAATGCTTTTTAATATCTATCAGATCTTTATCGCTCCTTGCTTTGAAACGAGCCAAAATCTGTCCTCCGAATATCTTCAAAGGTACGGCCGCTAAAACCCCTTCAGTGCTTCCGCCAACGCCCATTAAAACATCGATGCCTGAATCAGGGAAACAAGTCGCCACTGCCGCAGCAACATCTCCATCGGTAATCAAGCGGACCCTAGCTCCAGCTTGCCTAATTTCTTTAATCAATTTTTCGTGGCGGGGCCTATCTAAAACAACCACCACCAGTTCTCCTATTTTTTTATCCAATGCTTTGGAAATTTTCTGCAAGTTAACCTTAACTGAAGCATCTAGATTAATTGCTTTAGTAGCCTTAGGCCCGACAGCAATCTTTTCCATATATGTATCAGGAGCGTGCAAAAGAGATCCTTTGGACCCAGCCGCAATTACAGCAATGGCATTATATCTTCCCCAGGCAACACTATCTGTGCATTCCAAAGGGTCGATAGCCAAGTCCATGACTGGCTTTTTGCCCTTACCAACAATCTCTCCAGTATACAATTTTGGAGCTTCATCCTTTTCTCCCTCTCCGATAACAACACGGCCAGAAAAATCAATCTGATTGAAACGCGACCGCATTTCGTCAACAGCGGCTCCATCAGCTGAGTTCTTATCTCCTTTTCCTATCCATTTAGCTGCAGCAATAGCGGCAGACTCGGTAACACGAACAAACTCCAAAGCTAAATTTCTGTCCATAAATTTAATTTAATTCTTTTATTGCCTTAATTTTCCTCTTTTTTCCCCAATCTGTCAAAATTTCTATCCTCTTTCCCTTTATATTGAACTTTTCTCTTTTTTAAGCTACTATCAAGGCATAAATCTTAAGATTGAATACTATGAGCGGACATTCCCATTTTCACAATATAAAAATCAAGAAAGGAGCTGAAGACGCTAAGAGAAGCAAGACCTTTTCCAAGCTTTCTAAAGAAATATCGGTCGCTGCTAAAGATGGCGGATCCGACATTACCTTTAACGCTAAATTAAGATCAGCCGTTGAAAAGGCTAAGTCAATGAACATGCCCGCCGACAGCATCGACAAGGCTGTTAAAAAAGGTTCAGGCGAACTAGAAGGTTTTTCATACGAAGAATTCTTAATGGAGGCATATGGGCCAGGAGGCACTGCCTTTATCATTGAAGGAATTACCGACAACAAGAATAGAACCCTGGGAGAGATAAAACTGATCCTGACTCAAAGAGGAGGAAAATATGTAAACGAAGGAGGAATCAAATGGATGTTTGAAAAAAAAGGCGTCCTTTCAATCGACGCTTCTAATAAAAACAAAGAAGATGTGGAATTAATCGCTATCGAAGCTGGAGCTGATGATATTGATTGGGACGAAAACACTCTCTATATATATACCAAAGCAGAAGACTTAGAAAAAACAAAAAAGTCTATCGAAGAAAACAAGTTGAAGGTTGAAACTGCTGCGCTAGAATGGGTTCCCAAAGAAACAATGAATGTTGATGAAGATTTAAAGGAAAAAAACCAAAGATTTTTTGAAGCTTTAGATGAAAACGAAGACGTTCAAAACATATATACTAATATATGATCATCTTAGGTATTGACCCGGGTACGGCTACTACTGGATACGGAGTCATCGACTACACTAAAAAGAAACTAACCTGCATAGACTACGGCGTTATTCAGACTCCCGCCAAGACGGACATGGGAGAAAGATTAAAACAGCTTAATTTTGATTTGGATCAAATTATTAAAGAATACAAGCCTGCCATGGCGGCCGTCGAAAGCCTTTTCTTTTTTAAAAACTTAAAAACTGCCATGCCGGTAAGCCAGGCCAGAGGAGTTATTCTTTTAACTTTAGCTAAAAGAAATGTTCCTGTTGTTGACTTTACACCACAACAAGCTAAAACATCGGTGACTGGATATGGAAAAGCAACAAAAAACCAGGTTCAAAAAATGGTAAAGAGTATTTTAAACCTGGAAGAAATCCCTAAGCCTGATGACGCAGCTGATGCACTAGCAATAGCAATTTGCTGTTCCGATAAGTGTAAATTTAATTAAATTTTTCTTGCGAGTCTTTTTGTTTCTCTCTTAAAGAAATGGCTATTCTCCATAAATCTTCGACTGGAAAAGTATATATATTAATAGTTTTCTTTTCTTGATTTTCATCTTCCTTGTCAGGCAATCTACTAATGACAACATCGACAAAATTAAAATTATTGAGATGATCATTATTAAACTCTACTTCGTATTCACTATTATCGTTGTCGTTAATTTTATCTGTAAATATATATTTCGTATTTTATTAAGCTATTTTTCTAAAATTCCTTTTTCCTACTTGAATAATCGATCCTTTTTGTATCTGTATTTCTACCTGCCAATCACTTATTTCTTGAATGTTGTCATTTCTAATCAATCTGACCCCTCCCTGCTCTATCAATCTTTTCGCCTCTCCTTTTGAAGAAGCTAGACCTAGCTTAACCAAAAAATCCTGAACATTCATTTTTTCTTCTTCGATCTTCACTTCCTCTATTTCTGAAGGAAGCTTTTTGTCTTCGAATACTTGCTCGAATTCTTTTTCCGCTTCTTCAGCTTTCTTCGCCCCGTGAAAAATAGAAATTATTTCTTTAGCTAAAATCTTTTTAATTTCTTTAGGATTGATTGATTTGCTTTCTAGGCTATTTTTAAATTCATTGATTTGAAGCATGGGAACTCTGGTGCAAGATTCAAAGTATTCGACAATCAATTCGTCCCTCAAGCTCATTAATTTTCCAAACATATCTTTAGGCTCATCTAAAATGTTGATTACATTCCCCCAAGAAGTGGACATTTTTCTTCCGTCTAGGCCATAGATCATTCTTAAGGTCATGACATCTTGCGGCTCTTGCTTAAAAACTCTCTGCAATTCTCTCCCTGCTTTTAAATTAAATAGTTGATCAAATCCTCCTATTTCTAAATCTGATTTAATTACAACTGAGTCGTATCCTTGCAATAGTGGGTATAATAATTCATGAACTCCAATCGGCTTGTCGTTATCCCATCTTTCTTTAAAATTCCTTCTTTGAATCATTTGCTGGGCAGTAAAATTCATGGCCAGTTTGATAATCTCTTCGGCTTTCATTTTGCCAAACCAATCTTTATTATGCCTCACGTCAACTTTCTTTAAATCCAAAATCATTCCAATCTGTTTTAGATAGTCTTTCAAGTTATCCTTAATCTCTGCCTCTGTTTTTGGCTTCCTAATTGAATCCTTATCAGATGCATCGCCGATTAAAGCAGTGAAGTCTCCAATAATCAAAGTTATCTTATGCCCTAAATCTTGAAAGTCTCTCAACTTCATTAAAATAGTTGCTCTGCCTAAATGAATTAGCGGTCCAGTCGGATCAATGCCGAATTTAATGTTTAACTGATGTCCAGACATTAATTTCTTCTTGAGATTCTCCCTATCGATAATATCTTCTGTCCCCCTGCTCAATATTTCTTCTATTTTATTTTCTTCTGTTATTATTTTCATATTATTTAATTACTACTTTCTGTATATATAATAATGTAAATTATCTTTCTATTGTATTGTAGATAAAAATCCCTTGTCTGTAAATATGTTATTTGCTAATATTAACCTATGAAACAAAAAAATAAAAACCTATTAAAAACAGCTGGCTATGCCTTATTAGCTATAATCTTAATGATGATTGCTCTATTTTTTGTATTCCTCAAGGACCTTCCCCGACCGGAAGTCTTTACCGAAGCGCAAATGAATCAATCAACTAAGATATATGACCGAACCGGCAAAATCCTTCTTTCTAGTGTCTATGGAGAAGAAAAAAGAACATATGTTCCCCTCTCTCAAATTCCAGATATTATGAAGCAAGCCGTTATCTCTGCCGAAGATTCTAATTTCTATACCCACTTCGGCATAGACATTCTTGCCATATTCAGAGCGCTCAAAATAGATATCGTTAATCGAACAAACTCTCACGGAGCTTCAACGATAACTCAGCAATTAATCAGAAGCACTTTCTTGACTACTGATAAAACCATTAGTAGAAAAATAAAAGAAATTGTTCTTTCGATTGAATTAGACAGCCAATACAGCAAAGACCAAATTCTTGAATGGTATTTAAACCAAGTTCCTTTTGGAGTAAACATCTATGGAATTGAAGAAGCATCTTTAACTTATTTCCAAAAATCAGCTCAAGATCTGACTCTTCCAGAATCAGCCTTATTAGCAGCCATCATCCAGCTCCCCAGCTATTACTCTCCCTATGGAAGCCACTTAGACGATTTGCTGGCCAGAAAAGATTACGTCTTGAGAAGAATGGCCGAGGAACACTATATCACCGACGAAGAAAGAGACGCTGCTCAAAAAGTAGAAATAACTTTTAATAAGCTTCCTAAAACAGCGGCTGTGCATTTTGTTGAATACGTCAAGCAAGAACTTTCAGAAGACTATGGCGATGAATTCTTAGAGGTTAAAGGATTGAAAATATACACTTCTCTTAACTGGGAATTACAGCAAGCCGCAGAATCAGCCATTACGGAAAATGTAGAAAAAAACATAACGAGATTCGGAGCATATAATTCAGCTCTAGTTTCAATCGATCCCCACACTGGACAGATATTAGCCATGGTTGGATCGGCCGATCCTTGGGGAGAATCATTGCCCGAAGGATGCGACCCAGCAACTAATTGCAAGTTTGTCCCTAGTTTTAATGTAGCAACCGATGGACCAGGAAGACAGCCTGGATCATCTTTCAAGCCCTTCGTCTATGCCGAAGCTTTCAGAAAAGGAGCAACCGACCAAACTGTAGTCGTTGATGAATTAACTAACTTCGGATCATGGGGAGGAAAAGATTATATCCCTGTAAACTACGATGGCCTTTTTAGAGGCCCTGTGACCCTCAGAAATGCCCTGGCGCAGTCCTTAAACGTGCCAGCTGTGAAAGTCTTAAGGGACCTGGCTGGATTGAACGATAGCATCGCTTTAGCCAAGAAAATGGGTATTACCACCCTTAATGAAGATCCTAGTTATTACGGCCTGTCCTTAGTATTGGGAGGCGGAGAAGTCCATCTTTTAGACATGGTTTCTGCCTATGGAGTCTTCGCCAATGATGGATACAGGATTGAGCCATCTTCAATAATAAAGATAGAAGATGCTGAAGGAAATATAATCTACGAAAACAATAAAACTCCAAGAAAAGTTCTAGAAAGTAATGTCTGCGAAATGATTACTAGTATTTTGTCAGATAATAATGCTAGAGCTCCCATTTTCGGATACAATTCAAATTTAAGATTTGATGATTATAAAGTGTTTGCTAAAACCGGAACCACTCAAAAAAACGTTGACGGATGGGTCATTGGATGCACTGAAGATACTTGTGTCGGAGTCTGGTCAGGAAATAATGACAATACTCCAATGACTGGAGGAGTTGGTGAATCTGCTTCCGGTCCAGCCTGGAGAAAA
>JBAQMJ010000059.1:0-2902 GCA_049302695.1 Minisyncoccales bacterium
GGATATGGGACAACAGCACGTTGATGCTCTGCATGTGCTTTCGAGTATTCTTTCCGATCAAGATAATATTGTTTTAAACTATTTAAACAAAATCAATGTTGACATTGAAGATTTGGCAAGAAGAACCAGAGGGGCATTGAATCAGATTCCTCCAGCTCCAAACGTCCAGCCAATGGGCCAGTTCTACCTCACCCAAGACATGGTTAATGTTTTGGACAAAGCCAAAGAGGAAGCTTTTAATATGGGAGATGAATTTGTTTCTTTGGAACATTTGTTTTTGGGAATGCTGAGTATTAGGACGCTATCTGGAGAGATATTGGCTAAGGCTAATTATTTAAAAACTTTTGAAGGAGAAGAAAGCAATGGAAAGCTTGATTATTATTCCGCTCAGAAAGTTTTCAATCAATTAAGGGGAGGAGAAAAGATAACCAGCCCTAATCCTGAAGCTAAATACAAGGTTTTGGAAAACTATACTAGGAATTTAACCAATTTAGCTAAAAAAGGAAAACTTGATCCGGTTGTCGGCCGTGATGATGAAATCAGGCGTCTGATGCAGATTTTGTCTAGAAGAACTAAAAACAACCCCGTCCTTATCGGAGAACCAGGAGTGGGCAAAACTGCTATTGTCGAAGGGCTCGCTCAAAGAATAGTTAAAGGAGATGTTCCTGAAAGTTTGAAAGAAAAAGAAGTTCTTTCTCTTGATTTGGGGGCAATGATTGCTGGAACCAGATATAGGGGAGAATTCGAAGAAAGAGTGAAGATGCTTTTAAAGGAGATAAGAAAAGGAGAGGGAAAATACTTGATGTTCATCGACGAGCTTCATACTATAATCGGAGCCGGTTCAGCCGAGGGAGCGATTGATGCTTCTAATCTTTTAAAGCCAGCCCTATCAAGAGGAGAGTTGAGAGCTATCGGAGCAACAACCTTGAAGGAATATCAGAAGTATATTGAAAGCGATGCGGCCCTGGAAAGAAGATTCCAGCCCATCTATGTCGTCGAACCGTCAATTGAAGATACGATTTCTATCTTAAGGGGAATTAAAGAGAAATATGAATTGCATCATGGATTGAAGATTAAAGATTCAGCCTTGGTTGCAGCCGCTGAGTTGTCAGCTCGATATATCAGCGACAGATTTTTACCCGACAAAGCGGTTGATTTGATGGATGAAGCATCATCAGCTTTGAGATTAGAAATAGAGTCAAACCCGACAGAACTAGAAGATTTAAAAAAAGAAATTCAGAAATTAGAAATTGAAAGGGAAGCAGTTAAGAAAGAATTGCAAAGCGCTACCCCCAAAGAAAAAGAAACACTAGAAAGAAGAGATAAGGTGATTAATAGAACTTTGGCTGAGCTTTCAGAAAAAGCCAATGCTTTTTCAATGCGCTGGAAGACCGAAAAAGAAACCATTTCCAATATTAAAAATTTAAAGGAAAATATTGAAAAGGAAAAATACAATTTAGAAAGATTATTGAAAGAAGGGGATTTGCAGAAAGTGGCTGAAATTAAGTACGGCACTTTGCCTGATTTATTCACTAAATTGAAAAAACAGGAAGACAAAATTGTGAGGCTTCAGAAACAGAATCCTATTCTAAAGCAAGAAATAGGGCCGGAAGAGATTTCTAGGGTAGTCTCGCGCTGGACAGGTATTCCTGTGACCCGATTATTGGAGTCTGAGGTGTTTAAATTGGAGAATATGGAGAAAGAGATGGGTAAGAGGATTATCGACCAGGAGGAGGCAATTAAAGCCGTTTCTAACGCTATTAGAAGGTCTCGCGCTGGTATTTCTGAAGAATCTAGGCCATTGGGATCTTTTATGTTCTTGGGGCCGACTGGAGTGGGCAAGACTGAGACTGCTAAAGCTTTAGCTGAGTTCTTGTTTAATGATGAGAATGCAATGATTAGAGTGGACATGTCCGAATACATGGAGAAGTTCGATGTCTCTAAAATGATTGGAAGCCCTCCTGGATATGTCGGATACGACGAGGGCGGACAGCTGACGGAAAAAGTCAGAAGAAGGCCATATAGTGTTATCCTTTTAGATGAAATTGAAAAAGCTCATCCTGAAGTTTTCAATATTTTATTGCAGGTTTTGGAAGATGGGCGCTTAAGCGACTCTAAGGGCAGATTGGTTTCTTTCAAAAATACTATTTTAATCATGACTTCCAATGTCGGTTCAGAGATAATTGCCAAGGAAGCTCCTTTGGGATTTGTTGATGATACTAAGCTGAGCCAGAAAGAAGGACTAAAAGACAAGGTTCAGGCGTCATTGAAGGAAAAATTCAAACCCGAATTCATCAACAGAATCGACGAGATTGTTATCTTTGATTATTTAGGAGCAGCGGAAATAAAGCAGATTGTTGATTTGGAATTAAATAAGGTTCAGAAGAGATTGAGCAAAAAAGATATCAAGATTATCGTTACCGAAAAAGCCAAACAATCTTTGGCTAGACAAGGTTTTGATCCTAACTTGGGAGCCAGGCCTTTGAAGAGAATCATTCAGAAGTTGATTCTTGATCCAATGGCTATGAAGATTGTAACTGGGGAAATAGGGATTGGCGACACTATTTCTGTCGATGCCGAAAAAGACGACATTATCTTAAGAACAATATCTGGAAGAAGGAAACTGTTGAAGCCAGAAAAAGTGGGGGCGATAAAATAAGGCTTGAACTCTGATAGAAACCGACTTTTTGTCGGTTTTTTGTTAAAATTAGCTTGACTTTTTTCTTTTTATGGAATAATATATAATAAATTTACAAATAAATGTATTTTTATAAAACTATGTTAGTAACAAAACTTATTGTTGAAAATTTTTTCGGAATCAAGGATTTAATAGAGGTGAAGTTCGTAGAAGGCGGAAAAATGGAGAAAATTGGCTATTTTAATGCCAGTGACGATGTAAGAG
>JBAQMJ010000060.1:0-16436 GCA_049302695.1 Minisyncoccales bacterium
CCGTTAAGGAGAGGATTTTATTTGTTATCTATTTTATTTATGTTTAAAATCCTCTCCTTTTTTGTTTTACTGATGAAATAATAGCCAAGCTAAAAATTCTGTTTTTTAGGCAGGCATTTACAACCGTATACATCTGTTTTGTAATAATGTTTTCCATATTTACGATTAAATTATACCCCTCTGTCATCTCTTGTCAATAGTTTTAATCTACAATATGATATATTTATGGAATTAGACAAAAAATTTATAACATTATTTTTTACAATAATTGTTTTAGTTATCATGGCTGCAGTCTCGCAAGCTCTTTTTTCTACTGCCAGCAATGAAGCCGAAACTAAAATCTTTTCTATTAACAAAGGAGAAGCTGTAAGAGAAATAGCCAATAATCTTAAAGGAGAAAAAATCATCAATAGTGTTAATTTTTTTGTTGTCTACACTGCCATTACAGGTAATTATTCTAAAATACAGGCTGGAGAATATCTTCTTTCTTCCCAGATGGGCATAGCTCAAATAGTTAATATTCTTTCCAGCGGAAAAACAGCCAAAGAAACAATAACTATTATTGAAGGATGGGATTTGAGAGATTTAAATGAATATTTGACTGATAAAGGAATAACTACAAAAAATGAACTCTATTCCTTGACTGGCTATCCAACCGAAGAAGAAGTAAACAAAAATATTACAGAATTAACTGGAAAATTTGATTTCCTGGAAGACAAGCCAGAAAATATGTCCCTTGAAGGATACCTCTTTCCCGATACATACTTTGTCGGCAAGGATGACACGCTGGAAACATTGATTGAAAAATCTCTATCTAACTTTGACGAAAAAATGACCGATGAATTAAAGAATGAAATCAAAAAACAAAAAAAGACTATTTTTGAAATAATTACTATGGCCTCAATGATAGAAAAAGAAGTTAAAACCCTTAATGATAAAAAAATTGTCTCTGGAATACTTTGGAAAAGAATGAATAGCGGAATGAGATTGCAGGTTGATGCCACGGTTCTTTATGCTCAAAATAAAGAAGGGCTAAAAGTATACACTAAAGATACTCAAATCAATTCTCCATATAATACATATAGAGTTGACGGGCTTCCTTTAGGACCAATCAGCAATCCAGGAATAGACAGTATTATGGCAGCAATTTATCCAACTAAAACAAACTATTATTATTACCTTTCAGCTCCAAATGGAGAAACAATCTTCTCAAAAACACTAGAAGAGCACAACTACAATAAAGCTAAATATTTGCAATAAAAAACCGGGGAAATCCCCGGCTCCTCTTATTACTTTTTATTAATATTCTCAAACGCCCTCAATACTTCTAAAGGAATAGTAAATATCATTGTGTTAGACTGGTCAGCGCTAACATCGGTAATAGTCTGCAATGTCCTTAAGTGAAGAGCTCCTTCAGCATGAGAAAGGATCTCAGCTGCTTTAGCCATATTGGTTGCAGCGACAACCTCTCCTTCAGCTTTAATAATAACAGCCCTCTTATCTCTTTCAGCCTCAGCCTGTCTTCCAATAACTCTTTTCATTTCTTCAGGAAGAGTGATGTCTTTTAATTCAACATCGGAAACGCTGATTCCCCATGTCTTGGCGCTTTCCTCTATTATAGTCTTGATGCTTCCAGAAACCTTGCTTCTCTGAGATAGCAATTCATCTAATTCAACTTGCCCGATGGCATTTCTCATTGTTGTCTGAGCCAGCTGTGAAACAGCGTAATAAAAGTCTTCTACTTGCAATATCGCCTGCTCGGCTGAACTTATCTTATAATAAATGACTGCATTAACTTTCACCGAAATGTTGTCCCTGGTAATTGCTTCTTGATCAGGAACATCTACTGCCTTAACCCTCATGTCAATCTTTCTGTATGATTGAAAAATAGGAAAAACTAAATTCCAGCCAGGATGCATAGTTCCAGTGAACTTACCTAAGGTAAACTTAATTCCATTCTCATATTGATTAATTTGACGAATAGAAATAATGAGAACGAAAATAATAATTATCAGTATTGTATAAAACATATTTTTAATTTTAATAAATTAATAATAATCGACTTTGATACTGAAATACTATCACCGGATCATAAATTATTCAAGTAAAAATATGATATTAAAACAAAGTTTTCTGCCTTATTGCTTCCCTCTTTTCAACATCAGAAAATATTTTAACTTTACCATATTCTCCATCAAACCCTGGAGATATGTTTACTTTTCCCTCTCTCACCTTTATTATCCCCTCAGCTATAGAACTAAAAGCAATTTCTTTCAATTCATTAAAGGGAACGTCAAGCAATATATTAAATTCTGATTTAAATGCCTTAATTAATTTCTGATATTCAGCATCAACACTTTTGGTTCCAGGACCGACATCCAAAGCTTCTCCAATAATCTCCTTCAAGGGAACAATGCTTCGAAAAGGAATGACATTTTCAGGAATAAATCCTTCTGGCTTATCCGCTAATTTTTCAATTCTATTCATAACACCGATAGTCAAAGGCTTTCCGCAAATCGGACAAATTTCATTGTACGTTTTTGAATCCTTAGAATTCATATAGATATTGCAAGCACGATGCCCGTCTCCAAAGTATTTACCCTCCTGAGGATAGAATTCGATTGTTTCTAGGAATCCTTTTTTAGTTTTAATCGCTTCAACAATAGCATAATAACTTAATTCAACATCAAAAACATTAGCCTCTCTTCCTATTTTCTCGGGACTATGAGCATCGCTATTAGAAATAATACTAATCTTTCGCACATCAGGAAGCCTCCAAAGCATTGCCGGATCAGCTGATAGCCCGGTCTCAATCGCGTAGATCGATGAAGACATTTCTTCAAAACATTCCTCTAGGGAATCAAATCCTGATTTAGATCCAAACAATCCAAACCAAGGAGTCATACAATGAGCTGGGATAACCATGCAATCAGAAGAAACATTCAAAACAATTTTAACTAATTCTTTGGCATCCAATCCTAATATTGGACGGCCGTCTGATTTAAGATTTCCAATCTTTGATAATTCTTCATTTATCTTTTCTGCAGTTTCAATTGAAGGAGCTAAAACAACCAAATGAATCTTTCTTGTCTTTCCTCCTTTTGAATAAATACAGCTAATTTCCGTAGTTAATATAAACCTAACGGGAGAATCTTTGTATTGAAACAGTCCGGGTTCAGCCGGCTTCAATTCTTCTTTAATATTTTTAATCCATTGAGGATGGGTAAAATCACCAGAAGCAATAACTTTTACTCCTTTGATTTCCGCCCACTTGGCTATATTTTCCAAATCAGTTTTCTCGCTTGTAGCTCGAGAAAACTTGGAATGAATGTGGAAATCAGCGATGAACTTCATATTTTAAAAACTTTGTATCCCTCTCTAGCTCTTTCTTTTACTTTTATCCCTATCTCTTGCCCTTTCTTAGCCTTCTTCAATTTCTCATGCTTGAATTGCATTGAAACAATCTTTTGTTTAAAATCAGTATTCTCTCCGCCAACAATTCTAATAGTGTCTCCAACCGAAACAGTGTCTGACAGTTTAATTGCCACCACCTTAAGCTTATCGAAATAGTGGGTAATCTTTCCCAGCTTCTTCTCTTTTTTAACTACCTTCTTGGTTATTTTCTTAATCGCCTTTTTAACAATCTTCTTTTTAATTGCTTTCTTTACCGTTTTCATATTATTTTTTCAAGTATTTTTAAATTATCATTTTTCTGATGACTAATTTCCTTGATCACCCTTTGAACTAAAATCTTAGGGTCTCGTTCGTAAATAATCTTTTTAGCGATTCGGCAGTAACTTTCAGCAATACCTCTAATCTTGTCAGCCATGCCTCCAGTTCCTTCCAAAACTCCTATAATCTTCTGAGTTTCTACAGCAGTAGTAAATTCATGAAGAGTCCCTATTCTTCCACAAACAATAATCACCGCATCAGCTGATTTGGTCATGATAATATCGCGACCAGCGTAATCAGCTCCAGTGTAAATCATAATATTAAAAGGATCCAAGGGAAGCTTGTATGATTTCAGGTGTTCTTTCTCTGTAGCAGCTGGAGAGAATCCCACATTAAATCCTCCCTCCTCATTGCAGCCAATGGCTGAGAAATAAGGAACGCCGGTTGTAGCTCCAGAGACTAAGGTATGCTGCTGTCTGGCTATCTCCCGGCCGACTTCTTTAGATATCTCTTCAATCTTCTCACAGCAATGCCCCACTTCGGCTGCACCGGAAACAACTATATTATATTTAACTTCAATTTCTTGTTTTTTTGTCATGTATATATTTTAGCACTAAAATTATAAATCAAAAAGTTATTATTCCCTAACACTATTTAATACACGATTCGCCTTCTTTTATTTCTGACTCCTTTGAAGCAACCACATAAAAATTACGATATGGTCTCTCTCCAACTAAAATTTCCCCTTTTTCAGCTACTTTAAATCCAGATTCAATTACCAAATCAGATAATTCTTCTAAATTAAAACTATGGAAATAAGTATCCTCGCTTCCATACCAAGGCAATAAAACATCTTTTCTATCGAGCTTTCCTATTCTCAACCATCCGAATAGGCCATCGCCCTTAAGCTTTTCTTTTAAATCCCAAACTGTTAAGATTAAGTAGCCATTAGATTTTAAAACTCTCTTGGCCTCCTTTAAGAATTGCAAACGCAAATCAAGAGAAGGAATATGATGAAGAACGGCAATGCTAAAAACTTTGTCAAAATAATTATCGACAAAAGGCAGAGAATCAACTAAAGAAACTCTGAAGTCAGCTTGAGGATGATTTTTCTTGGCAATATTTATTAAATTTAAAGAAGGATCAGCTCCAATATATTCAACTTCTTTTTTAATAAAAGGGCTATAGAAACGGCCATTCCCACAACCTAGATCTAAAACCCTATCTTTTGAATTAAGATATTTATCAAACAGAAAATCCATTTCCTTCCAATCCTTTTCCCTCACACTTGAATATTTATCGGCAATACTGTTATAATCCGAAACTGTCTTCTTTAATATTTGTTTAGCGTAATTAATATCCATGAATTCAAACGAATTAATAATTGAAGAACTATTGAAAGCCCAGAACCAAAAGGGACTGTCTTCGGCTAAAAGAAAAATAGCCAAATCACATAAAATACTCTGTCCTTCTAATATTTCCTTGCTTAAAGAATACCACAATCTAGTCAAAGAAAAAAGGATAAAAAGCAATGAAAAGCTGGAAAAACTGTTAAAAACCAGACCTGTCAGATCTCTTTCCGGAATCGTCAATGTTTCTGTCTTAACCAAGCCGTATAAGTGCCCCGGACAGTGCCTATATTGCCCTACCGAGGTCAATATTCCCAAAAGCTATCTCTCTGGCGAACCAGCGGTAGAAAGAGCTAAAAAGCTAAAATACAGCCCCTATTTGCAAGTCCAGAAAAGGATAGAAGTTTTAGAAATGTCCGGGCATCCAGCCGACAAAATAGATTTAAGAATGATCGGCGGAACGTGGTCATCGTATAGCTTAAGATATAAGATATGGTTTGTTAAAAAATGCTTTGAAGCGGCCAACCATCAAAAAGATCAAGAAGAAAAACGAAAAAGCATTAATCAGTTATGGAAAGAATTAAAGCAAGCTCAGAAGAAAAACGAAAAAACTGAGCATAGGATTATTGGCCTGTCTTTTGAAACTAGGCCCGACTTTATCAACCCAAAAGAAGTAGAAGAAATGAGAAAGCTGGGAGCGACTAAGATAGAATTGGGAGTCCAGTCAATATATGAAGATGTTTTAAAATTGAACAAAAGAGGGCACGGAATAGAAGAAACCATTAAGGCAACCGAAATATTGAGAAATGCTGGTTTTAAAATTGCCTATCAAATGATGCTTAATTTGCCTGGCTCAAATCCGAAAAAAGATATAGAAATGTTCAAAGAATTATTCTTCAATGAAAACTTCAAGCCAGACTATCTGAAAATATATCCCTGCGCCCTAGTCAAAGAAGCTCCGCTATACAAAATGTATCTTAAAAAACAATACAAGCCGTATACAGAGAAACAGTTAATTGAAACGATAAAAGAAATTAAGAAGCTGGTTCCTAGATATGTAAGAATTGAAAGGATTATCAGAGATATTCCCTCTCCATTAATTGTTGAAGGCGGAGCCAAAACATCTAATATAAGGCAAATGATTGATATCGATATGAAAAAAGAGGGGTGGCAATGCCAATGCATCAGATGTAGAGAAATTAAAGACATGGCCAAAGAAAAGGTTGTTCTTTTCAGGGATGACTACAGTGCTTCAAATGGTAAGGAAATATTCTTAAGCTTCGAAGATAAGAATAGAAAACATCTCTATTCTCTTTTAAGATTAAGAATAAATAAAAATAATGCTGTCATCAGAGAACTTCACGTCTATGGCCAAGCTGCTTCAATCTCAAAGAAAAACTCCCCCATTCAGCACAAAGGACTGGGAATGAAATTGATAAACGAAGCCGAAAAGATAATAAAAAATGAATTCAAAATAAAAGAATTAAAGATAATCTCTGGCGTTGGTGTCAGAAATTACTACAGATCTAAATTAAATTACAAGCTCAAGAATGGATATATGGTTAAAATCTTTTAATTCTTGTAAGCCCGCTCGAACAAATAATTTCAATTCCTTTTTTCTCTAATTCATCTAAAAACAAATTCATTCCTAAAGAATCTGAAGAAATGTGTCCAGCAATAATAACGTTGATATGGGCAGCTTCAGCTTCTTTTCTGTGTTCTTCTGAAGCATGCATAGCTAAAGTTGTTCCAATCCCTGCCTGAGACATTTTTTCTAATAGCTTGGGCGATCCCTCGGTTCCTCCAGTAATTTCAGTTACCGCTATTTTCCCGCATCTGCTTTCTGGTCTCCCAGTTATAGCCTTAGGTCCGACCCCTATCTTTATCGCCTCTTTGTATTCAGGAACATTTTTTAATAATTCGATTAAATCTTCTACCCTCTCTGGATTTTCTTTTTCAACTAATGTTTTTAAAAACTTAGCAACCAGATTGTCTGCCGGCGTATGGACATTCATAAAATTAATGCCTAAAATTGCAGCAGCATTAACTGACTTCTGATGGTTGCTGCCAGAAATACCTCTAGCAACCTCGCTGATTCTTGTTGAATTTAAAGATTCCGCAACATTTATCGGAACGCCATAATAATTATACACATCTGCCTGAAGATCCATAATGTCAGCCAATCCAGCCAATCCTCTTCCAACTGGATGGTGCCCAACAACCAAATCAATGTCTCCCAGCTGTTTAGCTAATAATAATTCTGAAGTATCGATATCAATTCCGACTAAAACCTTTTTAATTTCCTTATCTTCGGCAATATTATAAATCCTTGTGTCTAGATAAGGATTAGTTAAGGCTTCTTTATCAAATTCCTCTTTAGCTTTTTCTGATAAAGCTTCGTACTTTTTATTTTTTCTAGCCAAAACTTTCTCAACTCCATCTCTGCCTCTGAAGTCGGATTCAATCCCCATCTTTATAGCTAAATCAAATATTTCCTGTATTTTCATATTTCTTTCCTTTATTCTAATTAAAAAATTATATTTTGTCCAATAAAAGATGATGAGGTCTATTTAAGACCTCTATTCCGAAAGCGACAAGAATCTTGTCGATCTCGAGCTTTTCCGCTGGGGACATTTCCTTAACCCAAGAATATACATCCTGGTCAATGCCCAGCATCCCGTTTGGAAGCTCTGCCAAAAGCACATCGAAAAGATATTGATATCTTCCGAAGGTTTCGCCAAAGTTTCCACAGGCTGTAACTGGAGAAACGTCTTCCTCTACAGTCATTGCCACACAGTACCGCCTGCCTTTGACTATATAGTCAAAGGCAACAATTTTAGAAGGAGCCATCTTTCACCATAATTATTTTAGTCTCATTCAAATAAATGTCAATAATAAAAACAGGGCCGAAACCCTGTCCCTTATTTCTCCCTGCATTTTCTCAAAAGCAGGATTGTTTTGTTATTGATTGTTTCCAGCGCTCCTTTTTCGCATTCAAATATCTTTTCTCCATCTTTTGTCTTCGCCCTTATCTCCCCTGCTTCAACAGCTGAGACTAAAGAAGCATGATTGGACATAATCGAAACAACGCCTGAGCGAGTAGGCACAGTTAAAATATCAACATCCCCTTCAAATACTTTTTTTTCTGGTGTTAGTATTTCTACCTTCATGCAATAACTTGTTTAATATTTCCTTTCATAAAAAAGTCTCCTTCTGACTTGTGATCAAGCTCTCCCGAAATAATCTTCTCAAAACCTTCAATAGTCTCTTCAATGGTTACATATACTCCAGGAATGCCAGAAAATACTTCGGCCACTGAAAAAGGCTGAGACAAATACTTCTGAATCTTTCTAGCTCGAGAAACTACAACCTTGTCTTCTTCGGCCAGCTCTTCAATTCCTAAAATAGCGATAATGTCTTGAAGCTCTTTATATCTCTGAAGAATCTTCCTAACTTCTGTTGCAACCTTGTAGTGTTTTTCTCCAACAATCCTAGGATTCAACAATGATGAAGTTGATTCTAAGGGATCAACAGCTGGGAAGATGCCAAGAGAAGCAATAGCACGAGACAATACTAGAGATGAATCCAAGTGAGAGAAGGTGGCAACAATAGCTGGATCGGTTAAATCATCAGCTGGGACATAAATGGCTTGAACTGAAGTAATAGAACCATCTTCAGTTGAAGTAATTCTTTCCTGCAATGCACCCACCTCAGAAGACAATGTCGGCTGGTATCCTGTTTGTGAAGGAATTCTTCCCAATAAGGCAGAAACTTCGGAACCGGCTAAAACAAATCTGAAAATATTGTCCATAAATAATAGGACGTCTTTCTTTTCTACATCTCTGAAGTGTTCAGCAATAGTCATGGCGGTGAAAGGAACTCTCAATCTGACTCCAGGAGTCTCATTCATCTGTCCGAAAACCAAACAAGTGTTCTTAAGAGTATCGGCTTCTTTCATTTCTCTGAAGATATCATTGCCTTCTCTTGATCTTTCTCCAATACCAGCAAAAATTGAATAGCCTTGATGGAATTTAGCAATATTGGTAATCAGTTCTTGAATCAAAACTGTCTTGCCTACTCCAGCGCCTCCGAACAATCCCACCTTTCCTCCTTTTGGAAGAGGACATAATAAATCAATCGCCTTAATTCCAGTTTCCAATATTTCAATCTCTGATTTCTGATCTTTTAATTCAGGACCCTTCTTATGGATTGGCTCTCTTCTTCCAGCCTTAATTTCTCCAGCATTATCAATCGGCTCTCCTAAAACATTCAACAATCTTCCTAAAGCATCCTTGCCGACTGGAACCATAATCGGTTCGCCGGTATCAATGACTTCATCTCCTCTTTTCAATCCTTCTGTCGGACCCATAGCTAAACACCTGACTTTGTCTTCGCCAAGCTCCTGTTCTACTTCAAGAACCAAATCCTTTTCTTTTAATCTGAGAGCGGTGTATAGGGCAGGAACTTTCCCTTCTTCAAATTCCACATCTATCACCGGCCCGATAACTTGTGTTATTTTTGCCATATGTTTTTTATTTTTATTCCATTGCTTCCTTAGTCGATGATATTTCACAGACCTCAGAAGTAATTTGTTCTTGCCTTGCTTTATTATACACCAGTCTCAATTCTTCCAAAACTTCCTTAGCGTTATCTGATGCATTTCTCATTGCTATCATTCTAGCTGAATGCTCCGAAGTATTAGCTGAAAGAATGAACTGATAAATCAAATATTCGATAAATACTGGGATTATTTCGTCCAAGATAACTTGTGAAGACGGCTCCAGCAAACAATTAGTATTAGTCTCGCAAGCCACACTGTCCTCTTTCCTTAAAAAGTTATCTACTGTTGCAGGCTCTAAAGGAAATAGTTGAACGACTGAAGGTTTCTGGATAAAAGATGACTGGAAGTGAGTATAGAAAATATATACTTTCTGATACTTATTTTCAATAAATCCCTTGATCAATAAATCTGATATTTCCTTAGTCTGTTTAAACTCCCAATAATCACCGACTCCAGAAAAACTATACTTAGTGTTTTCTTTTTTGCTGTAGTGTGCGACCGCCTTCTTTCCAATGGGCATAATCTCCACCTTTCCCTCTTCTCTTGTCTTCGCAATCTCTCTATCAGCAAATTTCAAAATACTTGCGTTGAATGATCCGCAGAATCCTCTGTCTGAAGCAACAACGCAAACCAAAATATTTTCAACTGGCCTTTTTTCAAGAAAAACAGAATTTCCTTCTTTCAAAACCTTTTCCATATCCCTCAGCATTTTTGCCATTTGCTGGGCGAAAGGCTTTGATTCTAAAAACCTTTTCTGAGTTTTCTTCATTTTCAAAGCTGAAAAAGTTTCAAGAGCAGAAGTTAACTCTGAAATATTCTTAACTGAACCTATTTTGGCTTTTACCTCTTTAAGCTCCATAGTTCTTCTTGATCTTCTTAATTATTTCTAAAATGTCTGACTTGCTCTTATCAGTCATATCTCCAGTATCTCTAATTTCTTTAAGAATTTCTGGCTTTTCTAATTCAACGCCTCTTAAAACTTCTGTTTCAAATTCTTTTATCCTATCCATTGGAACCTCTTCGATATCGCTATTAACTCCGGTGAAAATAACGATAACTTCTTTTTCAATCGGAAGAGGAACTAAATCAGCCTGTCTTAATAGCAACCTCATTCTCTTGCCTCTTTCAATTGTCTTCTTGGTTTGAGGATCCAATTCTTCAGTGAATTCAGAGAATCTTTCCAATTCTTGGAATTGAGCCAAATCAAGCTTCAATCTTCCAGCAACTTTCTTTGTTGCTTTCATTTGAGCTGATGAACCTACCCTGGAAACAGATGTTCCAATATTAATAGCTGGCTTTTGTTCTTTTCTAAATAAAGTTGAATCTAAGAATATTTGACCATCTGTAATAGAAATTACATTGGTTGGAATGTATCCAGAAATATCTCCAGCTTGAGTTTCAATAATGGGCAAAGCTGTTAAAGAACCGCCCCCTCTTTCATTTGATAACATGGCTGCTCTTTCCAATAATCTTGAGTGGAGATAGAAAACATCACCAGGGTACGCTTCTCTCCCGGGCGGACGTCTTAAAATCAAAGATATTTCTCTCCATGCCCAAGCTTGTCTAGTTAAATCATCGTAAACAACTAAAGCATCTTGCTTATTGTCTCTAAAATATTCTCCAATAGTTGCTCCAGCAAAAGGAGCTAGATAGATAAAGCTGGCAGGGTCATCGGGAAAAGCACAAACAACTGTTGTGTATTCCATTGCTCCTTCTTTTTCCAAGGTAGCAATCAATCTTTTAACCTTGGCTTTCTTCTGTCCGCAAGCAACATAGATGCAGTATGGTCTGTTCTTTTCGTGCTTCTGATTAATAATGGCATCCAAAGCGATAGCCGTCTTTCCTAGTCCCCTGTCTCCAATAATCAATTCTCTCTGTCCTCTTCCAATCGGAATCAAAGCATCAACCATTTTGATTCCAGTGTGAAGAGGCTTAGTCACCGGCTGTCTTTCAATAACAGAAGGCCCTTTTCTTTCCAAGGGAAGATATTCTGTGGCCTTAATCTCTCCTTTTCCATCAAGAGGTCTTCCTAAAGGATCAACCACTCTGCCTAAAAGGCCCTCACCCACCGGCACGGAGAAAACCTTTTTAGTCCTCTTGACAGTTGTTCCTTCTTTTATGTTTTTATCGGAGCCCAAGATAACGGCACCGACTTCGTATTCTTCCAGGTTTAAAACCAAACCCATAACATTGGCTTCGTCAAACTCAATCATCTCGAAGTTCTCTACGCTCTTAAGTCCGGAAATCTTTACGACCCCATCCTTAACTTCGGTCACTTCGCCCACTTCTTCCATTTCAGGAGAAACGTCCAATCCTTCTAGCTGTTTTTTAAATTGTTCAATTATGTCCATATATTTTGTTTTTTAGCTTCGACAAAACATCTTTCATCGAGGCCTTTACCAACACATCTTTTGTTTTCAAACGGAATCCTGCCAAAAGGGATTCGTCCAAAACATCGTCGACTTTTTCTATTCCTTTTAATGTTCCTTTAATCTTTTCCTTGATTTCATTTTTATCATGATCGTTCAAATCATGAGATAAAAACAATTCTGCTTTCTTTTCTTTGGAAATCATTCTTTCTAATTTCTTCAGAATTGAAGGCAGGAGAAATTCTTTTTTGTCTAAAGACTTTTTAAGATTAGAAAAAATCTCCTTGGCTTTGCCTGGATTCTCTTCAAGCGCTAGATAAAGGGCGCGTGCCCAGGAAGAAATTTCCTTTTCTACTTTCATGCCTTTAGTTTCTTTAAGAATTCATCGGTTATCTGCTTTCCTTTTTTCTCGTCAATGTTTTCTTTCAAAAGCTTCTCGGCTAGAGCGAAAGCATTATCGATAGTTTCCTTTTTTGTCTTTTCGCTTTCCTTTTCTTTCAATTCTTTTGCTTCTTTCTCCGCTTTAGCTAAAAGAGTCAGCCTCTCTTCTTCTGATTTCCTGAGAGATTCTTCGGCTCTTTTTTTAGCATCAACTTCTGCTAGTGACAAAATCTTCTTCTTTTCTTCTTCAGTCTTTCTTTCCATGTCATGCCTTAATTCCTGAACCTTATTCAAACGGTCATCGGCTTCAATGGATTTATTTATCCCCTCTTCAATCTTCTCTCTTCTTGATTTCATTAAGTTAAGAAAAGGACGATAAATAAAGCTCTTTAAAACAAAAAAGAGAATTGCAAAGTTGATTATCTGCCCGACTAATATTTTCCAATCTATTTCTACGCTGTTCATTGTTTGTTGCTTAGACGAATAATATAATCAAAGAAATAACTAAGGCGTAAATGGCGATAGCTTCGGCGAAGGCGATGGCCAAAATCATACCTGTCTGAACTTTTGATGAAGCTTCTGGATTTCTTCCGATAGCCTCAGAACCTTTTGAACCGATTAAACCGATTCCGACTCCAGGTCCGATGGCTCCCAATCCGATTGCTAATGCTGCTGCGATTTGTGTTAATGGATCCATATTTTTATTTATTTATATTTTTATTATCTTCTCTTTCCGACCTTTTTTCCAAAAAAGGAATTATAAACTTATACACATTCACGATTGTTAATCCCATTCCTAATAAAATCATTACCACTAAGAATATCGGGAACGTGTTCATCTTCTTATCTATCCATACTCCCAATGCTACTGTTAAAACCATCGGCAAAGCAATCATTAATCCTAATTGCCCTCCCATCATCATCACATATCCAAGATCAATGTTCTTCTTCGGCTGTTGTTGTGACATAGAATACAGTTATTAATGATGAGAATACTAATGCCTGGATGAAACCGACGAATATCTCCAGTCCCAAGAACGGCAAGGGAACTAAGTACGGAACCAAGAAAGAGACTACCGTCAACAATATCTCTCCAGCGAATAGGTTTCCGAATAACCTGACTCCGAGGGATATTGTTCTAGTGATCTCTCCCATCGCCTCCAAAGCTCCGACAAAAAACATGATAGGGCTTTCGAATTTAATATATTTTTTCAAATATTCAATTCCTCCTAATTTCTGAATAGCGCAGACATGGATAAAAACCATTGAGAAAATAGCTAGAGCTAAAGTAAAATGCATATCTGAGCTAGGCGATCTTAAAAAAGGAAAAATCCCCAATCCGGGGACTACCTCTATCAAATTATTAACTAAGATAAAAAGGAACAAAGTTGCGGCCAATGGAAAAATCTCTGCTGTTTTTTTCTTATCTCCAGTCATTCCGTCAAACAAATTATAAATTGTTTCCAATATCCACTCAAAAAAATTCTGCATTTTGCCGGGAATAAGCTCTCTTTTTCTTAGGGCAAACAAAAACGCACCGATAATTAAAAGTGCGCAAAAAATGGCCAAAATAAATGTGTTGGTAAAGTTTATTCCGAAAATACTAAAAAATGGCTCCCCCGTAAGGGCTATGTGTATATTCATAAGCCACCTTCATTTTACTCGAAAAAGGCTTTATGTCAAGAAAAACGAAAAGACGTCTGATACGACGTCATGTAAAAAATAAGTAGGATTAATCAACTATTCCAGTCGATCAGGATCAATAAATAAAATTGAAGATTCCAGAATTTTAATATCTTCGACAGTAAAGCCGTACTCCCTCATAAGGGTTTTTTGGGTGAAATCATTGTTAAACAGGCTCTTGCCTGGCATTCCAATTCTGCCGATATAAGAGATAGTCTCCTGGGTAACAGGAACTCCCACATAGAGCCTTTGTTCTGCTGAACGGAGCGATATGCTGTCGATCATATCTCTCCCCTCACTGACCACCTTCCCATAGTCTTCGTTCATAACAACGGCCCTGAGATTGCCATAACAGCGGATCTCGAGATAGAAAAAAGCATCTGTGTAATTTTTCTTTAAAAAAGCGTCTAAAAAATCGAGTTCTTTTTTGATTTCCCTTTGCTCTCTCTTAACTTTCCTTGTTATTTCTCTTGCAAACCTTTCTTCCAAGAATATTTCCTAGTCCTACTCAAGGGACTAATAGCAATCTGTTATATTTTTTGCAAACTGTCAAATTAAATATTAGTAAATAAAAAAATAAAACGTGTTTTAAGTGTTTTATTTGTCTACCGACAAAGTAGAATAATTTCTCCAGATTTCTTTCGGGATAAAGATGTAAGCCGAACATCCTACCGAGAGAAATTTCTCTTTGGTCAGCCCAAGAACCTTTTGAACATTCGTGAAGATGTCTTCCTCTTGCATAATCCGAGCGAAAGGCTCAGCATCTCCAGAATCAATAAGGGCCATCGCTTGCTCGGGATTCAATATAAGGACCGCTACCTTATATCTTCCAGAATAGATTCCATTCGCTGAATGGTACCTCTCCTGGTACTGTTTTTCTGCACAAGAGATTGCTTCTTCAAGGGTTTCTTTGACAGAATAAACTGCAAAATGAATCCTCACGAAATAGCAGACCTTTAAGGAACTGCAATTGTTCTTAAGGCTATCCACTGCTTCGACTTGCTTTTTTAGCGAAGCGAGCCGATTGATTAAAATTTCCCGGATTAACAGACTGATGTCTTCTTCCATGGTGTTTCCCCTCCATCAGAGGAACTAACTAAAAAGTATACCGATTAAAAGAGTTTGTCAATCAAGGTTAAGCTTATCAAATTCTTCTCTGACTATCCTCCTATCATCCCAAGCTTCCTTTCTTCCATCTTCCCAGCATATCCAAGGCTCGCAACCTTTGCCAGTAATAACAACAACGTCCCCTTCTTTGGCTAAGGATAGAGCCTTTCGTATTGCCTCTCTTCTATTAAAAATCTTCAATAGTTTGTCTTTGTTCTTCACCCCGACTGAAACCTGATCGATAATATCTTCCGGCTTTTCATCGTACGGATCTTCATTGGTAACAATAATTACATCTCCGTAACGATCAGCCAATTCTCCCAAGACCGGCCTCTTCCATTTATCTCTTCCTCCTCCGCAAGAACCCAAAACACATATCAGTTTTCCTGTTTTTAGCTTCACGAATTCATATACTTTTTCCAAAGCTACTGGCACAAAAGCGTAATCAACAAAAACTTGAAAAGGTTTTTCGATTACCTTTTCCATTCTTCCAGCAATCTGAGAAACTTTTTCAATTCCTTTCTTGCAAATATCCAGACTAACTCCCTCAGAAGTAGCAATGGCGATAGCTCCTAAAGCATTATAGATATTAAAATCACACAAAATCTTCAAATTGAATTCAACTCCTTTGACGGTAAACTTAGAACCATTAGAAGTAGCTATAATATTCTCTCCCCTAATATCTGATTTTTGATTTTGAATGCCATAGGTAATGATGTCGTTTGCAAAAAAAGATGCAAAGTATCCTGCATGCTTATCATCCATATTGATAATATGCGTTCCTGTAACATCATTAAAGAATTTACCTTTAGCTCTTTTGTAGTTATCAAATCCTCCGTGCGATTCAATATGTTCTGGATTAAGATTAGTGATCAGGGCTGTTTTAAAATCAATAAAACGATGGCGGCTCTGGACTACCCCCTCAGAAGTTGTTTCAATTAAAGCATAATCGCACTTAGCTTTGACTGCTTCGCTTAAAAAACTATTAATCACAAACCTCCCAGGCATAGTCATTTTTAATTTGTTTTCTTCTTCCTTCTCCCCTATCTTAAAAACAATTGACGTCAGAGCAGCCACCTTATATCCAGCTTCTTCCAAAATCTTTGCAGTGATATTTAAAGTAGTTGATTTGCCATTAGTTCCAGTAATTCCAATTACCTTTATTTTCCTTGAAGGAAATCCGTAATAAAGAGCGGCAAAAAAAGCCATCCATAAATGGTACAGATTGATCAAATCCTTGGGAAGCATTTTTCTAACAAATGATTTTAATGTCATTTTCCTAAATATTTTAAGGCTTCTTTTAATCTCTTATCC
>JBAQMJ010000061.1:0-3573 GCA_049302695.1 Minisyncoccales bacterium
GATATTATACCAGAGAGAGAGAGAGAGAGAGAGAGAGAGAGAGAGAGGACAAACCTAGATTTTCATTATTTTCTTTTTTCATTGCTTTAATTATATCAATACTATTTTTAATGTCAACAGAATATCAATCTTTCAAATACTTTTTTCCTTTCAATCTGTCTGGCAAGTATTCTTGTTTTTCTTTATATCCAAATTCAGGACTGTATTTATACCCTTTACCATATCCAATCTCATCCATTAATTTAGAAACAGCATTCCTCAAATGCAAAGGAACTGGAAGGTTGCCGTGATTGCGGACATCTTCAGCTACCTTGCCATAGGCAATATACAGCTCATTTGATTTCTTGCATTTGCTCATATAGACAACCGCTTGGGCTAGAATCACGTTGCATTCAGGATAACCGATAAAATGACAGGCTTGATAGGTAGCGACAGCCTGTTCCAAAGCTCTTGAATTAGCCAGCCCGATATCTTCTGAAGCAAAACGGACTAAACGGCGAGCTATGAACAAAGGATCCTCTCCCGATTCAACCATTCGACCCAGCCAATACAAAGCTGCATTAGCATCCGATCCCCTCATTGATTTATGCAAAGCTGAAATAATATTGTAGTGCTCTTCCCCATCTTTATCATACAATAAAGCTGCTTTCTGAGTCGCCTCCTTGATCAATTCAACATCAATCTTTTGAGAAACCGAAGCAGCATATTCTAAAATATTCAAAGCTGACCTGGCGTCTCCATTGCTGATATTGGAAAGCAAATCAATCGCCTTCTTGTCAATCTTAATTTTCGATTCTCCTAATCCTTTCTTCTTGTCCTTCAAGGCTTTTTTGATAAGGGAAGAAATATCTTCTTTTGATAATTGTTTAAAGACAAAAATTCGGGAACGGGACAATAAGGCTCCTCTGACTTCAAAACTGGGATTTTCAGTTGTCGCTCCGATCAAAGTAATCAAACCGCTTTCAATATGCGGAAGAAGACCATCCTGCTGAGATTTATTCCAGCGATGGATTTCATCGATAAAAAGAATTGTTCTTTTCCCTAGCCTCTGATCAACCCTCGCTCTCTCAATCACTTCCCTCAAATCCTTCATTCCAGAAGAAACTGCCGAAATGCGGATAAACTCAGACTTAGTTTGCTTAGCGATTATAAAAGCCAGAGTTGTCTTGCCTGTTCCCGGAGGGCCCCAGAATATCATTGAAGGAATCTTGTCCGACTTGATTGCTTCTCTTAACAGCTTCTTCTCTCCGACAATTTCCTCTTGCCCTAAAAACTCCTCTAAAGTTTCGGGGCGCATTCTATCAGCTAATGGGTTACTAGGATTAATGTTTGCCATGCAGTCTTTTAATATGATTCTCTGTAGAAATAACCGATTTGCCTATTTTTTTCTCTAATTGTTTTCTGGCTGTGCCAGCAACTTCTCCTCCCTTCCTAGCAACAGCCCTGTTTTGTGTAAATGTTTCTGGCTCGTCTTTTTTTGATATTTCTATTGTAGAAGCTTCAGCCAGCATATTTAAAACTAATTCCAAATTAGTCATATTGTCTCGCAAGTTTTCTTTCTTCAGCTTTTTGTGCTTTTTATAATCCTTAGTCCTCAGTCCCGCCCAGGCAAATGTTATATCGTCAGTCAAAATGGCAAACTCATCGGATTCTCTAACGCCTCTCTCGTTCCATTCGTTAGTCAAATCCTTCCTTATCTCAATGCTCTTTAATCTTAAGTCAATCCACGACTTAGAATATCCTTTCTTTAGGTAAGTCAGTAAAGCTCTTTGAATAGCCTTTTCCGGATCTTCAGTTTCTTCAACTCTTTCATATCCGACTCGAGCCAGCCAAATCTTGAAAGGTTCCGCATTGGGGGAAGGAATTGATTGGATTATTCTGAACATTGTTTCTGTGTCGGCTACGTCTGTCTCACGCATCTTTCCGTCCGCAGCGACTAATTTCAACTGGTGACAATTTGTCACCGCTTGACTTCCTTCAATTACAAGCCTTTCTTTTAACTTATTCCAATATTTTCTAGCAGTCTGAAAGTCTGATTGTTCAATCAAAGATTTAACAACATCAACGACAGAAAAATACCATTTCTCCTTTTTGTCATCCCAAACTCTTCTAATTTTATTCCCTTCAAAAATAGCTATTTTCTTGTTTTTTGCTTTTGGATTGGACATATCTCTTTTCTTTTATTATACTGTAATAGTAATCAAAAAACAACAAAAAATGGACAAAAACTACGATTTTAAAACAGTTGAAGAAAAGTGGAGAAAAGACTGGGACAAAAAGGAATTATTCAAATTCTCTTTCAATGAAGGAGACAGGCTTTTTGTCGTTGACACTCCCCCTCCATATGTTTCAGCCGATCATCTCCACGCCGGGCACATCATGTCATACGCTCAGGCTGAATTCATTGTCAGATACAAAAGAATGCAGGGATTCAAAGTCTTCTATCCGATGGGTTTCGATGACAATGGCCTCCCTACCGAAAGATTTGTTGAAAAGAAATATAAAATAGACAAAAGCAGAACTACCAAAAAAGAATTCATCGATCTTTGCTTGAAAGAAACAGAAAAAGGAATCGAAACGTATAGGAATCTTTGGAACAGTTTGGGTATTTCAGTTGACTGGAGCAAGACATACAGCACTATCGCTCCCTTGCCAACCAAAGTTTCTCAATGGTCTTTGATTGATTTATACAAAAAAGGAGCCCTATACAGGCAAGAGCTTCCCATTCTTTGGTGCCCTCACTGCCAGACCGCCATTTCTCAGTCTGACTTGGAAGACAAGGAAAAGAATTCAAAAATGAACTACATCAATTTCCCGATTAAAGACGGGGAAAGCATAGTCATCGCCACCACCAGGCCAGAGCTTTTGCCAGCTTGCGTAGCTTTGTATTTCAATCCAGAAGACGATCGATACAAAGAATTAATGGGCAAGAAAGCCATTGTTCCCCTTTTCAATTCAGAGATAACATTTAAAACCAGCGAGGCGGTAGATAAAGAAAAAGGAACTGGACTGATGATGGTTTGCACTTGGGGAGACCAAGAAGACTTGGAAAAATGGAGAATTGATAATCTAGAAACTAAAAGCCTTTTGACTCCTGACGGCAGACTGAATGAACTAGGACAGAAATACCAAGGAATGAAAATTGAAGAAGCTAGAGAGGCTATCATCAATGATTTAAAAGAATCAGGATTTTTGGTCAGGCAAGAAGATATCACCCACTCGGTCAATGTTCATGAAAGATGCGACACCCCAGTTGAATTGATTTTAAGCAAACAATGGTTCATCAAGATTGCCGGCTTAAAAGAAAAATGGCTGGAGATGGGAAAGAAAGTTGACTGGCACCCTGAATACATGAGAGACAATTATGAAATCTGGGTCAATTCTTTAAAATGGGACTGGTGTGTTTCCAGGCAGAGATTCTACGGAGTTCCCTTTCCTTTCTGGTACTGCAAAGAGTGCGGAGAGGTAATCTTGCCCGATGAAAAAGATTTGCCGGTCAGTCCGACTGAACAAAAAGCTCCAGTTGATAAATGTCCTAAATGTGGAGGAGAAATAATACCCGAAGTCGATGTC
>JBAQMJ010000062.1:0-2637 GCA_049302695.1 Minisyncoccales bacterium
GGTGCAAGTTGTCGAGTTCCATGTTCCATTGCTCCAAGTACAGTTATTTTTGTTTTGAGTATTCAATGTTGAACTATTAGTGCAAGAACCTGATAAAATACATTTCGTTCCGCTCAAAGTATAACTGGAAGGACAAGAACATTTACAGGTAGTCGAGTTCCATGTTCCATTGCTAGTAGAACAATCTGTAGAGCCAGTGCCAGTACCGCAAATATTAATCACACATTTATTACCATCGAGCTTGTAAGTACTGGGACAAGTACAAGAACAGGATGTAACACTCCATGAGCCACCGCTGTTATAACATTCCGTGCTGCCAGTTCCACTATTGCTGCAATTAGTTGTAGCGTAATAAGTACAATTCTGAACAGTTGGCAGAGTGGAAGTGCAATCAATTAAGATAGTTCTAGTTTGCGTTCCGTCTGATTGACAGACAGACCATTCTGAATAATCTTCTGAAGAACAAGCTGGTATTGATGCAACATCACTAATACATTTGCCATCGCTTAAAATATAATTAGTCGGACAGGTGCAAGAACAAGCGGTAGCACTCCATGATCCTCCGCTGGAAGTACAGCTGTTGCTCGTACCTGAATCGCAAACAACAGTTGGATTATTGTCGTAAGTGCAGCTACCTCCTCCGCCTAGGTAATAATTAGTCGGACAAGTACAGGTGCAGGTAAATTCATTCCATGTTCCGCTGCTCCAATTGCAATTATTTTTGTTCTGAGTATTTAATCCCAAACTAGTTGAGCAGTTGGTGGCTACGGTGGTGTCGCTGTCGGTAGTCGTTGTTGTATCAGAATCTTTATCTGTAATTGTAGTAGTCGTTGTGTTTGTGGTGGCTGTAGTCGTCGCAGTAGAAGTTGTACTAATGCTCGTTGAGCTAGTTATATATGTGCAGCTACCTCCTCCACCTAAGTAATAATTAGTCGGGCAGGTACAAGTACAAGTTAAAGAATTCCAAGCTCCATTGCTCCAATTGCAATTATTTTTGTTTTGAGTATCCAGAGTCGTTCTGCCTGTACAGTTAGTTTTAACATCACCAGCCACGATAAAGGTAGTGGTAATATCTGTTCCATAGGCATACTCTTTAGTTTTTCCGCTATTATCGGTAAGGACCACTGTCTTTATTTCCCAGGTTCCGTTTTCTGCACTGGCTGGAATTAAAACATTGGCTGACCAATTACCATCACTGTCAGCGCTAGTAATCTTGGAAACAATCTGATTAGTCTCAGAAGTAGAAGGTCCAGTTATTTTCAAACTAACTGATTTAATCCCTGTATCATCAGAAGCAGAAACTTTAACTGCAAGCTCGCTGTTAGGATTAACAGTTGAAGGAGAAACAGAAATTCCAACTAATTTAGGATAAGCAGTATCTGTCAATGTCTCAGCATAAGAAAAAAGCTCTCCGCTAGTACCAATCAAAATTGAAACAACAAGAATTAAAAATAGCGCTGTTAGTTTGTTCTTCATATTTTTAAAAACACCTCAAAAGAGACGTTAATTAACACTCAATCAATGATTATATTGTTTAAACATTTAAACATTATTATATTATAAAACATGTTTTAAAATAAAACAACTTATTTGGGCTCAATATGAATAACTACCCTCTTAATATCCTTCATTTTGTCTTTCATTAGGTATTCAAAACGGCTGGTAATATTGTGAGCCTTCTCCAAAGAAAGGTCTCCGGGAACAAGGCAATGGAAAGACACAAAAAACTTCTCCCCTATTTTTCTTACCAATAAATTATGCAAATCTGATATTTCCTCAACCTCTTCATCGGTCTTATTTAAAGCCAAAAAAACCAGGTTCATTTCTTCTTTGCTTAATTCAGCACTCAGTATTGCCTCGCACTTCATTGGTTCAATGTGCGAATTGATAATAATATCATTTCCAACTTCTTCTTTTATTGAGTCCTCTAAAAGAGTGGCTGCATCGTGCGCTTCCTTGGTTGTTAAATTATCAGGAACCTCGACATCATAGCTAATATATTGCTTGCAATCCAGCCTATCAACGATCACATCGTGAACAGAAAAATCATTTTTCGCTGCTATGGCTTGAACTGTATCAATAATAGTTTCATTGTCCATCTGCCTTGAACAAGTCCTAACTAATATATCTGAACCAGGAATTTGTTTTTCCGCCTCCTCTTCAATCTTATTAACTATCTCTTGAGCTCTAGCAACTGAAATCTTTCGGCTGACTTGAACATTAATTTCCACAAAAACATTAGGGCCTAATGGCCTGACTCTTACCCTTTCCACCGCAATCACTCCCTCGATTGATCCAGCAATATTTTTAACTTGCTCGGAAACTCCCTTAGGAGCAGCGTCAACTAAAACATCGATGGTTCTTTTTCCTAAACGATATCCAGCAAGAGCGATAAAAAGAGAGACAGCAATGGCTGCTACAGAGTCTGCTCCTTTTATCCCTAAAGCAACACAGACTAAACCCAATAGAACTACCGCCGAACTCCAGACATCGGAACTGAAATGCAAAGCATCAGCTTCAAGAGCCTGACTTTTTGTTTCTTTAGCTACGCGCCCCAATGCTTTTGAACGAGAAATGTCTATAATGATTGAAAGAATAATCACAGCAAAAGCATACCAAGTTACTTCAACTTCGACC
>JBAQMJ010000063.1:0-2982 GCA_049302695.1 Minisyncoccales bacterium
ACGTTCAAACTCGAAAATTATAGCACGCAAAGTAATATCCCAATGATTGTTGTATTTTTTCTTAAAACTTTTTATGAAGTGCCTTTCTGCAAACTCTTCAATCTGTACAGAATAATTACTCTCCATAAATATTAATATACTAAATCTGGATCTTCTTGAGTGATAAGTTCATATGGAATAAGTTCATTATCTCTACATAAAGAATATGGCAATTGATTGTGTGTGAAATTTACAATCTCTTGAGTTTTTTTATTCTTCCACTTCTCCGCAATTTTTCTCATTAACTCTTTTTCTTCTATAGAAATCGTTTGAATCTTTTCGTTTTTATTGCTCTCCGATTCACCGACAAGAAACATGTTCTTACCGTCCTCACATTTACGATCAATGACAATCTTTCCATCTTCTTCAAGCTCATCTACTACTCGAAAAAATATGTCTGGAACTGGTCCATAAGCAATTTTTCTATATTGCATTCCACTCATACTTTCTAAAGAATTATAAAACCAAGCAAAGTCAGCAAGATAAAGCAACTTAGCGAGCTTTGTTTTTGGAATTTTACCATCTTTCGAAACATTCATGCGTAAAAATGTAAGTATCATGTGTTTATACTTTAGTATATTTGGAATACTCCCAGACAAAAGTTCATCAACGCCGATACCAAAAAGAGTAGCAAGTTTCTTTGCTTCTTCTAAGCTAAGCTCTTGCTTGCCAGATTCAATAGCAGTATATGTGGGACGCGAAACACTAATTGTTTTTGCGATCTGAGCTTGAGAGAGTCCTCTTTCTATACGAAATTCTTTAATTTTTTGTATATATTGGTTCATAAAACCATCATATACAAACTATGTAAAAAAATCAAGCAAAACATGTCAAATATTCGACATGTAACCGTGTAGCAAAAAATCTTAACTATAAATCAGATTCATCCCAAATAAGTACCAGTGGCTCTTGCCAATCAAAACAAGTTGATACGCTGCATAATAATTTAAATATTTCGATACAGGTTTTATCTGCTTTTGCATATTCTTCAAGCACCATTACAGTTTCTTCAATAAATCCTCCAACTGTTCCATCAGAATCATCTACCCCTCCCTCAGATAATTTTTTATCTACCCGCAAAAGTAATTTAACAATTAAATTAGCTGTCTGCTTGCTAGCTGGCAACTTAGAAACTATAGAAGATAAACGACTACATCCTTCTTGTAAGGAACCTTGGTAAGCAAACCACATTTTAGATGGTCCGACATATCCCTTAATATATTTAAGAGCGTTTGTAATTGATTTTTTAACTTCAGCTAATTCCAATTCATTTAATTCTCCCAATTTTCCACTAAAAACTGGCACATCATTTATTTCTTTTTCTTCCGATGTCATTGAACTACCATTAAGTACAGCATAAATTGCTACTGCTACCATATGCTTACAAAGATAATTATTTTGTCCCATATAACAATCGCAATTACCCTTGCTGGGATCTTTAAATGACACGTCTACATTGTAGTGACTTCCTCCTAACACTACCGCCGAACAGCCATTAAAGTTTTTTTTGAAATTCGTTACCTTGCCTTTTTCATATAAATCAATTGCCTTTTCAAAAGTTGTTTTATCGGTAATAAACTTGATCTTATTCAAATCATAAAGCGGCGTGTTCATATTTTTTATATAATTACAACTTCTATAATTAATCATATAAATAATTAAACTCCTCTTTTTCTATATCCCCTTCTATTTCCCTGACTATTACACCTAAAATATTTTCAAATCCTAACACCTTCACTCCATTAATAGTCATCATTTTAATGACTTCTTGAACGGGCAACAAGGTTGGGTCTTGATTAGCCCCTTTCTGTAATAATGCAGCAAACTTCCCTGCCTCCCAGATATCTAATCTATTAGAACTAGCTGCTCCATCAGTTCCTAGGGCAACAGCTACTCCTGCTTTTAATAATTTAGCAATCGGAGCAATTCCTGAGCCAAGTTTTAAATTACTAAGCGGACAATGGACTACTTTACAATTATTCTTCGCAATAATTAAAATATCATTATCAGTTAGCCAAACACAGTGAATTAAAACTGTTTTCTCATCTAACACTCCGATACTTTCTAAGTATTCTACCGGAGTTAGATTATGCTCCTTGATTGAATTATCAAATTCTTCTTTTGTTTCAGCTACATGTAGCTGATAAATAGCATTATACTTTCTAGCTAATTCTTTAGCTTTAATTAAATTAGACTTATTCACTGTATATGGTGAATGCGGAGCAACTGAAACTTTAATAAAAGGATGATCCTTGTATTTCTCTAATAATCTTTCTGTTTCTTTCAAGTCTCTATCAAACACTTCTTGTCCTTTTAAATCAATCAATCCCTCTCCTAATACAACTGGCATGTTCATTTCTTCACAAGCTCGAGCCACTTCATCTTGATAATAATACATATCCATGAAAGCTGCTATTCCATTTTCTTTCATTTCCTTAATCGCAATCTTGGTTTGTTCGTAAACAAAAGAAGGAGTAACCATTTTAGCTTCAAGAGGCCAAATAACATCATTAAGCCAATTCTTCAATGGCAAATCTTCTGCCATGCCACGAAAACCAACCATGGCAGCATGGCAGTGAGCATTTATTAATGGTAAATTGAATTCCTTTTTATCCATGACTCAATTATCTACCATTTTATAATATTGAGCAAGATAACAACTGCCTTTAGATATTAATTACTGCTTACAAATACTTTCCGATGGATATTTCAAACAGATAACATCTTTCAAATCATTAACCTCTAATTTTAATTCCTTATTTTCATTAGACAAAGCCTCTATCTCCTTCTGCTGTTCCTGCATAGCGCTAGTTAAAACAGGAACAATCTTTTCGTATGATATTCCCTTGTATCCGTTGTTGTCTGTTGTTACCACTTCAGGGATGATCTTCTCCATGTCTTGAGCAATGAAGCCTAGCTGAGTTCCAGTGGTGAATTTCATAT
>JBAQMJ010000064.1:0-6222 GCA_049302695.1 Minisyncoccales bacterium
GTCTTGTTGTATTCCTTTCTTTTCCTTGAATGGCTGTCATACGTATCTATAGCAATCCTCCGTCAATTCCACACCATAACTTTCCTTAAAATATTCTTAAAATCTAATTACCCTAATTTCGATGAATATATTATAACACAAAATTACTTTTCCATTCTCTTATAATAGTAGCTATATAATATTTACCTTGCTTACTAGTAGAATATTTTATTGCTTTCAAAATTTTAAAACATTTTTTAATATCACTAATAGCTAAAACTGCAAGAGGTTGATCTTTAGATTCATCTAAGTCAGAAATTGATTGTATGTCTTGTCTATTTAAACAAGCAAAACTTTCCACAGCAAAACAGTCATAATCGCTAACGCAAAGAGAATGACAATACTTATCTTCTTTTGCTTTTATGTTAGAAGTTATCACTGAGCACAATAAATTACTTTCAAAACCCATAACCTCTGAAGGAAGAACAACTAAAGCATAGTGAGGCAGTGCTCCCCTTTTTTCATCAGAAAAACAGTATTTATTAAAATAAATGATACTTCCTATACTGTAATTGTTAGCCATTTTTAAAAACCTCCTTAAAATCACTATCTAAAGGAATGGCACCAAAATTCAAATTAAAACCCTTAAGAATCCCTTTAGTTTCTTTCTTTTGAACTTCTACCATCGGCTCAGTTTCATAAACTACCTTTTTCAAGCTTTTAATTGATAATTTTCCATAAGACGACAAAACACTATTGATAAACATCTTGTATTCTGCCTTTAATTTATCCTTATCTGTCTTTTTTGGTTCTTTTTTTAAATATATTGAATGTCTTGGTTCTCCCCAATCTTCTTTTTTTTCTTCTTTTATTTCTATATAGGAACCATACTTCAAATTATCAATAGCTTTATAAATATCTACAGATATTGGCCCATTTTCATATCTAGCGAATAAAACCTCTTTATCAAAAAAGCTTTCTCCAGTAAATCTATAAGATTCTACTTCAATTAAATAAATTAACTTAAAAAGCTCTATTTTGGATAGATTTTCCTTGCCAAGCTTTTTAACTTGACTTAAAGTAAATAAAATTGTTTCTTCTAGCATAGTCATAATCCCATTAAATCAATTAGATGACTAAAAAGCTCTTGTTTGCATTAATTAAAATATACCATAATTAATTATCAAATACAATATTGGAGCTAAAAAGACTTAACTAACCTCTTATTTTCCCAGTCCATGGTTTTGTGTATCACACAAACAACCCATTTGATTGACGATAACCTAAATAATAGGTATCGAGACAAACCCTATATAAGAGATATGCCAAATTAAATCTTTGACTCCTTCGGTATTAAAAACACTCCTTACCTTGCCTTTAAAATTTTCTCCATCTATGAGTAAAATTATTTTCATAATATATTGACATATTTAATAAAAACCCCAACGGACCTTTCGGCTGGCTGGGGCGTGTATGCATTCAATATAACCTATCTGAATATAAAATCAAGATCCATGAATAAATCAAATAAATAATTTTAAAATCTGAAATATAGATTCGTATAATTTTTCTTCTCAAATACAGCTCTGACATCATTTACAATGGCACCCACTATCATTTTAAAAAAAGATGCAGCCAAAAAATAAAACTAAATAAAAAAGCTGTAATTACTTCTTGCCAATAGAAGCATTTGCAGCATTGATCTTTCTCATCTCTGAAACGATCTGATCAAGATCATTAATATATTTTTTTTGGATACCAGCCATGACGTTAAAAACGCCATCAATAATATCCATTTTTGTTTCAGGACTAATCTCCGTATGTTTCACCTCCTGGACCGCTATAATAACAGCCCGCCTTAATTATAGACTAAGGAGGACTGTTATTTATTGTAAAAAGACTATCTAGTTAAAAAGAAAAATACTATTGAAAGAACTGCTAATGGAAGCCAAGCCCAAACAACTTTCTGATAGCGGAACAAAGACTTCCCTCTTTTGGCTCTCATCGCTCTGTACCATTTCTCAAATCCAAAGAAAGCAATGCTTCCGATAACAATGGTAAGAATTAATTTATCCATTCCCCAAAGGGTGTGATATTCATTGCCGATAACTTCAATTGAACGAAGCGGCCAAATAACCATCACGTAATAAGAAACGGCTGTTAAAATGTCTCTCCCCCAAAATTTAATATTCTTTTTATTAAACCATTCGATAGTCCATAATATTAAAGCAACGGTCAATCCTCCTATCCAAAGGCCGGTTATCGTGTCATCAATCTTAAGCCAGCGAGCCAACCCCACTCCCGCTCCTACCCCCATTACACAAACTGGGCAAACGGCCAAAGCTGTCTGAGCGAAAAATATCCCCGCAAAGGATATGATTGAAGCTATTGTAATTTTGTTTTTATTAAACATATTTGTATTATATTTTAGGAACAGTCTCCCTTTATTTCTTCTCTTTTAAAACAGTCTCTAAATTAATCTCTTCTCTATTTCTCATTACCAAAAGATATATCTTCTCCCCTATCGCACACCCAGAAAGAATATCATTAACGCTATTATCTTGTGTTATTTTCTTCCCATTAATTTCTAGAATAATATCGTACTCTTTTAATCCAGCATTTTCAGCGCTGGAATTTTTGGCTATAGCTGGCTCGCCAAACATTTCCCTTACAACCAATGCTCCATAAGAACATTCTATCTTATTAGCCTTAGCAATCTGATCATTTAAGATAATGTACTTTACTCCCAAATACGGCCTCTTAATCTTTCCATCTTTTTTAACATCTTTCAAGTCTTCTTTAATGTAGTTGACTGGCAAAGCAAAACCGATATTCTCCGCACCCATGATCATTGCTGTGTTTATCGCGATCACCTCCCCTTTCATGTTTACAAGCGGTCCGCCAGAATTACCAGGATTAATAGCTGCATCAGTTTGAATCAATCCTCTTAAGTTAGTTGCCTTACAAGTTGTCTGGCTTCCACAATAGGCCGTTATCCTTCTGCTTAATCCAGAGACTATGCCGGCTGAAAGAGTATCTTCAAACTCTCCCAAAGGATTGCCAACGGCTACAACCGATTCTCCCAATTCAACCGCATCAGAATCTCCAAGTTTTAAAAAAGGCAAATCATTTCCATCTTCTATTTTTAGAATAGCTGTATCAGTTAATGGGTCGCGAGATAATACTTTAGCTGAATATCTCTTGTCTGGTTCCAAAATGACCGTATAATCAGCATCCTGATCCTCAACTACATGATTGCAAGTCAAAACATATCCGTCTTTAGAAACGATAAAGCCTGAACCTCCGCCAATCTTTGTCTTCTGCTTATCTTCGCTATTCATCTTTTTTGGAAAAGCAACTTTCTCTCCCTTGAAAGGGAGAAAATAAAACTCTTCTATCTGAGGCAGGTCGCGAGAAGCAACGACAGTGATTACTGCCGGGCAGACTCTTTTTGCAATTTCTACGATTGGTGATTTACTCATATCTTTATCATTATTCTACCATAAAAAAATATTGTAAACAACAAAATTATATGGTACTCTGACTTTATCAAACACACGTCCTCGTAGTTCAATGGACAGAACAAAAGACTCCTAAGCTTTAAATAGAGGTCCGATTCCTCTCGAGGACACATTGCAATATTTTTCAAGATTCGTATAATATATTTATTGATGCGGGCCCATGGCGAATTTGGTATCGCGTGCCCATGGCATGGGCAAGATGGCGGGTTCGAATCCCGCTGGGTCCACAATTAAAACCGCTTTTGCGGTTTTTTAATTTAAAATAAAATTGAACAGATATATTTTCAAAAAAAACAACATCTTGAATAACCTTGAAATTTCCTTTATTTTTTCCATATAATTAGTCTGGAATTGGTACAATGATTAGTAAAACAATTGGTACAACTATTAGTCTAACTATTGGTCAAAATATCAATCTAACAAAAAACCGCTCATAAGAGCGGCCCTTGTTTTAAAGTTTATCTAACAGCGTCTTTCAATCCTTTTCCAGCTTTGAATTTAGGAGTATCCATTGCGGGAATCTTGATCTTTTCTCCTGTTTTAGGATTTCTTCCCTCTCTGGCTGCTCTGTGTCCAACCTTGAATGTTCCAAATCCTGTCAATGTTACATCTCCACCCTTTGATAGAGTTTTTGTTATTTCTTCAAGAACTGTACTTAAGGCTTCAGTGGCATCTTTCTTGGCCATGGCTGTCTTCTTAACGATTGCTTCAATGATATCTTCTTTTGTCATTTTAGTATATATATTATTTTTATAATATGTCGACCTTTTTTATTTCGCATACTCTACTATCCTCGACTCTCTTATTAGCATAACCTTTATTTCGCCCGGATACTTCAATTCTTGTTGTATCTTTAGGGCTATTTCTCTTGCCAGCTTGTGGGAAGTTAAATCATCAATTTCTTTCGGCCTGACAAATACTCTCAATTCCCTGCCTCCCTGGATGGCAAATGATTTTTCGACACCAGCAAATGAATTAGCGATGTCTTCCAAATCTTCTAATCTTTTCAAATAGTTTTCCAAGCTGTCCTTTCTGGCTCCCGGTCTGGCTCCTGAAATCTGATCAGCGGCCTGAACGATCATAGCTTCTGGACTTTCGTATGGATACTCTTCATGGTGCGATCTCATGGCCGAAATAATGGCCGGATCAATACTGAACTTCTCCAATATCTTCGCTCCAATATCAGTATGCGACCCTTCTATCTTATAGTCAAGAGCCTTTCCTATATCATGCAATAATCCAGCTTTTTTGGAAAGTGCGACATTTAATCCTATTTCTGCAGCTAAGGCAGCTGATAAATGAGATACTTCTATCGAGTGAGAAAGTACGTTTTGACCGTAGCTGGTTCGGTATTGAAGTCTTCCTAGAACTTGTACTAGCTTCTCTGGCAAATCAAGAACTCCAGTTTCATACACGGCGGCTTCTCCAGCTTCCCTCACCTTCTTATTCACTTCTTCTTCAGCCTTTTCAATTTCTTGTTCAACTCTAGCTGGCTGTATTCTACCATCTCTCAATAATTTCTCTAGAGCAATCTTAGCGATTTCTCTTCTAACCGGATTAAAACTTGAAATGATGACCAAACCAGGCGTTTCATCAACGATTAATTCCACTCCAGCTGCTTTTTCAAAAGCTCTAATGTTTCTGCCTTCTTTTCCAATAATTCTTCCCTTAATTTCTTCTGAAGGAAGAACAACTGATGAAGTTGTAATCTCTTGAACTTGAGGAAGGGCATATGACTGAACAGCGGTCGCTATAATCTCCTTAGCTTTCTTTTCATATTGTTCGGTTCCTCTTTCTTCTAGCTTTCTCATTCTCTCTAAAACATCGGCGCTGTATTCTTGCTCAACCTTGTCTAAAAGCTCTACCTTGGCCTGTTCCCTGCTCAATCCAGCCACCCTCTCTAACTTATTAATAGATTCCTGCCTTAATTCTTCAAGATTGTTTTTTATTTCTTTTAATTTCTCAACCTTGTCTGTTATTTCTTTTTCTTTATCCTTAGTTTCTTTTTCTCTTACATCTAAATCTTCTTCTTTCTTGAACAGTCTAGTCTCGGCATTGATAACAACTTTTTGCCTTTCTTCAAGACTTGCGTAGCTTTTCCTTTCTGTCTCCTCAACCCTCTCCTTGGCCTTGCTCATTAGTTCTTCAGCTGTCTGCCTAGTCTGAATAATCTTTTTCTGCAGTTCCGCTTCGATTGAGCCCGCCCTCTTCCTTGCCATCGACTGACGGATAAAATAACCAATGACTCCACCAAGAAACAGTGCGACGATTGCTAAAGCAATCATTAGTATTTCCATATCTCTATATATGAAAATTTGGCACACAAAAATAATCAATTTTCAGTTTTAAAGTTTTTAACTTAAATTCATTCTTAAGATTATTAAATAATTACCAAAAATTCAATGTTAACGTTAATATACTTACACTGTTAGTATAACAAAAAACCCTTGCTCGAGCAAGAGTTCATTGAATTAATGAGATTATTTACAAATATCAGCTGAAGGATGATCCAAACAAACTAAAACCTTTAATTCCTTGTTTTCATTAGATAAAGCCTCTATCTCCTTCTGCTGTTCCTGCATGGCGCTAGTTAGGACAGGAACAATCTTTTCGTATGATATTCCCTTGTATCCGTTGTTGTCTGTTGTTACCACTTCAGGGATGATCTTCTCCATGTCTTGAGCAATGAAGCCTAGCTGAGTTCCAGTGGTGAATTTCATAT
>JBAQMJ010000065.1:0-25792 GCA_049302695.1 Minisyncoccales bacterium
ATTTTAATGTCTTTCCTCTTCCTTCCATTATTTCTTTTTTTCCCATTTCAAGATTTTTCAACATTTCCGCTTCTTTCCATTGCCTGAAAATAGCTCGAAAAAATTCGCTAGTAGTTCCGTAGCTATATTCAATAATTGATAAATAAAAGAGGAATCATCGCTGATTCCAATATATTTATAAAGGAGGGATTGTGTATTTTTTCATCTTTGAAAAAAGATGAGACCAACTCGGAAAGCTTTGACCAGGACACCGACATCGGTCAGCCTGATTTCATGCTCCCCTTTGGTTATCCCTGTACCAGTCCACTCCTCTCCGAGATTGTAGTGCTTATGGTAAGGAACCTCCTCAGGCATTTCGTCTTCGGCAAGCTCCTCCCTGTATTTTTTCTCAATCTCTTTCGGATTATAGAATCCGATTCTTCTGATTGTTATCTTCTCGGTGATCGGATGCACTCCAGTCACTCCGTAGATTTCTTTTCTCTCCTCCTCGTCCCTATTTTTATTAAGACCGATAAAAACGATCTCAAATGTTTTAACCGGAGAAATGTTCTTCTTCAGATCATTAATCATATTCTCCGGAGTCTGATACTTAAACTCCTCTCCCAGCCTTCCAAGAGTTTTCTTGTCGAATATTGATGGTTTGACAATGCCGACGATTCTGCATTGCGAACCACTTCCGACGAAGAAGAATCCGCTCTTTACTTCAACTATTTCTCCTACTCTTACTGCATCATTTTCCATGACAATCCCTCCTCTGAATTGTGTAGATATGATAAAACAAATATTAAACTATATCAAGCTTTTTAGGCACATATTTATTAAAATTAATTCTTAATTTCTGGTCGGTAATTACACCTTTTTTCTTGAGATTTTCTTCTAAATATTTCGGCGACATTATCTATTCCCATAATTTCGAGCATTTTGTTAAAATCCTTAAAATTTCCGTAGTTCAAAACATGCTCAACTATAGACTCTTTTGAGAGATTGTCGGTAATTTTTATATACCAAAAAAGATATTTTCTTTCTTTTACAAAATCGGCTATGTTCATATATATATTATAGCATAAAATTTTGAAATGCTTCGTTAGTATGGTGAATATAATATGTTATTTCAATTTAATTTATGATATAATACTATCAAGCTTAAATTGTTATGATTGATAAAAAGCCTGCTAAATTAATTTCGACTAATGATAAAATTATACGAACGGCCTTTCGGGAAATTTTGAATAAAGAATTAGATATGTATCGAAAGAGTGGACACAGTGCAGAAATTTTTGAAGAACTAGGAGTAAGACATGGTACGGCTAGAATAGACCTTGCCATTATTAATGGTATTATGTGCGGGTACGAGATAAAAAGTGATAAGGATAACCTTAATCGACTGCCAGAACAAGTGAAAGAATTTAGTTCAGTTTTTGATAAAATAACTCTTATTGTTGGCAAACGTCACCTATACCAAGCAATGCAAATAATTCCTGATTGGTGGGGTGTAATAATCGCAAAAATAAATTGCGATCAAGTATTTTTTCAAACAATACGTGAGCCAGAAAACAATAACAATCAGGTTAAAGTTTCTATTGCACGCCTATTGTGGAAAGAAGAAGCATTAAGAATTCTAGAAAATAAAAATGGCGCAGATGGGGTACGCTACAAGCCTCGCGAGTTCATATACGAAAGACTGGCCAATATATCAGATATCGATACTCTTAAAAAACAAGTAAATACTTTGCTTATTTCTAGGGAAGGTTGGCGATCTGATTAGCAACTAATGTCAAATGATGATTAATACTAGCTTTTAACCAAGTCTCCGTACTCCCTGTTCCCTTAATTTTGGGATTCTTTATGTATGCCAAAAAATGTTTAGCCTTATCTGAAATATATCTATCTCCATCACTAAAGCTTTCCCCATAGAATCTTTCACTTTTTATAAGATCAGCTGCACTTGCTAGATAATCTCCAAATTTTTGTTTTCTACCCTTCATAATAAACCAGTCATTCTCTAGCGTATATTTAATACTTGAGGTTGGATGGAAAAATTGTACAGCTTCTTTATAAATAGGATGTTGAATTGTATAATCAGAGAAAGATGGCATTCTCTTTAATTTTGAGCTATAATTTTTTTTCCAACACATCCAATCAATCCGTGGTATAAGATTATCTATATCAATCCTACACTCGGTCAAATCTTCTGGAAACGACCCCGATGCAAAAGTAAAAGTTCTCCAATCTTTTAAATTGCAAATATTCTGACTAAGATTTACATATTTAGCATATTTATCTCCGTTTTCCCCAGTCTCTTTAATATCAACCAACAAGTCGATATCTTTTTCTTTTAACTTAGACAGTAAAACTAAATCTGAAATATCTTGATTAAGCTTATCTTGATCAGAAAAGTCAGAATATATTAATCTTAAACATAGTCCGGTTTTATTTTTTTGTGCCGACAAAAATGCTTCTTTTTTAATATCTTTGTCGTCGTATAAATAAATAACTGGGATAAAAGTTCCTCCGAGATCATTTCCTTTCTGTGTAATAAACCTAAGGCTTTCTGCTTTAAGCGGAGTTGTAAATAATAAGCTAACATCGACAAAAACTGGCAAAGTCCCCCATATTTCTATAAGTTTATTTGGTATTTCTAGTAATCGATTCCTAAATCTTTCCACAATGTCTTCAAACTGATCATTATCTTCTGGCTTTGGCATGACAAATTGAACTAATGGAGTAATGTATTTTTTGTAATCTTCCGTCAACGACTTAAGTGCTCCCTGTTCAGCGCGCTTCCATTTCATTATTGGCGTATAGTGCTTTGAATTAAACATATCTTTATTTTTTATCAGAAAAATATTCTCTAACCTTTGCCTCGTTTACAATTTTATTCAAATAAACATATTTATTGCCTTTATGTCTAATCTGGCCAGCAATAATTGCCATATGGACTCCAAGTTCATCTGCTAAGCTACGAGCCGCCATATAAGAAGGAATTAATCTGGCTGGACTTACCTCCCATTTCGCCTTAGGCAATAAAGCTTCCTCTGCTAATTCATCAGCTTCCTGTTCCTTGCTGTTCATATCAACACCTTTAACACCCTCTATCTCGTCGTAGAAAAGACCAATATCTTGATTGAAATGCAAAGAGATATGCGCAAGTTCGTGCATTAAAGTAAACCAGAAATTATCTAGCCTATCATATCTAAGCGTCAACCCTATAATAGGATTGTCTTTATTAATTAAAATTGTTGCTCCGTCTAAATAAGTTTTAGAAAAATGATCTTCAATAATTAATATAATTCCATTATCTCTGAGGTACTTTTGTGCCATTAAAGGACCATCTTCCCTGACACTTATTTTCGCTAATTCTTGCATGAATCCAATATCAACAATACCGTGTTTATATTTTTTAATAATTTTTATTTTTTGAGCTTTCTTGAAAACTTGAACAGCCCACGCGTCCAGTGCGTGCTTATCTGTAAGGGGTGAAGATCTATAGTGAGACTTGCGGTGCATTACTGACAATTGTTCTTGTGGGTTGAATAAAGAGAAAAAATCTTTTAATAATTCTGACTTTTTATTTTCTTTTATCGAAACATTTCCAAAATAGCCCCTTTTCCCCATCTCTAATACGAGACGATTATCCCAATCATCATAATTTTCGTCTGATTCTGGCTTATGTATAAGCACTCTAGCAGGTATTCCGAGTCCATCAGACAAAGCTCTGACCATATCAAGAGTCAATTTGCGTTTGCCAGAAAGAATTTCTGACACTCTACTCCTGCTGCCAATATAAGGAATAAGATCAACGGGCCTTAAATTAGCCTGTTCCATTCTAAATTTAATCGCTTCGATTGGATTAGGAAGCGAACTCTGAAAAAGCTTAGACTCATAGTCTCGTATAAAAGCACTAAGAAGACTTAACTGTTCGCCCTCAGTTGAATCTGGATTAGGATCGCAACCCATCAACTCTTCAACTAATTTAAGGGCGTCTTGATAATCTTGTTCAGTTTTTATAACTTTAATTCTGTTCATATTTTATTAATCTATACACCATTTATCGTACTCGTTATGTGTACCAATTTTTTTAATCAAAACAATTTTATTCTTATAATTGACCATAGTTAATAACCTGTACTTATTCCCACAAATATTAAAAACTACCTGTTGGTTCTTCAAGAGACTAGCTTTTGGATACTTTGCCTTAATATCATGTGGCGTATTCCATTGGCTATCTTCAGCTTCAGCCTCCCATGATTCAAGCTTCGATCGAGCATCTGCATGTTTTTCTTTGAAATCATTCAATATTGTTTTTCCTAATAAATCCATATCTTGCCATATCGTTATTACATTTAATTTTGTTCCCCATATGGTAATAATATTACAAGTAATATTATTTGTCAACCCTATTTATTCACTCATACAACATAAGCTTCATTCGCCATAGATTTCTATCATAACCCCACAATAAAGGAGGGCTAAACCCTCCTTTATTACTCTTCTATTATATATGCGCTAGCTCTGCCCTTGCCAACCTGCTTTATCATCTTAATCTTCTTAAGTTTTTGTAAATATGATTGAGCGGTTCTTTTAGGACAATTCAAAATGTCCACGACATCATCGGTTGTAATCCTGCCCATTTGATCAATAAAATCAATTATCCGAAGCTGATCTTTATCTAAAAAGGGTTGTTTAGAAAATAGAATAGAAACCTTCTTTTTTACCTCATCAATTTCTTCTTTAAATCCAACAATAAAATATTCAAGCCAAGAAGTTAGATCGCTCTTTCTTTCTTTATAACTCTTACCCATATTTATTGCTTCATAATAAGATGGGCGATCTTCATTGTAATAATCCTCTAATGCGAACAATTTTCTGAAATCATAACCTCTTTTATATAAAATAAGAGTGGCCATTGCCCTGGCAGTTCTTCCGTTGCCGTCAACAAAAGGATGAATGGCTGCAATTTCTTGATGAACAATTCCCGCCACTACTATAGGGTTAATTTCCTCTTTCTCGCTTTCATTTATCCATTTTATCAAATCTAAACAAAGTTCTGGAACTTTTTTAAAGTCAGGGGCAGTATAAACAACGCCTTCGATTACTCCAAACCTTTTCTTTACTACATAAACAGGACGAACTCTATAATGTCCCGATTGATTGTCTGGCAAAGTCTTATTTGTTACAAGCTTATGCAATCTTAAAAGAACCTTTTCGGAAACAGGCTCTTTTTTCTTTGTAACCTCATCAATGTATTTTAAAGCCTTAAGATAGTTTTTCGCTTCATAAATATCTCTCTCGGGAGCATCAATCTTTTTATCAGCATAAAGAGCGGCTATTTGTTCAGCTAAAAGCGTATTGCCTTCAATTGCAGTCGAACTATGGGTCATTCTTATAATCGCCTGTCTTCTTAATTTAAGTTCGTATTGAGGTAATATTTTAGCCTTTTCAATAACCGCTCTTGCCTCAGCAATTGAAGTCAGCTTCTTAACTATTGAATTGGTTAATTTATATTTTGGATTAAACATATACTAATATTATATGCCAAACCAAAGAATCGCGCAAGAATCGCGCAAAGGAAATTCAGTATTTAATAGCCCTTATTCCGTCAGCCCCAGAAATATACATTACATTTTGCCCTATTGATAAAGGGGTATAATTATACGCCTGAGCGCCAGGCAAAGATAATATTCTTTCATTATATACATCGCTATCAGTAATGTTTAAAGTATTGAATCCTATAATAGAACTGCTTTGGGTAAGATAGATGTTTTTTCCGCTATCGGCGACAATTGATGACGGAGGAGGAAAGGCTCCTTCAGCTCTCCACCTCTTTGTCCATTTTATACTCCCATCCAATAAATTAACGGCTGAAATATCCCAAAAATTAAACATCCCTCCCAGCTTTAAGGTAGACATATAGAATTCCCCATCTCCCGTGGCCGAAAAAGATCCGTACTCTTGCTTTCTCCAGAGAATATTCAAATCATCGTCTAGGGCATAGAGAACATCCAACCGGCTGCTTATATTATAACAGCACCATCCTTGACGGACATTAGCTAGAATAGTGCCGTCTGATGCAATATAGACCTGTTCAATTGTACCAACCTTGTCTCTTTCAGGATGATCGCTGCTATATACAACTGGAATAGACAATTCACCAAGCTTGCCCGACGAATCAAACTTATAAATGGTGTCGCCTTTTGAGAAGAATATCTTGTCGCTGTTGTCGATTATCAATCCTGAATAACTGGCAGCGGATGAATTTACAATTGTATCAATAGCCATCTTCGTCTCTCCATCAAAAGAAAACAGAGTTGGATCGCCTGATTGTCCTGAAGCTATAAAATATATTCTATTGTGCGAATCAATGGCAATATCATTGCTATACATTTTTTCAAAATCTTCTTTCCATGCAAGCTTGCCTGAAGGACTGACAGAATAAACGCTCTGCCCGTCTACAGCATATATCGAACCGTCGTTGCCTAGAGATAGATTATTAGTAGTTGGCTGGGCATAGACCCACTTCATATTGCCGAGGGAATCATATGCATAGATGCCCCAAACTCCGTCTACTTCTCCTCCAAAATACACCGTACCATTTTCATCTATGACTGAACTGTGAGAAAAATCATCATTGCCAGGACTCGCATCATTTCCCTGAATAAAGGTAACAACTTCTCCGCCTATCGGTCCAGCAAAATTAGCACGGCCGCTTCTTTTGAAATCGTAATAAAGAGCCTGCTTCTGATGAACAGCCGGCTGTATCAAAGAAGACACTGCATCAGATATGGGGGAATAGTTTTCTTCCTTATCTTTAGCTTTGACAGCGAAAGAATAGGTTGAAGAATAATAAAGATTAGGAATTGTTGCTTTTTTAATGTTCTCGCCTTCATCTATTATCTCAACATTCACATATTCATTGATCTTTATGAGCTCATTTTCATCTATTTGGCCATTTCTTGAATAATATATTTCATAACTAAGATCTTCTGGCTCTGAATCTTCGTCGCTAGGTATGGGCCAAGAAAGAACTAGAGAATTTCTTTGTTCTGCATTAGCAACTAATAGATTTTCTATCTTTGAAGGAGGGCGAGGCGCATGGCTTCTCTGGCTCGGTATCTCCAATCGAAAATCTTCCATATTATTATCGCTGTCTTGGTATAAACCGGCAGCCCATTTCCTTCCCACAACCTTATCCTCCAAGCTAGCAAAATCAAACGACTGATTTTCTTTAACGTTAACAACCTCTGTGCCATTTTTACTCCACCCCACCGCGTCAATTTTCAAAGAAATAGCTCTATTAATTTGTTCTTCGTCGCTCATATCATCGCCAGAATATTTAGGATTGCGGTAAAAAACAGCCAAAGAACCAGAATCGTTTGCCAATTGGCCGATAGTATAATAATGGTCTTCTTCTGTTTCTTCCGCTGTTTCTAATCTCCAATCGCCTCCATTATTGCCAAAAACATCAATGATATAGTATTCATTGGGAAGAATAGTTTCTCCTTCTAAAAATTTCCAGTTGCGGGATGGATCGGACCAACCAGAACCGGGAGAATAATATGAGAGATAATAACAAGTTTTTTCAGAAGCGCAGAGCTCTATTTCTTCGTCGCCATAATTAAACAATTCAATATATTCATATCCGCCCGATCCATTAACCTGGACTTCTGTAATCAATAAATCAGCTTCCTCTATTTCTTCTTCTTCGGAATCTCCAGAATCGGGATCGTCTATTGGATCGTCTTCTTCTTGGACATTTTCTGTATTTTCATTTCTGGGAGTTCCCCACAGTCCGCTGTTAGAATCAATTGAAGCTGAAGAATAGGTGTGCCAACTTAAATCATCACTTCTTTCCATTGTCTTTTTGCTATTCTTGTTTCCAGCTGGCCAATCAGGATTAGCTAAAGCTTCGTCAACCAAGCTGCAACTAGAATCAAATAAGCGTAAAGACTCATTATCGTCAGAAAGAGCCCCATGGTAGACGATATCTGCTTTAATGTTAGGGACAGAAACATCGTCAATTCTTTCAAGGAGATAAAAGCCTCCGGCATCTATCGTATCAGAGGAAGAAAAAACAACCTTTATCTGGTTGCCTTGGTCTAATAATTGCCAGCCGTTTAGGTCAATGGCTGATTCCGATATATTCTTTAGCTCTATCCACTCATCGCTTGAACTTGACTCGCTCCCCATCCAGGCTACTTCATTGATTATAACTTGCCTGGTCGGAGCAGAGAGTTCAGACTGAGAACAATAATTTGTTCCAAGATTAACGGTCGGACCGCCTATCAAATCGGCTGATAAAGAGACGCTGTTTGAAGACGTTTCCTTCTTAACCTCTTTCTTTATTGTCATTCCTTGACTATTTTTTTCTTTAGGAGTCCCCCAGATATCATTCTCTCCATCGCCAGAATAAGTCAGCCAGGCAAGATCAGACATTCTCTCCATTGTTCTCTTTTCCGTATTGTCGCCAGCTGGCCATTCATCGCCAGCAAAAACATAGTCTTCTATGCCACAAGAAGAATCAAAAAGATATAATTCCTCTTCTTTGTTGGAAAGAGATCCTTGATAGATCAAGTCTGCCTGCTTTGACGGGACTGAAGAATCATCAGTTCTTTCCAATAGGACAAAACTTCCGCTAGAAAGCACGTAGCTATCAAAAACTATCTTTATTTGTTCTCCCCTGTCTGAAATAGTATAGCCTTTGAGATTAATATCTTTGCCAGAAATATTTTTCAATTCTATCCATTCATCATTGGCGCTAGATTTGCTTCCCATCCAGGCCACTTCATTGAAAATAATATTATGGCTATTTCCGTATGGATTATTCTTTGGACAAGGAGAAAAGACTGCTTTTTCTTCTTTCTCTTCAGCCTTTATTACCTCCTTAATCGCCTCCTCCTTATCCTTATCTTTTTCAGTCACAACTCCTTCAGCTGCCTCTTCTTTAACTTCCTTTTTCGTTGTCTTTGTCTCCTTTTTCGTTGTCTTAACTTCTTCTTTTACCTTTTCTGGATATTTTTCTTCAGCACTTTCTCCTGTTTTCATATCCTTAACCTCTTTTTCTATCTTTTCTGTGTCGCTTTCTTTTAAAAGGTAATCGACTGTATCGTTTTGAAATCCTAATAATTGGCCGATAGACAAAATATCGCTAAATTTTTCCTTAATTGGATTAATAATGTACTTTTCTTGCCAAGTTTTGGGTTTTAATCCAAAATCTGGAACTTTATCAGGAAAAATAGTCGTTATTTCAGGATCGCTATCCCAATAATATGAACCATACATTCCGTTTTTCAATTCGCCGCTGATTTCAACGATGAAGGGAGGTATACTTTGACCAGGAGTAAGACTATTGGTAAATCCTTTCGATCCTCCATATGAACCACGGCTTGTCGGAGGAATTATCTCTTTTGGAGAATATATCCTCACAACAACTTTCCCCTTTTTATCATCAATGGGTTGGTACATAATGATATATTGGAAAGGAGAATCAACGTCACCAGTATCAGTTCCATATTTAACTTCCATTGCTCCAAAAGAAACCTTTATTTGATTCTTTGAAAAGTATTCTTTGAGATAATTAACTGCAATCTTAGCTGATTCTTTCTCTGCCTTACTCAATATTCCAGAAACATCTTCGGTAGCAACTAGTTTTGATATTTCTATAGACTGCTTAGCGACCGCAAGAGAAATATCAATGGGAAGGTCTCGAAAATAATAATTAAAAATACTAAGATTTGTTATCTCTCTAAGAAAAGAGATAACAGTTCCTTCTCTTGGATCAGAATATCCATTAGTTGATAATAATACCCATTCATCAAATAGAATTTCTGAAAAGTTTCCAAGAATTTTTTCAGCTTCAAATTCAGACAAAACTTGATAATCGTCAGAATTTCCAAAATTTAAAAAATTAAAGTCTGCTGCAAACGTTTGTTGTGGTATGACTAAAAAACACACTAACATTGTTGTTAATATAGCTCCACAAAATAAATTGTAATGTTTCATTTCTTTTTAATAGAAATTGTCGATAAAAAGTTATTAAATTCCTGAACACATTTTTCTTTATCTTGACCAAAAATATAAGTATTAAAACGATAAACTACATTATTGTAAGGAGTAGTTAAGCCAATATATTCCCCTTGATTATCGCTATTATTATTAGAATATATTTCTTTAGCAAACTTCAATCCATCTAAATCTACTATTTCGCACTTATCATTACCTTGATTTAAGGTATTCAAAACCTCTTCATCATCTATTACTTGCCTATAATAAGTATACTGTAGATCATATTTACTTCCTTCAATTTGTACCTTTGGGGCAACATCTATCCAGCAACCTTTTTTAGGTATAAACGAAGGGTCCTGAAATGGAACGAAATCAGAGCTATACATAGACAAACTTGCTATATCAGTACTTACCACTTCCCAACCATCTGGAACCATAAACTTAAGTCCTATGTCTTTGTTTTCCATGAAGACCTTACCATCAATCTCTATTTTCTCGAAACTATCAAAAGAAACCGGTCCCATCCTATCTTCCTGGACTTTTTTATACCAAAGATATCCAGCAATAGCCAAAACCAATATTAAAACTACCGCAATTATTATTTTACGTTTTTTATTCATTTTATTTATTTTTTAACACTATTAATCTATTTTAATATAAATGAACCATAATAAAGAACCAATCAATTTTGCTTGACAATATTTCCTTATAATATATAATAAGGTTAAATCATCACGAAAAAAACCCTTTTAAGGTTCCGTCCTTAACGGGGGTTTTTTCTTTTTAATTCAAGCATTTCTCTAACTTCTTTAAGATATGTTATCGGTGCACCTATTTTTTTCAATAAAATAGAACATTTCTTCTCTACACTAGGAGAAAGAATGATCTTTAACTTATCCTTACTAATCAAAAATTTGATTAAACTGGAATAATCACCATCGCTAGCGACTAAAATTTGTTTATCGCACTTATTCTCATAGACATCTCTAACTGCTTCTAAAACCAAATCTGCGTCACAATTGCCCTTGATTTCTCCATCTGCCGTATATGCCACCTCCTTAAATATCAATATAAACCCTGCTTTCTGAAGAAAAGAATGTAATTCTTTTTCTTCTGGCACCAATCCTATAAAATAATACGCCCTAACAACGCCGTATTTATCATAAAGCCACTTCCTAAAACGAATAAGATCTATCGTCCATCCTGATTTCTTAATTCCCCTATAAAGATTATTACCGTCAATGTATGCGAAATTATTTTTCTTTGTTTTGTGTTGCATAAACAAATGCTCCCGTCGGGGAGCATTAGCTATCTAATTTTTAATAATTGCTTTCGGACTTAATATACAAATTAAAAAATCAACAAAACTGTATTTGCCTTCTCGGGTAAATAAAAAACTTTCTAAACTTTTGTCGCACATATTATCTATATTTTATAATAAGATAAAAATGATGTCAAATTTACAGATACTAAATGTAACGAAAGGGCCAGAACTTCAATTCTTGTTTTAACATAAAATTCAAAATATGCCCAAGGCGGACATCTTTTTGTAACAAGCAAACCATTTTTTCGTCTTCATTATAAAGGGCCACTTGTTAGACTATAATTCGACTAAACCCACATATGAAAAGAATATCATTTAATGAATATAACATGGAACACCTATATGACTTGGCCTTGGGTAACTTTCAGAAAGACTGCATAGAGTGTCATATAATTAAAAAAAGGATAGAGAAGTTTTTAGGCGACAAAACTATTAGAATAATTAAAAAACAAAATAAAAAATATCCTTATGTCAGCAGATAATTTTATTTCCATTTCCAAATCAACATTTGAAGTAAGATATGGTTGTGCCTCCGTCCCTCAAGAAACTGATTTGATTGGAAGGGGGAAGAACTTAGAAGATGCCGTGAAAATATATGAAGAATGGTATAAAAAAGAAAATGAAGACGGAGGAATAATGTTTTGTTTAGAATACGGAGTTATTTTTGTCGAATAAATATGAAAAAATCAATTAAACAAAAATTAGAAGAAGCAAAAAATTCCAATAATCCACTAGAAATAATGGGATTAGAGCCGTATATAGTCAGATGGAAAGATATTGAATGCGTATTAGGGAAAAAAGAATATAAAAAGTTTATGGATTGGATGTGCACACAAACCTGTGTAGATGAAGGAGCTTATTCCTGGGACGTTAGAAGATATCTATGGAGAAAAAGCTCTTTATATTTTTAATCAACTGAATTGTTGCATCTTTTTCACCTAGTCGTATTATTTTGCAACAATAAATGCAACAATTAGCAAAACTCCCCTTTTCGGGGAGTTCAATTAATTTCTACCAATCTTTTCTGCCAATTCAGCTAAACGGCAGGAATATCCCCATTCGTTATCATACCAAGACATTATTTTAATCATGTTTCCATTGACCTTAGTATACTCAGGATCAAAGATAGAAGAAAATGAATTGCCGATAAAATCTGAAGAAACTAAGGGATTTTTCTCGACATAAAAGATGCCTTTCATTTCCCCATTGTTTGAATATTTTTCAAACACGCTATTCAACTCTTCAACTGTTGTCTCTTTTTTCAATTCACAAACCAAATCAACTAAAGAGACTACTGGAGTCGGAACTCTCACCGCTATTCCATCCATCTTTCCTTTAACTGAAGGAATAACCTTGCCAATAGCCTTCGCTGCTCCAGTTGTTGTCGGGATAATGTTCTCAGCAGCCGCTCTCGCTCTCCTTAAGTCCTTGTGCGGCAAATCAAGAATATTCTGATCGTTGGTGTATGAATGAATAGTGGTCATAAAACCCTTAACGATGCCGAATTCATTTTCTAAAATCTTCACCAGTGGAGCTAGGCAGTTTGTTGTACAGGAACCCATGTCAATAATATCTTCTCCCTTATATTCACTATCATTAATTCCTAAAACATATGAAGGAATCGTGTCGTCTTTAGCTGGAGCAGACATGATAACCTTTTTAGCGCCAGCCTTAAGATGCTTTCCCAATCCTTCTCTGTCCTTAAATACACCCGTACAATCTAAGACTACATCCACCTTCAAATCTTTCCAGGGCAACTTTTCAGGATCTTTTTCTGAAAGCATGGCTATCTTTTTCCCATTAATCATCATGCTGTTTTCATTAGCGCTGACTTCCCCATCAAAGACACCGTAAGCGGTGTCGTATTTGAATAGATGGGCCAAAGTTTTGTTGTCAGACAAATCATTGATGGCCACGAATTCCAAATCCAAATTCTCTTTGATTGCAGCCTTAAGAACGCACCTTCCTATCCTCCCGAACCCATTAATAGCTATTTTTATCATATGTTTGTAATTATTAATCTTCTATTTTTAATAATTCGCAGATTCTCTTTCTATCAAAACCGATCACAAACTCTCCATTGATATCCATAACGGGAACTGTTGCTTGATTAGTCTTTTCAATCATTTCCTTCTGAGCTTCCAAGTCTGCAGAAACATCAATTGAATCAAACTCTATTCCTTTTTCTTCCAAGAACCTCTTTAGGGCAAAGCAGTAGGGGCAGATGGGGGTTGAAAACAATCGTATTTTACTCATTTTTTGTATATTGTATTATCAAAATAATTATTCAGTATCTTTTCGCTCGGGAAAAATATATTAAGCGGATATTTGGCCAACTCAAACCATTTCCACTCGACAATCTCTTCCGGTTCCATTACTTTCGGCTCTCCAAAAACATTTTCGCACAAGAACCCTAATGTTACAAATTGAGCATCCTCTGCCTTATCATTAGCTACGCTTATTAGCTTAAGGCTCTTATCGTCAACTATCAAGCCAGTTTCCTCTAAAACTTCTCTGATTGCCGTCTCTTCAAAGCTCTCTCCGAACTCCATTTTGCCTCCTGGCATGGTCCAAGTTCCCTCTCCATGCAATTCACTGTCTGCCTTCTCTGGGTCATCATTTCTTCTCCCTAAAAGAACAAAACCATCTCTAAGAATCATGACCCCGACACCGACTCCTATTTTCTTTTCCATAGTTTTAACCTTTAATCTTATCCTCTATTCTACACAACCTATTATATTTTGCCAACCTTTCTCCTCGGCACGGCGCTCCTGACTTTATATAATCAGAAGAAATGCCAACTGACAGGTCAGCGATAAAACTATCGCAGGTTTCTCCAGAACGATGGGAAACAATCGTCTTCCATCCTGCCTCCTTGGATAATCTAGCAGCTTCGAGTATTTCTGTAACTGTTCCAATCTGGTTTATCTTCAAAATAACAGCATTGCAGGCCTTTCTTAATATGGCCTCTTTGATAATATCAGGATTAGTGACTAATAAATCGTCCCCTATAATCATCACATCTTTTCCCATTCTTTCGGTAATCTTTTCAAATCCCTTCCAATCTTCTTCAGAAAAAGGATCTTCTAAGCCAATAATCGGATAGCTTTTGGATAAATCGTAATAATAATTAAATAACTCGCCTCGAGAAAGAACGCCCGCTTTTAATCCATAATAGCCTTCACTGGCTCCTTTTTCTTTTTTGTAGAACTGGGTTGAAGCAACGTCTAGTATTATTTTCACCTTGCCTCCATAATATTCAGCATCATCAATTGCTTTGACAATCAAGCTCAAGGCAACCTCTGGCATTTCAATTGGCGGAGCAAATCCCCCCTCATCGCCCACGTTGACTGGAAAATCAGGGTAGCTCTCTTTCAAAAATCTTTTCAATTTATAGTAAACCTCTGAACCTGCCTGGAGATTTTCTCTCATGCTTTCCATCTGCGGGACGATCATAAACTCTTGAAAATCCAGATGATTATCAGCATGGGCTCCGCCGTTAATAATATTAAAGGCTGGTTTAGGAATCTTGATTTCTTTATTGCCGAACAATTCAGCGATATATTCATACAAATCCATATTCTTGGCATCAGCTCCAGCTCGACAAACAGCCATACTGGTTCCGACAACCGCATTAGCTCCCAAATTATACTTTCCATCAGTTCCGTCTAAAGCAATCATGGATAAATCTATTTCTTTTTGTTTAGTGCAATCCATTCCCAAAATCTTCGGTCCGATTATTTCATTAACGCTCCTTACCGCTTTTAAAACTCCTTTGCCTCCGTACCTATCTCCTCCGTCTCTTAATTCAAAAGCTTCTTTAGCTCCAGTCGAAGCGCCAGAAGGAACGGACGCAGTATATGTTCCTTTTTCGGTAATGCAATCAACTTCAATGGTGGGATTGCCTCTTGAGTCCAGTATTTCTCTAGCCTTTATATTCTTGATTTCATTGCTCATGCATTTAAATATTTATAAACATAAATAACGGCTGATGCTCCTTGACCGCAAGCAACAACAACCTGTTTTACCTTTCCATTATTAACGTCTCCAACGGCAAACAATCCTGGAGTTTTAGTTTCAAAAGTTTCAAAGTTAACCATTATCTCTTTTCTCTCACTCAAATCAACTAGATTTTTCAAGAACTCCGTATCTGGCTGGTATCCCGCCTGGACAAAAACCCCTTGAACATCAAGTGTTTTTTCTTCTCCACTTTTTCTATCTTTAAAAACAATCTGATTAACAAAACCATCGCCTTTTATTTCTTTTAATTCTGCCGAAGTGATAATCTGTATTTTTCCTTTTAAATTAGCTTTTTCTTGGTTGTCTTTCCCAGCTCTTACCGCATCTCCATATTCAAGAATATATATTTTACTGGCATAATTGTTTAAAAAGATAGCTGCCTCGAATCCAGTATCGCCTCCACCGATAATAGCCACATCTTTTCCATTATACAAAGGGCCATCGCAAGTTGTGCAATAGCTGACCCCTCTCCCGACATATTCAGTTTCTCCTGGAACATCCAGCCTTCTCGGTTCAGCTCCAGTAGCAATAATCACTGCCTTAGCTTCAATAGTTTTTCCATCTTCAGTTAAAGCGATAAAGATATTGTTTTCTTTTTTCAGTTCTTTGACCTCATCATACATGACCTTGACTCCCTTACTTTTCATCTGATCTTCAAACTTAGCAATCAATTCAAAACCGGAAATCTTGTCGAATCCCGGATAATTCTCTATGTCAACCGCCTTGTGCGTCATCTGTCCTCCGAATTCCTTGGTTATAATCAAAGAATCAAGCTTTTGGCGAGCCGAGTATATTCCAGCCGTCATTCCAGCCGGGCCTCCTCCGATAATGATTAAATCGTGGATCATTTTATCTCTTTTAATAATTCTTTGGCTTTTTTGCCAAACTCAGGATGATCTAACAAAAGCGTTAAGAATGATTTGAACCAGGACATCTTGTCTCCGCATTCAAGCCATTCTCCTTTTATTTCATAGCCGTAGATAACCTTGCCTTCTTCAGCCATTTCTCCTAAAACCTGACTGATAGAATAATCATTCAACCTCATTGATTTATCCTTTTCAATCCTTTCAAATACTTCGGGAGTGATAATATATCTTCCTACAATAACCAAATCTGAAGGAGGATTTTCCTTAGGCTTCTCTACCACCTTTTTAATCTTGTATACATTATTAGCAATCTTCTCTACAGCAACAACGCCGTATTTAGATAACATCTCATGAGGCATTCTTTTTAAAGCCACTACCGGCCTCTGACATGTTTCATATACTTCTTTTAATTGCTGAAAGCCAGGAATCTCTTTGGAATAGATAATATCATCGCAAAAAAAGATTCCCACTGGATCTTTGCCGGCAAATTCCCTTGCCTGGCAGATAGCATCAACATTGCCAGCCGGCTTCTTCTGGATAGAAGAAGAGAATTTGATCACTTTCAAAACATCTTCCATTTCCTTAAGAACAGCCAGCTCATCTTTCTTGTTCTTTTCTTGCAATATTTTTTCCAATTCAGGATTAGACTTAAAATACTCGACTACGTCTTTCTGATTCTTTCTTGTCACCAATTGTATTTCCTTTATGCCTGAATTAAGAGCCTCATCGACGATGTAGTGGATCAACGGCTTATCAACCAAAGGAATCAATTCCTTGGAAATAACCTTGGATAAAGGAAGGAATCTGGTTGCCATTCCAGCAATCGGGAAAATAGCTTTTTTTACTGTTTTTTTCATAGTTTATTTATTCTCTTTCTGTTTTCTTAAAAAGGCTGGTATTTCGAATATTTTCTCTTCTTCCTCTTCTTTCTCTTCCTCTTTCTTTTCCGCCTCTTTTATTTCCAAAGCATTCCTCCTCACCTCTACGCCTCCTTCTTCAGCCTTAGGAGCCTTAGCTTTCTTGCCCTTCACTTTCTTTTTAACAGCAACCTTTTCTTCTTTTTTCTTAGGCTGCTTTTTCTCAATCTCGCTGGAAGTAGCTAAGATTGTAACCCTCAATTCGTTTCTTAATTTAGGATTCTGGGTTAAGCCAAAAATAATCTTAGCATTAGGAGCCAATTCCCCTATTTTTTCACTCACCTGCGATAATAATTGCAATGACAATTCTTTCGAAGCTTCGACATTGAACATGACATTGTCGGCGTTCTCAAATTTATATTCAAGAATTGGATTCTTTAATAAAGCCTTGGCAATATCTTCAACATTTTGATTTGATTTAGCTCTGCAGAAATTAAGATAGGCTATTTTTCTCTTTCCTTCCATTATCGTCTTGATATCAGCCCAATCAATATTAATCAATCCAGGAGAATAAATCGTTCTTAATAATCCTTCTAGCGATTCAGCCAGGCGATCGTTTAATAGATTCAAAGAGTCGGCAAAAGAAATTTCTTCTTTGGTCAAGGTAAAAATCTTTTCATTGGGCAAAATCATAAAAGCGTTGAGCCCTTCTTTGATTTTCTCCAATGATTTCAAAGCCACGTCCATCTTCTTTTTTCCTTCAAAAGTGAAAGGAAGGGTAAATATTCCCAAAGTGTTCAATCCCATCTCATCGGCTATTTTAGTCAAAACTGGAGTGGCTCCAGTTCCTGTTCCTCCTCCCAGAGAAGAAATAAAAATATACAAATCTTTGTCATCTGAAAACAATTCCTTTAATTTTTCAATATCTTCCTTGGCTGCTTTTTCCCCAATTTCCACATCTCTTCCTGTTCCCAAGCCTCTAGTCAGCTTATTGCCGAAGGAAAGAGTTTTCAGGGTCTTAGGCAGCGATTTTAAAGCCTGGGCGTCGGTATTGACTGCAACAAAATCGACTTTCTGAGTTGAAAAATCCTTAAGCTTCTTTAAAAGCTCGGCAATAATATTGCCTCCCCCGCCACCAATTCCGATAACTTTAATCTTCACCTTTTTAGCCGTCGATTCGACATCTTTTTTAGAAAGACCTTTTTCGACAACTTCTGGTTTTTTAATTACTTTTATTTTCTTTTTCATTTCTTTATTATACCTCCTTATCTCTCTATTTTCAATTTATCGGCTGTTTCCTTCAATTCTTCCTGGCTGACATTTTGCTTGCCGATTACAGCGCAGGTAAAACAAATCGTATCGTCCTTTCTTCGCGGAACAATATGCAAATGAAAATGAAATACTGTCTGCTCAGCAAAAGCTCCGCTTGCATGGTAAAGATTGACACCATCAACCCCTAGGCCATCTTTCATTTTTTGAGAAATCTTCTTAGCGGCTGCCGATATGCTCTTCAGGGTTTCCTCGTCTAAATCGAAAATGTCTTTAGCGTGCTTCTTAGGGACAATCAGTGTGTGCCCCTTACTCATTGGATGAATATCTAAAAAAGCTAAAATCGAATCATCTTCATATACCTTGTATGCTGGTATTTCATTGTTTATGATTTTGCAAAAAAGGCATTCTTCCATATATTTTTGAATTATTCTTCTAATTCTCCGCAAGAAACATCAACGTCCAGCTTGTCCGCGGCCATAGGCATTCCTTGTTCGTCCTTCCAAATAGTTGTTGTAACAACGCAAACGCTCTTATCTTTCTTGTATCCAGAAATGCCAGAGAGGGTCTCTGAATCAATATTAAAAAAGTCTATCTTGAATCCATTTTCTTCAAAATATGTTTTGACTGCGTCAACCTGATCATTGGTAATGCCAATAGCGGTAAAGCCTTTCCCCGAAATACTTGTCGAACTCATTTCCCCTCCTTCATTTTCAAAATTCCAAACAAAAACCCTTGCTTCAATATTGCTAAAGCCAGCCTCGGTTTGTTCATTCAAAGATTTCAAAATATTATAAGAAGAATCCATGCTGATGGTTTCTTTATTGAAAAAAACTAAATAAACCCCGGAAATAACAAGAATAAAAATAATAACAATAAATAAAATATCTCTATTCATAAATTAAATAAATTCTCTTGTTCCGAATAATCCAAACAAGCCAAAAAGAACAAAAAGAGAAGAAAATCCAGGAACGACTCCTAAAATTCCGAATATTCCTAAAAATCCAAGTTTCCATAAATCAGCCGGTTCTTTTGTGATTATAAACTCCATCAGGCTGTATAAGAAAAGGACAAAAAAGGCTATGGCTGATAATAGTGCTAAGCCGAAGAAGAACCATTCTTCTTCTTTCATTATTGCGAAAATCAAATTGTGAACTAAAGCCGAAATGCCGGCTGAGAGAAAGGAAATATATAGATATTGTATCCTTTTAGTCATATTTTTATTAATTAACTATTATTTACTAATATATACTATTTTTAAGATTAAGAAAAGGGGTTATTCCACAAACAAAAAAAACGGCATAAATCAGTCGTTCGCCTCCGTAAAATAGAACAAATCAGAAAATAATTTCGGTTCAAAATAAATCCCTAAAAGCAGGCACTGCCATCCCCTAAACACACTTGATGAATAAGATTATGATATAAACGAGGTGCAATAGCCGTATTAAGAATGGGATCTTTGCTTGCAATTACGCATTTTAAATTGTTTAAATACTTCTTTTTGGACCCATTAAATGCTTCTTGAGCAGAATAGCCTTTAATTAATAAAAAAATCGGTTCGAAAGCGGGCTCCAAAAAAAACCTAGCATACACATCATTGTATTTTTCTTCTTTTGTGCCCTGATTTTTTAAATATACTATTTTAAATTCTTCTTTATATCCAAGATATGATAATGCTCCTGTTTTAATACAGCTCGGACCCAATATTTTTCCTGAACTACAAGTCAAAGAATGTATAATTTTTTTAATTAATATCTCCTCATTATCATTAAATTTTATCAAAGCACTTCCATCAAAACCAAAAACTGAATCATAGCTACCATGACCATTAAAAAGCACTAGTTGTGGATTTTTATCTTTTATTAAATCTGTTAATTCTTTCCTGCTTGTTTCTTCCTTATTCAACTCAAAAATAAAAGTGTCCTTTTGTTTTTTTGACAGATTAATAACCTGATCCTGCCAAGCATCTAAATATTGAGTCACCTCATCATTAGCTGGATTGGTCGCAACAATAATTCTTTTCATGTTTACGCCTCTACCTCGTTTAATCTTTTAATTAAAGATCCATCTTTAAATGCTCTTAAAAATTCCATTTCAATTCTTATAAATTCCTTTCCCTCCTCACTACCCTGTTCAACCTCCTGAATCATTTCATCTCTTGAAAAACTTTTAAATCCATCACCACTGGCAAAACAAAGCTCTGGAAGAAGAACCTCTAGCCTAGCTATCACTAATTCCTTTTCTTTTATTTCCTTTTCTTTGTTTTCTTCCATAAATATTAAATTAATTCTAACTTTTTGAGCTCAATGAGAATTTGTTTACTTAACTCTGTATCATTTTTTATTTCAAAAAAAGCAACATCCCAAGATATTGGCCTTTTATCTTCTAAAACTAACACAATATCATCCCTTAAATTTAATGGAATGTTGGAATATGTCTTTAAAAAATCTTCTTTTAAATGCTCCATATTGCTATAAACAAATATCTTAATTTATATTACCATAAGTCAACAAAATAACCAAATGAATGGTGCAATAAAACATGATAAACAAATTGTTCGGAAGTAGGGACTCGAACCCCAATTACCAGGGCCAGAACCTGGTGTCCTACCATTAGACGACCTCCGAATATATTAATCCTTCAAATACTTTCTAACAGCAAAATAGGAAGAAATCAAGCCCAAGCCTACTCCAACTACCAATTGAAGCAAAATTACCGCAAAAGCATTGTTTTTAAAGAAGGCTAAACAATCAAATCCGATGAATAAAGTGGTTAATTGATTATTGAAGATAAAGATTGTGATAGTTAAAATCATAAATGATATAACTGCTGCAAAGAATCCGCACAACACTCCCTGGACCAAAAACGGTCCGCGGATGAAACTATTTTTAGCTCCAACCAAGCGCATTATCTCAATCTCTTCTTTCTGAGAATAGATACTCAATCTTAAAGTATTGAAAGTAATAATTATTGCAACCAAGCTTAAAAGGAATGTAACAACCAAGCCAAGAGTCTGGACGCTGCTAGTTATTTTTCCCAATTGTTCAATCATTACCCCCCTCTTGTAATCATTAACTTCGCTAATCAAGTTCTGGTATTCTTCTTTTTGGAAAAACTCTGAAATTTGCTCGTACTGAGAAGGCTCTTTAGTCTGAACTCTTAAAGAAGATAAAAAGGGATTAACGCTTAACAATCCTAAAGCTTCCATATATTGATCTCCTTGATGAGATTCAACAAAAGTATTGTAGGCATCTTCTGGAGAAATATATTCAACCGTCTTCACTTCCTCTAATTTACTCACTTCATCCTTAATCTGAAGGATGGTATCCCTGGCTACATCTGATTTAAAAGTAACCGAAATGTCTATCTTATCTTGTATTTGCTCCGTTAGGTAGGAAACACCTCCCTGAAAAAAGAAAAGTCCGACTCCCAGAACAACAGCGATAAAGATGACCAAAGAAGTGGCAAAAGTTAAGAAGCCTTGCCTCATAAATCCTTCCCATCCGCTTTTAAATATTTTCTTTAAAAAATTCATCATATATTATAGAGAAAAAACTCCATTTTCTTCATCCCTAATTATTCTCCCGTTTTCTAAGGTTATAACTCTCTTATGCAGAGAATTAACCGTCTCTTTGTCGTGAGTCGAAAGAATCACCGTTGCTCCTCCCTCATTAATCTTCAAAAGTATTTTAATAATATCTCTTGTGTGGTAAGGGTCAAGATTTCCTGTCGGTTCATCGGCTAAAATCAATTCTGGTCGGTGAATCAAAGCTCTGGCAATTGAAACTCTCTGCTTCTCCCCTCCCGATAATTCCTTAGGAAGACAATTGGCCTTTCCTTCCAATCCGACTAATTCCAATACTTGCATTACCTCATCTCTGACTAGTCTTTCGTTAAAATCAAAAGCTTCCAAGGCATAGGCTACATTTTCGTAAACAGTTTTGTATGAAAGCAATTTATAATCTTGGAAAATGAAACCTATTTTCTGATGGACTAAATATGAATCGCTTTTTTTGACTGTCGACGTGTCAGTATCGTCGAACATTACTGTTCCTGAGCTGGGTTTTTCTTCACAGGAAATCAATTTTAAAATAGTTGTCTTGCCTGCGCCAGAACGCCCGCAAAGGGTCACAAACTCTCCAGTTTTAACTTCGAAAGAAACATTCTGCAAGGCTACCTTAGCTTCCTTGAACAGATTAGGCGCATATTCTTTTGTGACGTTTTTAAATTCTATCATTATATTTTTATTTCAGCTTCGATAAAATCTTCTAATTCTCCATCAAGAACTTTGTCGGGCTGAGTTGATTCAACATCAGTCCTCAAGTCTTTAACCAACTTATAGGGATGCAGGACATAGGAACGGATCTGATTGCCCCATGAAGCCGATATCTTTTCTCCCTTTATCTCCGACATTTCTTTCTCCTGCTTTTCTAAATTGTATAAATACAATTTTGACAATAGCATCTTCATCGCTCTCTCCTTATTCTTTCCCTGCAATCTTTCCGACTGGCAAGTAACAACAATATTTGAAGGAATATGCGTAATTCTTACCGCCGAATCCCTTTTATTCACATACTGCCCTCCTGGTCCCGATGCTCTGTAAAAATCAACTCTTAAATCGGCTGGATTAATCTCTACCTCCCCTTCTTCTATTTCTGGCAGAATCTCAACTAACGCAAAGGAAGTATGTCTCAATTTCTGAGCAGAAAAAGGAGAAATTCTCACTAATCGATGCACTCCTGTTTCTTTTTTTAATAATCCGTAAGCATACTTGCCGCTAATCGAAATGCTGATTGACTTAATCCCCTTTCTTCCTTCAGCCCCGACTTCTCCCAATGATTCATCCAATACTTCTGCTTTGAATTTCTTGTTTTCGCAATATCTTTGATACATTCTGAAAAGCATTGCCGCCCAATCTTGAGCATCCTGCCCTCCCGCTCCTGAATATATTGAAAGCATGGCATTGCCCTTATCATACTTTCCGCCGAAGAAAGTTTCTCTTTCTTTTTCCTTTATTTTCTTCTCAATCTTCTCTACTTCTTTATACAATCCGTCTTCATCTAGTATTTCTTTCAACTCTTCAATATCTTTAATGCTCTTCTTGATTTCATCAATCGAATTGATTGTTTCCTTCAAATCGGCAAGCTCTTGAGAAATATTCTTCGCCCTATCTTTGTCATTCCAAAAATCCTGCTTCTCTACTTCTTTATCTAGCTCAATCGCTCTTTTTTTAATATTGACCGAGTCAAAGACGGTCCTCCAAAACGAGGATCCTCTTATTCAACTCTTCAATTATCTTTTCTGTTTCCATTTTGATTGTCTTTTAATAAATCTCCGCCTATCTTGATCAGCTTGCCTCCTGCCCATAGAAGAAAAGAAGCAAAAATGGTCCAAGAAGAAATATTCAATAATTGGCTCACTGTGTTTTCTGGAATCATCTGGCCTATTTGATTTTTGATAACACTGCCTATCTGGTCTTGAATAGTCGTCCCAGTATTTGAAGTATCCGTTTCAACAATCGTATTTTCAACGAATAATTGAGGGAACTTTTCTTGAGCGGTGAAATAGAAATAAGAAGAGGAAATATCCCAGAATATTATTCCTAATCCGATAATAATCAAGACCCAAGCAAGAAATTTTCTTACATTGAATGTCATACAAATATTATATCAAATTATTTTCCTTTCAACAACATCAAAACCTTCATACGTTATAAAGTTTAGATGAGACAGAGGATAAATGAGGAGTAATCATAGAATAGAAAACAAGTCATTAAAAATTCTTTTAATCTCTTCATCGGTGGTATCTCGAAAAATATCATCTAAATCAAAATCATTAATCCTACTGGCTTTTTTGCCAAACTTTTTTGAAAACTCTTCCTTACAGTAATCCCTGAATTTTTTAGAAACTTTAAACTCCATTGGTTCCTTTAATTCATAGCCAGACAATCTTAATAATAAGTATTCCGAATTGTGTTTAATAAATTGAGAAAAATCTCCTCCTTTTTCTATAATTTTTTTGATTTCTGAAGAATCGTCCAAGTCATCGTCTAAAAGAAAGAAAAATATCCCGCCTTGATATTTTTCTTTTATGATATTATATTTTGATTTAAAATTAGCCTTATCGCCAATTCCATCCATTACACCATTAGAAATAATATCGATTCCTCCTTGGATAATATTAGCCTTATCGCTAAAATTTATATTAGATTTTAAAAAATCATCTCTAAATCTATTCTTTAAATAAGAAAATATTATATACTCTGTATAGCCTTCGCATGCCAAAAAATAATTTATTTTAAGAGATTTTTTCGATGCGGTCATAATAAATTATTTATTGCCCTATTAAAGTCAATTGTATCTGGAACTCCGCCCAACGACCCAAGCCTGTATCTTTTTTTAATATTATCTCTTTCTTTAACATCGTAATCAGAAATACTATTTACTGTTATTGCATCGCCTTTTTTTTCCATTATATAAGCTTGATTATTGTGCAATAAGTCAAAGGTTTCATGATTGTGCGAAGAAAAAAATATTTGAGCATTGTTTCTATTAATATCCTTATTTCTAAATAAATTTAAGATAGCAATCTCCATATCTGGATGATAATATTTGCTAGTTTCGTCATATACAATCACGCCTCCATTTCTAATAATTTCTAAAATTTGATTTATATAGGAGATTAATTCTCTTGTCCCAGCAGAAAGCTCTTGCACTGGTAATTTTTTATAAAAATTTTCGTAATCAGCAGAATATTCGAAGCTATTTTCCCCATTCTTTTTAATAATTATCTCTTTAAGATTTGGCTCAAAATACTTTGCAACAATATTTAACGTATTACGATAATCTTCTTTATTTGCACTATTATCATTTAAATACTTTATAGCCACAGATAGTAATCCTGGTATAACTCCCTGCATGGATTTTTTATCTGTTATAAAACAAGTTTTATTCTTTATTTCTTTTAATTCAGACACTCCGATAGTTTCTTTCATGTTGCCAAAAACAGAAATACTAGAACTGTCGTCCAATATTACAGATAAAAATGATGAATTCTTTGGAGCTATTATATCTTTAGATATTTCTCCAATTTTTTTTGAGATATGATCTTCGAAAGTAACGTTACTGCCCTCTCTAATAAATATATTCTTGCCGTTTTTGGACAAAATTTCTTTTTTAATTTCCTTCCCTTCGTCAGCTACATGCACAATATAACTATAGCTATTTTTATTTATTATAAAATCTATCCCTAATATAGTTGGGCTGAATTGCTTATCTTTGCTAAGGTTGGGAAGAAGAATAGGGTTGTCTATCTTTATCCCACCGGGACCAAGAATAAATTCTTGATGTTTGATTGTCATTAAACTGAATATAACTCCGATAGCATTTAATATCGTACTTTTGCCAGAAGCGTTAGCACCATAAAAACCATTAATTAGAGAAACTCTTACATCG
>JBAQMJ010000066.1:0-6851 GCA_049302695.1 Minisyncoccales bacterium
CTTTAAAGGGATAAAGAAAACTGACTAATTCTTTTGCTTCTAAAGCTTGAATGATATCATTTGTTGTCATAGTTTTTTTCAAATAAAGAAGCGATTGCTAATAATTTCTCTTCTTCAAAAACATTTCCGATCAATTGCATTCCAATCGGCAATCCATTAGATGAACCGCAAGGAATGGAAATGCCTGGCAAGCCAGCTAAGTTGACTGAAACAGTATAAATATCGGCTAAATACATCGACATGGGATCATCTGACTTCTCTCCTATTTTAAACGGTAAACAAGGAGAAGTCGGTCCCAAGACAACATCAACTTTTTCAAAAGCTTCTAAGAAATCCTGCTTGATCAAAGTCCTCACCTTCAAAGCTTTCTTGTAGAAAGCATCATAATAGCCAGAGGATAAAGTATATGTTCCCAGCATGATTCTTTTCTTGACTTCCTTGCCAAATCCCGAAGTCCTATTCTTGAAATAAACATCTTTAATTTCCCCATCTTCGTCTTCTAAAGATTTTCCATATCGAAGACCGTCAAATCGAGCCAAATTAGCACTGGCTTCAGCTGGAGCAATAATATAATAGCAAGCTAGAGCGTATTCGCTATGAGGCAAAGTTATTTCAATAATTTCAGCTCCTAATTTTCTATATGTTTCAATAGCGGCCTTAACAGATTTTTCAATTTTAGAATCCAGCCCCTTGGCAAAATATTCTTTAGGAACACCGATTCTTAATTTATTTAAATTATTTTCTATTTTAAAATCAGTACTGGTCGAATCCATCCTATCCAATCCTCTGATTGCTTCTAAAACAATCTGAGCATCTTCAACATTCTTAGTCAAAGGGCCGACTTGGTCCAATGAAGAAGCGTATGAGATAATTCCATTTCGAGAAACAGCTCCATAGGTTGGTTTTAATCCGACAATTCCGCAAAAGGAGGCTGGCTGCCTGATTGAACCACCGGTGTCTGTACCCAAGGCATAGACGCACAAGTCAGCAGCTACAGCAGCGGCTGAACCGCCTGAAGATCCTCCAGGAACTCTTTCTAAATCTCTGGGATTTCTAGTCGGAAAGAAGGCGGAACTCTCGCAAGAAGAACCCATGGCAAATTCATCCATATTAGTTTTCCCTAAAAAGACCGCTCCCAGTTTTTCTAACTTTTCGATAACAGTTGCATTGTATGTTGCAATATAATTTTCTAAAAAAGATGAACCAGCTGTACACCTAACTCCCTTGATCATTATATTGTCCTTTATCGCACAAGGGATACCAGTTAAAACACTCATTTCCCCTCTCTTTATCATCTCATCAGCCTTCTCTGCCTGTTTCATGGCCAAGTCTTCTGTAATGGAAATATATGCCTTAATTTCACCATCTTTTTCCTTAATCCTATCCAAAAAAGCACGAGTTAATTCAACTGAAGTATATTCTCCATTTTTTAATCCCTCATGGGCTTCTTTGATTGTAAGATTAGTTATCTTCATTGTATAAGATTTTCTTAACCTCCAAATAATTATCTCTCCTTCTCGGCAAAGCTTTTAATAAATCTTCGGAGTCTCTTTCTTCTCCAATATCATTTCTGAAAACATTTTCTGATTGAGATAAATTGGCAGTTTCCCTGACTAAAGAAACATCCAATTCTTGAAGTTTTTTAACATATTCTAAAATAGAAGAGAATTTTTCCCTCATTTCATCAATTTCCTCGTCTTTTATTTCCAAATACGATAATTTGGCAATTCTTCTGATTTCTTCTTCTGATATCATATGATTAATATATACTAATCTCCTCTTTTCAGCAACTAAATTATTTAAAACTAAATTGAATAATTTAATCAAATAAACCCTTAATAGCAGTCCAAGCATCTTGAATTGTCGCCGGAACATCTTTAACGGCTTCTGTTAATTCTTTTTGAAACTCCTTCATGCTCTCCTCTCCTAAATTTGCTTTAATCCAAACAGTGGCATCATTGTTCACCCAATTCAAAACAATATTCCAATACTCGGCTATTTTAGGCAGCCATTCATCTTTAATGGAATTAACATCAAAAGCGAAACAAAAACTCACTGAAAAGAAAGAAGCTAATATTACTAGAGAAAGTATTCTCTTCCACATATTATTTTAATTTATTTATCGCTTCTTCTATTCTTTTTAACGTTTTTTCTTTGCCTAAAACAGCAGCTATTTCCATGGGGCCAGCTGAATTCTTTTTTCCAGACAAGGCTACTCTTAAGGGCCATAATAGATTGCCTCTATTGGCAATCCTATTCGCCTCTTCCATTAAATCTTTATCCAGATTATCTTTATTGAATTTTTGAATATTAGAAATTATTTCAGAAGATTTATTCAATGATTCAATCAATTCTGAATCGCTCATTTCTTTCCACTTTAATAAGTCTTTGGTGTAATCAAGCTCTTTCTTGAAGAATAAATCGGTTAATTCAGCTATTTCCGAAAGTTTCTTCAATCTTTCTTGATATAGGGCAACCATCTTCTCTATATCTTCGATATGTATTTCCTCTCCGGTTTCAACAATTGAATACTTTTCCAAAGCTGTTTCTTTGATTAAATCAGCTTTGATTAGATAAGGAATGCACATCTGGGTTAATTCATATAAAGGCTTTCTGCGGATATATGAACCATTCATCCAATCAAATTTCTCAATATTGAATATGGCTGGAGATTTCTGTATTTTTTCAATAGAAAAATCATTAATCAATTCCTCTATCGTATATACTTCTTTTTCTGTTCCCGGATTCCATCCTAAGAAAGCAACAAAATTAATAATCGCTTCGGGCAGATAGCCGTCATCAATATAATCAATTAAAGATGTCTTTCCTGTTCTCTTGGAAAGCTTCTTCTTGTCTGTTCCTAAAATCAAAGACAAGTGGGCATATTCCGGTTCTTCAAAGCCTAGAGCTCGAATAATTAAAATCTGTTTAGGCGTATTAGGAATATGATCTTCTCCTCTGATTACATGGGTAATTTCCATTTCCACATCATCAATCGCGCAAGTCAGATTGAATAATCCGCTATCTAAATCTTTAGCGATGACAAAATCTCCTAGAGTAGAGGTATCAACTTCAATCTTTCCCCTAATCAAGTCATTAAAAGCTATCTTTTGATTCTTAGGTGTTTTAAAACGAATCACTGAAGGCCTTCCCTCTTTCAAATACTTTTCAACTGTCTCTTTTGATAAATCTCGGCACTTTCCTTGATAGACTGGAGATTCTCCAATCGACATTAAGTATTGCTTTTCCGCTTCAACTTCTTCTTTGGGGCAGAAACAATAATAGGCACTGCCTTCTTCAATCATCTTTTCCAGATGTTTTCTATAAATAGAAGTTCTTTCGCTTTGCCTGTATGGAGCATGAGGTCCGACATCGGGACCGTTCAAAGTCGGCCCTTCATCCCAAGAAATGTTCAACCATTCCAATCCTTTCAATAATTCGTCTTCCCATTGCTTTTCAGATCTTTCAACGTCAGTATCTTCAATTCTTAAAATAAAAGTCCCTTTATTCTTTTTTGAAAAAAGAAAAGGAAACAAAGCTGTTCTCACAGTTCCAATATGAAGATGGCCCGTTGGTGACGGAGCAAACCTTGTCCTTATTTTCTTTTCTTCTTTTTTGGCTATCATGATAAAAAATCTAATAAATATCTTGCGATTACATTGGCAGCAAAAGGCTTGGAAAAAATCTCAGCCGCTGCTTTCATTTTCTCGACATCATCTTTCAAAAGTATTCTCAATTTCTCTAAGAAAAAATGATGAGTGAAATTGCCTTCTTCTAAAACCAGGCAAGCTCCATTCTTGGCATATGAATAAGCGTTCTTAACCTGATGGTTCTGAGCTGATTCTGGAAGAGGAATCAAAATGCTTGGCTTCTTAATCAAAGCTATTTCAAAAATAGTTCCAGCTCCTGATCTTCCAACAATGCAATCGGAAGCAGTGTAGGCATCGCCCAACTCTCTTTCATCGAGAAAGAAATAAGGATGGTAATACTTTTGCAAATCTTTATCAGTCATGGCTAGCGATTCATCTTTAACCCTCTTAAATCCAGCCAAGCCAGTCTGATGAATAACTTCGAATTCTTTAAGCATCTCAGGAAGCATCTCCAAAATAACATCATTAATCCTTTCGCTTCCTTGAGAACCTCCCAAGACTAAAATAACTGGTTTTTCATAGGTCAGATTAAATAACTTTTGAGCTTCTTCTTTATTTCCTTCAGCCAGGCTCTTTCTTACCGGATTCCCAGTTTCAATCATTTTCTTCCTAGGAAAATACTCCATCTCAGGAATCGGAAAAGAAACAAAAACCTTTTCAGAAAGCTTACTTCCTACCTTATTCGCTAATCCAGGAGCCACATCTGATTCGTGCATGAAGATCGGAATCATTAAAAGCTTGGCAGCGATAACTACAGGAACTGAACCGAATCCTCCCTTGCTAAAAACTAAATCGGGAGCGGTAAAAAACATGATAACAAAAGCCTGGAAGGTTCCGAAGGGAATCTTAAATAAAATATCGATTAAATTAGAAAAGAAAGAACCAATGGAAAAATATCTCCTTATCTTCCCTGAAAGAATATAATGAGTCTTGATTTTTTCTTTTTTTAAAAATGTTTCAGAGGTAAAATCAGAAGGTCCGATATATGACAAATTCAAATCAATATCTCTTTTCCTCATTTCTTCAGCAACCGCAATAATGGGAAAAATATGACCTCCAGTTCCTCCGCCTGTAAAAACAATCTTTTTCATACATTAAATATAGTATTTTTTTGAAGTTTTAACAAGCTAACCTTTAGCGTGCTTGGAAATACTCAATAAAAATCCACAAGCAATTAATTCCATCATTAGATGAGAACCGCCGTAGGACATAAAAGGCAAAGGAATGCCAGTTAAAGGCAACAGCCCTATCATCGCTCCAATATTGACTACGGCTTGAGTAATAAACCAGCACCCTATTCCAACAGCTATTAATCTCAAGTATTCATCATTTAATCTTTTCCCAACTGATGCAGCGGTTAAAAATAGGCCCATAAAGAGAGCTATTAGAATTGCTGATCCGATAAAACCTACCTCTTCAGCAAAGATGGCAAAAATAGAATCAGAAATAGATTGAGGAACAAACCCGAACTTTTGGACAGATAAGCCTAAGCCCGATCCAGCCAATCCTCCCGAACCGACCGAAATTAAAGCCTGGTTGATGTGATAACTGGTCCCTAAAGTATCTGTTTCAGGATGCAGGAAGGAAGTTACTCTCTGTAGCCGATAAGGTTCGGATAAAATCAGGCCAGTAAAACCAACTACCGCGATTAAAACAATAGCAATGGTTTGTTTGATCGGAGTTTTAGAACAGAAAAACATTGCCATCATTATAGCAAAAATCACAATCAGCGTTCCCATGTCTTTCTGGAAAAAAAGAGCTGAACAGACTAAAACTAAAATAATGCCGAAAGTGGTGAACTTTTTCCTTGATTTTTCATTATTCAGAATAGCAGCTAAATAAATAATGGTAGCTAATTTCAATATCTCTGAAGGCTGGATGCTGGTAAACCCTAAATCAAGCCATCTGGTTGCTCCCCATTCTGTTTTACTTAACGCAGGGATGAAAACAAGAAGCATTAATATGTATGCAGCGACAAAGATAAAAAAACTCCATTTCTTTAAAGAATGCAAAGGAATCTTGTAGGCTACAAAACCTAAAACCAATCCAGGCAATAATCCCCAGAGTATTTGATGGAAAAGATAGAAATTAGGATTATTAGTCAGCTTCAAAGAGATAGGAGTTGAAGAAGTGGCTAGAGCCAAAATTCCCATAATTACTAGAAGGGCCATAATGACGAACATTGCCACATTGGGAATCTTTAATTTCATGCCTTGATATATTTTTTAAACAAATCTCCTCTTTCTTTATAATCCCTGAATGTTCCGAAGCTCGGTGAAGCTGGAGACAGCAAACAAATCTTTCCCTTAGACGTCATCTTGAAACTATTCTTAACCGCCTCTTCCATATTCTTCACAAAAACATGCTTCATTCTTCCTTTTACCGTTTTCAATATTTTTTCTCCAGAAGGCTTGAATAAAACTAAATTCTTAACATTGCTCTTAACTAGTCTTTCTCCTAATTTTTCGTATTTTATTCCTCGGTCATATCCTCCCAAAATCAAAGTCTCAACATCAAGGCCTAAAGAATCCAAAGCAAAAATAGTTGCTTCGGGAATAGTAGCAATGGAATCGTCATAGAACCTGATGCCCTTGCTTTCTCCGACAAACTCCAATCGATGCTCCGGCCTCTTAAACTTCTTAAAAGCTTTGATTATTTTTTCTTCTTTAATATTTAAAATCTTCAAAACATTTAGAACAGCGATCAGATTATCAATATGGGTTATTTCTAAAAACTCCTGATTCTCTTTCAAAAACTTAGCAAAATCAATTGAATTGATTTCAATCTTCTTTGATTTAGCTTTTTTAGCCAAATCATTAATTTCCTTTATTTTAGAATTAAAGATAAAATAATCATTCCTCTTTTGATATTTAACAATATTGGTTTTAGCCAAGAAATATTCCTTGAAATCTTTGTAATAATCAAGGTGTTCAGGATAGATATTTAAGAATACAGCTATGTGCGGACTCATTTCCAATCCCTGCAATTGATGGGAGGATAGTTCATATACGAAAATATCCTTTTTCTCAGCCTTCAGCAAAAAAGACAATGACGGGGTTTCAATATTTCCAACTAAATATGTTTTAAACCCAGCTTCTTTCAATACAGAATAAATCAAAGAAGAAGTGGTGCTTTTTCCTTTAGTTCCAGTGATTCCAATAATCATTCCCGGACAATTGTCAAAAAACAATTCAGTCTGAC
>JBAQMJ010000067.1:0-2253 GCA_049302695.1 Minisyncoccales bacterium
TCACTGAACTAATTATGAGGTATTGGTCTCTCTACCTAAACAAGAGACTATCTTGAGCGGGACAACTCTAAGAAACTAACTAAAATCCTCAATGAAAAGCATCGGACCTTTCCAGTACCGTCTCTTCCAAAAACTATACGAGAAGGCGGGAAGAGAAATGTGCAGGGAGTGCGAGAAATACGTCCCCTGTGATTCGCAAATCCTTGACTTAGGCTGCGGATCAGGAATAGTGTCTAAAGAATTTGAAAAGTTTTTCAATTCCGAAGTGTTAGGTTTAGACATTATTGATAATCGGGTGATACCGATTCCTTTCCGACTGTATAAAGGAGACAATCTTAATTTTTTAAAAGATAATTCATACGAAGCTGTTTTGATTAATTTTGTTTTACACCATTGCCAAAATCCGATAGAACTGCTAAAAGAATCTAAGAGGGTTTCGGGTAAAACAATCGTGATCTACGAGAATCTTAATGAAGGATTGTTGAGTAAATTATTTTGTTTTTTGCACGGTATTTCTTTTGCTTGTTTTTTTCAAAAGAATTCAAATAGAGGAAAGTTTTGTACTGATGGGCAGTGGAGAAAGATATTCAATGATTTAGGAATGGAAGTCGTATTTTCAAAAAGAGTTTCTTCTTGGTATAATCCAATGAAGGAGCAGTTATACATTTTAAAGAAGGGGTGTGTAGCTCAGCTGGTTAGAGCGCGTCACTGATAATGACGAGGTCCCTGGTTCGAGTCCAGGCATACCCACTGTAATGAGGGCCGATGGCTCAATTGGTAGAGTACCTCATTTGCAATGAGGGGGTTCGGGGTTCGAGTCCCCGTCGGTCCACAATAGAAAGGCATCCGCAAGGATGTCTTTTTGTTGATTTTATAGGCATTTTATTGTATTATAGCAACTATGCACTTTACAAATGGTTTAGGGGATATTCTGGATTTCAAGAAGGGAAACTTTACCATCGGTCCAGTCTTTGTTGAAGGAAACTTTTCCTTTAACGGTATTGTAACGGTTAAATCCGGAGCTATGGTTAAGGCATCCATTAATGCCATCGGTGTTCATATTGAAGATGGAGCCAGGGTTTTTGGAAGCATTAGAGCTTTTCACCTCATCAACCAAGGACACGTTAATGCTGACATTAAAGCTAACTGTTTTCACAATATGGGAACAGCAGAAAGCGATGTCACAAGCGAAGCATCTTTCCTTTACAACAATTCACTTTTTGCTGGGAGATTAGAAGCCATTAAAATCTATCATTATGCGAAGGCTTGTCTCTATGGCAAAAAGAAAGGAGAGGTTGTCGAGGTGAGTCGATGACAGATATTCTATTGCTTAACAACATCCTTAGACGATCGCCGAACAAGCTCGTCGTTATTAATGACAAAATCATTGATTGGCCGATTGTCTCTAGGGATGTGGAGATTACCAGCAGTACAGCAGTGAGATCGATGATCCTTGCCAGCAGAGTTATTTTTTCTTCCGAAGAAGACATCGTGGTCGAAGAGGGAGGAAGAATAATTTGCGGAGAGCTTTACCGCAATTGTTCCTGCCGTATTAAAGGAGGGGAAATCAACGCAGGAGAAGTCTTCTTCAAGCCAGGGAAACATTGTAATTATGTTTCCGTATCAGATGAAGGCAATTCTGAATTTTCAATTTTATTAAGAGGTTAAATCCCTCTTTTCTTTTTGCTTGACATTAATAATAAAATGTTTTATACTTTTGTTGGATATTTACCATGAAGTCTTTCAAGAAAGACAACGGAAACTTCTTCTGTATGGGCGATGGTACCATTGAAGAAGGATGTATCGTCCGAGGAAATGTAATCCTTGGTAGGTTAAAGAATTCGGATATTGTACCTTATTCCGCGACATTAGATGTTTACGGAGAAGTTACAGGATTCGTTAAGAAGAACGGAGACGTGAGCTGTGTTAATTCTAGAGTCATTGTCAGAGACAGTGGCATTGTCTGGGGGATTAACGGAGTTCACTTTGCCGACGTTTCTGGAAGCGTTAACGGTAACGTTGAAGTTTCAGAATACCTGATAGTTCGAAAGGGCTGTAGGATATCTGGCAAGGCAAGCGCCTTCTATGTTTATTTTGAGGAGGGAGTCGATCCTTCTCAAATGAAGATTAAGGCAGCAAAGATCCTTAAAGAAGAGCCTAAGTTCTCATTTCTTTAAGGGTCTCTTTTTTTTGACAAAACAAGAAAAGTATGTTTAAATAATGACAGTAGTTTGAGGTGGTTATGGCTGAAGG
>JBAQMJ010000068.1:0-3092 GCA_049302695.1 Minisyncoccales bacterium
AAACATAATAGAGGGTTTGAGTGGCTTCTTCTTTTTCCTTTTCTGTTTCTGGTTTCTGGAATCTTCTTCTCGATCTTCTAATGTACCAATTTGATAAATCATCAATGTAGTCATTGAATAACCTTGAAGCTTTGGTCAATTCATACTTATCCATCCATTTAATTACTTCTCTATTTAGTGTTTCGGTTTTAGAAATAATCCATTTATCTAATAAATTATCAGTTTTCAATTCTTTAGCTTCTCCTTTGTATGTTTCAAAAAAAACAAAACAGTTTTCTAAAGCAGAGATAATCTTTCTCCAATATTCCTTAACTTTATCTTTAGAGAATCTATAGTCTTCTCCAATCGAAGTTGAGGCCAAAAGAAAATACCTTAAGGAGTCAGCTCCGTAAGTATCAAACATTTCTGTTGGGTCAGGATAGTTCTTTAACTTCTTACTCAGTTTTCTTCCTCTCTCATCTAATACTAAGCCATTGACGATAACATTCTTGAAAGCAGGATGATCCTTGCCCAAACCAATATCGTCAACTGTTAAGGCCGTTGCTAAAACATGAAGAGTGTAAAACCAACCTCTAGTTTGATCTAATCCTTCAGCAATAAAATCAGCAGGATAGTTTTTTTCAACCAGTTCTTTATTCTCAAAGGGATAGTGCCATTGAGCATAGGGCATTGAGCCTGATTCAAACCAGCAATCAAATACTTCGGGAGTTCTTTTCATCTCTCCTCCACACTTGCATTTCAATTTAACGTCATCGATAAAGGGACGATGAAGATCTTTTAAATCGTATTCTCTAACTGCTAGCTTCTTTATCTCTTCAATCGAACCAATGCAGATTTTTTCTTTGCATTGAGGACATTCCCAAATTGAAATGGGGGCACCCCAGAATCTGCTTCTGCTAATATCCCAGTCTCTCGCACCCTCCAGCCATTTGCCGAATCTTCCTTCTTTCACATTCTCTGGCACCCAATGAATCTGCTCATTATTATTTAATAGTCTTTCTTTAAGTTTGGTAACCATGACATACCAGCTTTCGATGGCATAATACAATAAAGGAGTATCGCATCTCCAGCAATGAGGATATTCATGAACAATTAATTCTTCTTTAAAGAGAATCTCTCTTTCTTTTAAATTCTCGATAATCTTAGGATCAGCTTCTTTAACTGGCATTCCCTGGAAATCAGCTACTTCTTTTTTAAAGTTTCCTGCTATGTCTACAGTATGGAATAAAGGAAGATTGTATTCTTTACCCATATTGAAATCATCTTCACCATACATGGGGTTCAAGTGAACGATCCCTGTTCCATCTTCATTGGAAACAAATTCAGCTGCTAATACTTGATAAGCATTCTTGATGTTCTCTATTTTTTCTTTTTTGAGATAATCGAAGATTGGCTCGTACTTTATTCCCACCAATTCACTGCCTTTTAATTTTCTGATTATTTTGTATTGTTCTTCAACGATAAGTAATCGATCGGTTGCTAAAATATATTCTTGATTGCTTTCTGTTTTAATAAAGCTGTATTCTAAATCTTTGTTTATTGCCAAAGCAACATTGCCTGGTAATGTCCAAGGAGTAGTAGTCCAGACTAGAAGATGGGCATCTTCTAATTCTTTATTGTCTACTATTTTGAATTTAACATAGACTGATTTATCTCTTGTTTCTTTGTATCCTTGATTAACTTCAAAATTAGAAAGAGTGGTTCCGCAACGAGGACAATAAGGAGAAACACGGTAGTTTCTGTTTACTAGTTCTTTTTTCCATAATTGGCTTAAGACCCACCAAACCGATTCAATGTAGTTGTTATCTAACGTTGAATAGGCTTGATCATAATCAGCCCATCTACCTACTCTTTTTAATGTTTCTTGAAAATCATCAACGCAAGCAAAAACAGAACTTCTGCAAGCATCATTGAACTTCTGTATTCCCATCTCTTCAATCTGTTTCTTGTTTTTAATTCCTAATTCTTTTTCAATTAAGTTTTCTACCGGCAAACCATGGCAGTCCCAGCCAACACGCCTAGGAACTTGATATCCTTTCATGGTCCGATATCTCAAAACTGCATCTTTAATAGTAGTTGCTAGAATATGGCCGTAGTGAGGCTTACCTGTCGCAAAAGGAGGGCCGTCGTAAAAACTGAAATACGGAGAACCTTTTCTGTTCTCAATTGATTTGTGAAAAATATCATTATCTTTCCAGAATTTTAATATTTCTTCTTCTTTATTCATGTATTTCTTTTACTTCTCCAGTTTTTAACATTATCTCTGGTCTTTTTTCTAAAAGAGTTTGATTATCTATTCCTCTGATGTATCCTTCTAAAAGCCATAAAGGATCTCCGTGAGAAACAATAAGGATATTTTTATTTTTAAATTCTTCTTCGATTTCATTAAAAGCTTTAATCATTCTTTCTCGGCATTGATTCCACGACTCTCCGTTTGGAATTGCCATATCAAAAGCTTTCATTCGATCATTATTATAAAAATTCCAATACTCTTCCTTAGTTTTACCTCCAAAAGCTCCCCAATTCAAGTCCCGAAGCCTAGTATCGTAAATAATCTTATCAATATCGTAATTAATAATTTCGGCTACTATTTTAGCTGTTTCTCGACAGCGCAAAATATCTGAAGAAAAAAGATGATCGATTTTGTCTTTTTTTAATAATTCTCCAGCTTTTTTAGATTCTTCTTTTCCCTGTTCACTTAAAAAATATGGTGGATTACCATCAGGCCAAAAATAAATAATACCAGGATGCTGTGCCTGATGAATATTCTGGCCGTGTCTTAAGAAGAAATATCTATTTTTGAGATTAGATTTCATATGTTAAAAATAGCAGATTTTAAAGATAGAAGCAATTATAAAATATTTTTCTTAATAATTTAAAATAAATCCTCATATTGAGGATAATTATCCCTTATCATTCTTTTCCATTCATTTGTTTCTTTATTTCCACTAGATAGATCTGTTTTGCCATATACCAACAAAATAAAGACTAGATTGTCATTTTTATGCCATGCAACAATACATCGATTCCCCGATGTTTTTGCTGATTCTTTTGATCCTGCTATTTTAAACTCAGTCTTTACTATTTTTACT
>JBAQMJ010000069.1:0-8157 GCA_049302695.1 Minisyncoccales bacterium
GAATAGAGATTTTTGTTCTAAGTTTGGAAAAGAAGGAGATTTTCTTTTGTCATCTTTTTCTATTTTTGGAATTAAAGAAACAATGGATTTTTTTGAAAATCTCGGACTTAAATTAAAAGAAGAAAAAGGAAGGGTTTATCCTGTTTCTGAAAAATCTAAAGACGTATTGAATATCTTAACTTCTTTATTAAAAAAGAGAGGAGTAGAGATTATGACTTCTCTTGAGGTTAAAGATATAAAGATGGATGGAAGCAGCATTTCTTCTGTTCTTTTATCCAATAAAAAAGAAATAAAAGCTAAGAATTATATAATTTCTACAGGAGGAAAATCATATCCAGTCACTGGCTCTACTGGAGAAATTTTTAATTTGATAAAAAAGATAGGGCATAAGGTTACTGAATTGAAGCCATCTTTGACGCCAATTGAAACTAAAGAGCCTTGGACAAAGAATTTACAGGGTATTTCATTAGATAATGTTTCTGTTTCTTTGATACAAGATGGTAAAAAAGTTAAAGAAGAAAAAGGAGAGATATTATTTACCCACTTTGGATTAAGCGGTCCGTTGATTTTAAATATGAGCAGATCGATCGGAGATTTGCTAGCTGAAGGAAAAGTTAAGATTGTACTAGATCTATTCGGTGGAAAAAATATTGATGAGGCTGATAAATATATACAGAAGGTTTTTAATAAAAATAGGAATAAGCACGTTTTAAAATGTTTAGGTGATCTTTATACTGAAAAGTTATCAGCTTTTATTATGAATTTCAGCGGAGTTTCTTTGAAAAGAAAGCCTAAGGATTTAGCTAAAGAAGAAAGAGAAAGATTAATTAAGTTTATAAAAGGGGGAATTGAGTTGAATGTTGTCGGCCTCCTTGGCTTTGATAGGGCGATGGCTACTCATGGAGGCATTTCCTTGAAAGAAATAGATTCTAAAACAATGAAATCAAAATTGATTAATAATCTTTATTTTTCAGGAGAAGCAATTGATCTAGACGGTCTTTCTGGCGGATACAATCTTCAGATGTGTTGGACTACAGGATACATTGCTGGAAAGTCTGCAGCCATTGCTTCTTGAGGTTTATTTTTATATAATGTTGTTAAATGATTGATTTAAATAGATTATCAAAATATATATTCTGCGCTTTTGTTTTTGTCTTGCCTTTCTTTTTTATTCCGCAGATAAGCATTCCGCAGATTTTAAATGAGAAAGCTCTTCTTCTTGTTTTTGCTTTTGTTATATTTTTTATAAAACTTTTGGATGTTTTTATTTCAAAAAAGGTTGTTTTTAGGGATAGCCCAATCCAAAGGCTGATGCTCTATCTTTGCTCTTCTTTTTTTATTTCCTTTCTTTTTTCAAAGAATTTCTTTTTGAGTTTTTGGGGAAAGCCATCCCAAGCTGATTCTTTCGTTGTTTTTTTATCCTGCCTAGTTGTTTTTTATTGTGCTAGCTGGCTCAAGAGAAGAGATGTTTTGAAGATTTTAGAATTTTTTGTTGCTGGTTCAGCCATCTTATCAATTATTTATTTGATTACTAGGTTTACTGGAATTCAGCTTCCTCTTTTTGATAATATTGCTGCATCATCAATTATCATTTCAATCGCTCTAACATTTCTCATCTCTTTTGTTTTCAATAATCTTAATTATTTTAGAAAAAGAAAAGGGTACAGCTGGGTCAAGGTTTCTTCAATGGGAGTATTTTTCATTCTTTTCTTTATTTCTCTTTTTTTGATTGATTTTAAATTGTCTTGGTTTTTTGTTGCCATAGGAACATTTTTTATTTTTTGGAGAAGCGTTATGGAGAGCGGGTTTAATTTCAAAAGGCAGAAATCATTATTTTCTCTATCTTTGCTTTTATTATTTTTGATTTTATTCTTTTTGCCTAATCCATGGGGAAGCAATTATAATGAACCGCGCCTTTCCTATGAGTCAAGCTGGAGCATTGCCGAAAACAGCTTAACGGAAAGTGTTAAAAATTTCTTAATCGGTTCTGGTCCCTCTACTTATCAATATCAATTTTCTTTATATAAAGATAAGGCGATTAATCTTGCTGGATCTTCTTTAGTCTTTAATGAAGGAACAATTCCTTTATTGACTTTGTTTGTCACTATTGGTGCTGCAGGAATGCTAATTTTCTTGCTTTTGATAATATTTTTCTATTATCAGGGATTTAAATACTTTTTAGATTTTAAAAGAGAAAGAGATGACAAGACGGTTAACGTGAGAGATATATTATTTCCCGTTGTATTCTGTTTATCTTTGTTGATGTTTTTTTATAAAGTAGATATTATTTCTCTGGTTTTATTGTTTTTTGCTTTGGGATTATGGGACGGACAGCAGAGGGGAGAAGAGAGGATTTTTGAAATCTCAGGTTTTTCAAAGAATTTAGCGAGAGCAGTTTTTTCTTTGTTTTTTATATTTTTAGGATTAGTTGTTTTTAATTTTATTAATTATTACAGAGCAGAGATAGCTTATCAAAAATCAATAAATAATTTTGAAAACAATGGAGCGATTATTGAATCGATTACTAGTATGGAAAGAGCAGTTCAGTTGTGGAAATCAAGCGAATATGAAATCGGATTATCCCAATTGTATTTAATCAAAGCAGGCGATGATTTCGAACAGAGGTGGACAACTAAAGACAAGAAAGAAGAACAGAGGAGTTCGATAAAAGAGAATGCTTCTAAGGCAGAGAGTTCGGCTAAGGTAGCTTGCGACATAGATAAGAATAATTTTCAGAGCTGGCAGAATTTAGGCTTGGTTTATGAAAATACCAATTATTTGGTTGAAGACAGGACGGAGGATGCTCTTAGTGCTTACAATAAGGCTAAAAATTTAGCACCGCAAAACTATGATATATATGTAGCTATGGGAAGAATGTTGGAAAAGCAAAATAAACCAGAAGAAGCTTTAAAGTCGTACGAGAAAGCATTCGAGCTCTATTCTTTAGACGATGAATTGAATAATAAAATTAAATCACTGAATAATTAGCTTGTTAAAGAAGGGATGGTCCCTTCTTTTTTTATATCAAGCATTGTGTTATTATTTATTTATGGACATATTCGAAGAATTAAAAAATGAATTTCCCAAATTAGAAAAAGAAGTAATGCTTAAAAATTACACTACTTTTAGGATTGGCGGATTAGCTAAATACTTTTTGAGAACATCAGATCGAAAAGAATTAAAAAAAATAATAGAAAGAGCAATCAAAGAAAATATTAAATTTTTAGTTATAGGAGGGGGAAGCAATACTCTTTTTTCAAGCGAGGGATTCGATGGATTAGTTGTTATATATAAGATAGACAATGTAAAAGAAAGGCCTTTGATTGAAAATAAAGGAGGCGATTTATTTAAGATTGACGCAACAATAACTCTATCTTCTTTGATTATGGAAATGAAAGGTTTTTCTGGGCTTGAGTGGGGAGTTGGAATTCCGGGGACATTGGGCGGGGCGATCAACGGCAATACTGGAGCAGCTGGCGAATCTGTCTCTGATTCAATTGAAAGCGTTGACGTATTAGAAATTAAAGATGGCGAAGTTTTAGAAAAAATATTCAAGAACAGAGAATGTTGTTTTGGCTACAGAACAAGTATTTTTAAGAACAATCATGACTTATTGATAATTTCTGCAAATTTAAAATTAGCAAAGGGAAATGAAAAAGAAATACAAGAAAGAATCAAAATTAATTTAGAAAGAAGAAAAGCAAAACAGCCGAAAGGTTTTTCTGCTGGATCTGTTTTTAAAAATTATAATGGTAAAATTGACGAATCAATTATTCTAAATTATCCAGAATTAAAATCTTTTAATGAAAAAACATATATTCCTGCAGGGTTATTGATAGAATTATCAGAATTGAAAGGAAAACAAATTGGTGATGCAAAAATTTCAGAAGAACATGCAAATTTTATAATCAATTTAGGAAATGCAACATCAGACGATGTTATGAGTTTGATAAATTTGATAAAAAAAACTGTTAAAGAAAAATTTTCAGTCGACTTAATCGAAGAAATTAAAATTTTTTGAGCCAAAACTATTGACAAATTTTTTAATTAAGAGGAAAATATAATTAGTAGTAATTAATTTAGTAAAGAAAAAGGTCGACTAATTAATATATAAAACTTTTTCTAAAAAAATGGCCACAAAAAAGAAAGCTGCCAAGAAAGTTGCTAAAAAGAAACCAGCAAAAAAGGTAGCAAAAAAGAAGACTGCTAAGAAGAGAAAATAGTCTCGTTAAAACAACTCCTAGAGAGTTGTTTTAATTAGAGAAATATATTTATGAAAACAAAAATCAAAGCAACAAATATTAATCTTACCCCCTACCTTGAAGATTTGATAAAAGAAAAAATGGCAGACATAGCAAAACTTTTAAAGGGAGAGAAAGTACTGATTGCTGAAATAGAAGTCGGGTTGACAAGCAAGCATCATCAGAAGGGAGATATATATAGAGCAGAGATACAGATTGAAGTTCCAAACAAGTTATTGCGAGCTGTCTCCGAGAAAGAAGATTTCCGTGCAGCCTTGACTGATGCAAAAGATGAAATAGGAAAACAGATAATAAAATATAAAGATAAGAAGATAACTGACAAGAGAAGAATTAAAGTTGATTAAAAGATGAGGACACCTATGGGGGTGTCCTTTTGAATGGCGGATAACTGTATCCTGTCCATTCCTGAATCTTTTTTATTATACGAACATAGATTAGTCGTTCCCCGATCTTGAGTGTCGGACGGCTGTCTGTATATCCGTAAATTTCGATTACCGCTCTTTCCGCCATAGGAGGATTTTTTTCTCTTATCGCATTGATAATGCGCATAAAGAGTCCTCTTTTTTCATGAATAATGACGTAGAGCTTTTCTTTAAGAAACTCTTCGTTCAATTCTTGTGATTCTGCGGTTGGTTCTCTCCAGATTTCGAAAACATTACCGCATTCATCTTCAATTAGCCAATAATTTGATGTGTACGGCTTTTCTTTAATGGGGCAATAATTGCTTTCTTCAATACATTCGGACATGGTAATCTCCTTTAAAGGTTCCAATCATTTAATAGTTTTTTATCACATTTTATCTGGTCGGTAAAGAGCTTTGACGTTTCGTATTTCTTAATATAGTATAGAGTGGTATAATAATAGTAAAGAATATGAGCTTTTTAAACGGATTATTCGGCAATGCCAATGATAAATATGTCAAAAGTCTTCAACCGACTATAGATAAGATCAATTCATTTGAGCCTAATTTAGTTTCTTTAAGTGATGAGCAGGTTAAAGAGAGGACAGCGGAATTGAAAGAAAGGTTGAAGAAAGGTGAAACTTTGGAAGATGTTCTGCCAGAGGCTTTTGCTTTAGTTAGAGAAGCGGGAAAAAGGACTTTGAATCAGAGACATTTTGATTGTCAGTTGATTGGAGGAATGGTTTTACATCAAGGAAAGATAGCCGAAATGAGAACAGGAGAAGGAAAGACATTAACCGCAACCTTGCCATTGTATTTAAATGCTCTTGAAGGTAAGGGTTGCCATCTAGTTACAGTTAATGATTATTTGTCGCGAAGAGATGCTGTTTGGATGGGACAGATATATAATTTTTTGGGATTGTCAGTTGCTTGTGTTAACCATGATCAATCATTTTTGTATGATCCAGAATTTAAAAAAGCGGAAGAACAGAAAGATGAAAAAAGAGATGAATTGGGAGGGTTTTTAGTTGAAGAAGATTTCTTAAGGCCTTGTTCAAGGAAAGAAGCTTATAACGCAGACATTACTTATGGAACTAATAATGAGTTTGGTTTTGATTATCTGAAAGATAATATGGCCTATGATTTCAAAAACAAAGCTCAAAGAGGATTTAATTATGCAATTGTTGATGAGGTTGATTCCATTTTAATTGATGAAGCCAGAACTCCTTTGATTATTTCTGCGCCAGATGAAGAAAGTTCAAAGTGGTATCAGGAATTTTCAAGAATTATTCCTAGATTGAAAGCTGTGGAAGATTTTGAAGTTGATGAAAAAATGAGAACAGCCACCTTGACTGAAAAAGGAATTGATAAAATAGAAGGAATTTTGAATGTCGGCAATATTTATGACGACAAAGGAATCAAATATCTTCACCACATGGAAGAAGCTTTGAAAGCAGAAATTCTATTTAAAAATGATAAAGACTATGTGGTTAAAAATGGAGAAGTAATTATTGTTGATGAATTTACGGGCAGATTGATGCCAGGAAGAAGATGGTCAGGCGGATTGCATCAAGCTATCGAAGCTAAAGAAGGGGTAAGAATCATGCCTGAATCAATAACTATGGCTTCAATTACTTTCCAGAATTATTTCAGAATGTATGAGAAGCTGGGTGGAATGACTGGAACCGCTGAAACATCAGCTGAAGAATTTGATAAAGTCTATCATCTTGATGTTATTGTTGTTCCAACCAATAAGACGATTGTAAGAAAAGACTTGCAAGACCAAATATATAAAACAGAGGAAGCTAAGTTTAGGGCTGTAGCTGAAAAGATTAAAGAAATAAATAGAACAGGCCAGCCAGTTCTTGTCGGAACCACTTCAATCGAGAAGAATGAATATTTAAGCAAGCTTCTTTCAAGAGAAGGAGTTGTGCACAAAGTTTTGAATGCCAAGCATCACGAAGAAGAGGGTGAGATTATCGCTCAAGCTGGAAAGAAGAATTCAGTTACAATCGCTACCAATATGGCTGGAAGAGGTGTTGATATATATTTAGGAGGAAAACCATCGACTTCGGAAGAAAACGAAGAAGTTAAAAGATTGGGAGGCCTTTTCGTTATCGGAACAGAAAGGCATGAAGCGAGAAGAATAGACAATCAATTAAGAGGAAGAGCAGGAAGACAGGGCGATCCGGGAGTGACTCAATTCTTTGTTTCTTTGGATGATGATGTCATTAGGATATTCGGAGGAGATAGAATTAAGGGATTAATGGAAAGATTCAATATTCCCGAAGATACTCCGATTGAAAATGGAATGATTTCTGGAAGCATCGAATCAGCTCAAGGAAAAATTGAGGGATTCAACTTTGACGCTAGAAAACATATTTTGGACTATGACGATGTTTTGAATAAGCAGAGAGAAACCATTTATTCAAAAAGAGACGATCTTCTTCAAAACAATAATCTAAAGAGCGTGTTTTTGCCTTTATTCGAAAAGTATGGTTATTCGGCTGCTGATTATGAAAAGAAGGAACAAGAGGTCGGTTCAGATAATATGAGGCAGATAGAAAGAATAGCCAGTTTAAGAGTGATTGACAATCTTTGGGTAGAACATTTGGAAAACATGGATAGCTTGAAGGACTCAGTTAGATTAAGAGCCTATGGACAAAGAGATCCTTTAGTTGAATACAAAAAGGAAGCTTTAATCATGTTTAAAGAATTATTGGAGAATTATGAGAAGGTTCTTGTTGAAAGTATTTTGCATGCTTCGATAAATCAAAGACCAGTAGCTCAAATACAAGCTGTTGCAGAAAATAGAAATATTCCTGGCGCAAAGGATGGAGTAGGAAGAAATGATCCCTGTCCTTGCGGTAGCGGGAAGAAGTATAAGCATTGCTGTGGGAAATAATTAACAATATTTTTATGAAAATTATTATTTGCGGCAGTATGTCTGTATCAAAACAAATGATTGAAATTGAAAAAAATCTTGAAGAAAGAGGATGCGAAGTTGTAATTCCTAGAAACGCAGATAAATACGCTTCAGGAGAACTACAAGTAGAGAGTAGTTATGAATCAACAAAGAATAAAATCGAACACAATTTAATAAGAGAATATTATTCAATGATTAAAAATGCTGATGCAGTGCTGGTTGTAAATTGTGATAAAGGTGATATTAAAAATTATATTGGCGGTAATTCTTTTTTGGAAGCAGGGTTTGCACATGTTTTGAATAAGAAATTGTATTTTTTGAATGATATTCCAGACGTGGCTTATGGTGATGAATTAAAAGCCTTACAGCCAATTATTCTGAACAATGATTTGTCGTTGATTAAATAATTTCTATTTTAATTATAAATATGGAAAAAGAAGTATTTGATAAAGAAATAAATATGTGTAAAGAGCTTTCCCAGAAGAATAAGGGAAGATGCCACTGGGGAGAATGTGATAAATGCGGAGTCGTTCCTTTGTTGTACAAATTATATCAAGGGAAGATATATG
>JBAQMJ010000070.1:0-1562 GCA_049302695.1 Minisyncoccales bacterium
AGAAGATCATCCCTGAAGTGGTAACAACAGACAACAACGGATATAAGGGAATATCATATGAAAAGATTGTTCCTGTCCTAACTAGTGCCATGCAGGAACAGCAGAAGGAGATAGAGGCTCAGCAAACAAAAATCAACACATTAGAGGAAAACAACAAACAATTAAAAATCCTTGTTTGTTTGGATCACCCTTCAGCTGATATTTGTAAATAAAATAAGTAATTAAAAAGAACATGTTTGCGCATGCTCTTTTTATTTTATTCTTCAACTGATATTTTTTTGTTTTTCGATCTTTCTATTTTAGGCATTCTCACCGTCAGTATACCTTCTTTTACCTTAGCATCGATTCGGCTGGTATCTATTTCTCTTGGAAGAATTATTTCTTTTGAGAATGGGCCCCAATAGCATTCTTTGAGAAAATATCTTTGCCCCTTGTCTTTAGTCGGATTTTCTCTTTCTCCCTTGATTATTAGAATATCGTTTTCAAGAGAAACATCAATTTGCTCGCTTTTGATTCCAGCAATAGCTGATTGGATAACTAGCTCTTTATCTGTTTCGTAGACGTCAACAACTAGCTGGCCATGCGGAGCATCCCATCTCTTCTCTTCTTTTGGTTCGATATTTTCTTTTGTTTTTGCCATATTATATTTTAGAAACACTTTTTAATTTTTTAATCTGTTTTAGGGCGATCGACAAACCGATAAAAAGAATGAAAACAATAAATAGCGAGTAGAGGACGGAATATCCTTCGGCTGTCTCTTTTATTATAGACGGTTCTAGGAAAAAGTTAAAGAGGGCGTGGACCATGATCCCTAAAGCAAAGCCGATAAAGATTAAAATGTTCCTCCATTTTTTATTATAAATAGCCAAGGCTATGAATAATCCGATTGTTCCTGAGGTAAGAGCATGAAGCAGGGTAGAGGAGATGAATCTCCCTATAAATAGAATTAAAGAGTCTGATATTGTGGTAAGCCCTTGGCTGTAGAAAGCAAGGATATTTTCTGCGGTGGCAAAACCCAAGGCCGCTATTATCATATATAGAGGAATATCTATCGGCTCATCAATGTGCGAAGTTTTCATGACGGAATATCTAGCGGCAACGTATTTAAACATTTCCTCTACCAATGCAATAACAAATATTCCTTTAAGTATCAGGTAGGTTTTTGTCGGCAGATCAAGCAATTGCAATTCTTCTCTGAGGCAGTATTCAAAAATAACAACAGGGATGCAGACAAAAAAACCGCAAAGGAAAACTTTCATCACTTGTTTTTTTGGTTCCGGCAGAACATCTTTTTTTAAGAAGAAAAAGAGCCAGATTATTCCTGGAAGAATCGCTAGTATTAAATAAATAATGTTATTATCCATTGATTTTTAAATTAGAGTTGGGCTTTAATTTTTGCCAAGTTGTTTTTTTAATATTGGTAGAGATTAAAGAAGTTAGTCCAATCATGGAAGCATTGTCTCCAGAAAACTTTGATTGGGGGACAAGGCAATTTAATTTTTCCTTTTTGCAGAGTTTTTTGAATTCTTTGACCATTTCTTTATTAGCAGAAACTCCTCCTC
>JBAQMJ010000071.1:0-1885 GCA_049302695.1 Minisyncoccales bacterium
GATTGAAGAGCCCGGCGTAGGAACCATTGTCCCAATTCCCGCCACGCAAGCCCCAACGCAACAATTAGATTTTACCCCTTCTTAAATTTCTAATGTATTTAAAATAGCTTCTTCTGCCAACCGCCAAGCAATCTAGCAACCTCATTTATCTTTTCTGCAGAGATTCCGTATTTTTTAATACTGATCATCTTCAAATCTTTAGCCAAACGGAAAAGAATAAAAAGCTCATCAATATTAACGCTTATCTCCTTGATAATTTCCATTCTCTTTTCTCCTCTTTCTCTATTCGCTCCTATCATTTTCTTTAATATGGCAACTAAAGTGCTTTCTATCTGCTGGCCCAAGACAAATCTTTGAGCCTTAGGAAATTGATTAATGACTGGATATGACCAAAGAATCAAATCGTATGCTTTCTGAAATATCACTAAATCATTATAGCTTGCCATTTTTTTATTTTCTTAATTATCCTTTTTAAAAAGACTCTTCGAGTCAGGCCTGCTTAGAGCAGGTCTGACTGTTAGATTATTAGATTTCTACGGAGGCTACCTGGCGCAACGGAACCCGACGCTCGAACCCGAAGCCGACGGCGCATTGTTCAGAAGCAGATCGAAGAGCCCGGCGTAGGAACCATGGCCCCAAGCCCCGCCACGCAAGAATCCATTGCCATTAGCAGCACAGCCGTAGTATCTTCCAGCTCCATTGGTGGCGGTATATGCTCCAATCGGTCCAGCGGTTATTTTTTCATAATCTGATAAAGAGGAGTCGGTCCATTCGACCCAGCCAGCTCCCTGCCAATAGCCGGTTCCTGTTCCAGTGTAGCAAATATCATGGGTCCATTCATAGACATTGCCAGACAAGTCCCAGATTTCTTGTCCATTGCTCAAAGTATGAGTTCTTCGGTAAAGGAAAGTACCAGTAGCTCCGCAAGCGTCAGCTCCTGTGTTATACAAGCAAGTTGAACCAGTTGTAGGGGCAAAATTGGTATTAGTCCAAGTATCGCCGTATGAGAGATTAGCTGTCCAACCTCGAGCCAGTGTTCCAGTTCCAACAGTACCGCTGCTCCAATTGCTGGATATTGATTCAATATCTCTGGCTAAGATCATCCATTCAGCATTAGTTATCAAATGAGCGCCATTGCCTAAAGCAGAACAAGCTGCAGCAGCTTGAGTTTGATTAACCCAAACCCAAGGAGTGCTTGAAGCGGTAGAAGTTGCTACTCCTGAAACGTTTCTGGCTTCGTATTTCATAACACAGAAGCCATAGCCTGAATCAACCCAGTCGGTAGGACAAGTCATGTGCAGCTGGCCAGTGATGTTTACATCACCTGCCACGTCAAGTTTAAAATTAGGAGTTGCTGTTCCGATTCCGACGTTGCCACCACCATATGTCATTATAACATTGCTGTTTGTAAAATAATTTAAATATAGTTTTCCAGTTGAAGACCCTGAAGCATCGTTTTGCAAATGCAAATTACCAGTTCCGGCAACAACGTCACCGGCTGGCCCTGGGGAATAAACCTTTCCAATGATTACTTTTCCTAATACATCCAATGGACCGCTTGGATTCGCCGTCCCTATCCCCACTCTGTTATTAACCGTATCAATACACAAAGAGCTAGCAGAACATTCAAGCTGTTCCAATAGGTGTCCCGGATTAGGAACTCCAACGGTAACAGCAGAAACATCTTGGACTTTAAACGCTTCGTAATATTGGCATATTGAAAATATCAATCCAAGAGAAAGAACTATCGATAATAAATACTGTTTTTTCATATATTTCATGTTATTTTTTCAAAAACAAAAAAAGGAGCTTCCAGCTTCTTTATTTTCAAACCAAAAACTATTAAAAGATATTATACCAGAGAGAGAGAGAGAGAGAGAGAGAG
>JBAQMJ010000072.1:0-7737 GCA_049302695.1 Minisyncoccales bacterium
AGTTTGAGGTGGTTATGGCTGAAGGTCTGAAGTTGTTCGACCAAGCCCTGCTGCATAATAAACACTCCGATGAACACCTTTATCGGTGTTTCGTAAAATTTCTCAACAGAATTCCTATAGAAGGGAAACTGGTTATAGATGGAGAGATCGAAAAGGATTCAAGGGAGGTGAATATTATAGTGCAGGCCAAAAACAAAGTGAAAGAGGATATGAGTTTTTTCAATCGGAATAAAGAAATAGACCTTCCTTTAAATATGGTCTATCTTGTTCCCGAAGGGAAAAAAGCAAAATACTCTTCAATGTTTTTGAAAGGTGTAGTAGTTGAATACTCTAGTAGTGATTACCAGTTTGCGGCAAGGGTCTATCAAGAGCTTTTCCGCAGAATGTGTTTTTCGATTATTGGAGCCGGACAGGACAAAAAACTCTTCTTTATTGATGATGGAGCCGTTGTTCTTAGAAAAGGAATCGCTTCTTTTATGGCGAAGAAATTCTTGGAAGAATCGGGCTTTGTTAAAGATATTGAAGAAGATGTTTTTAATCCTGATGCAGAAAGCATTCTTAACTTTTTTTTGCGAGAAATATTAAGAGGCAGATCTGTAGAAAAAGAAACTGCCCAAAAGGCTCTCTATAGCGCCATTATAAATGGAACAGCTTTTAGGAGAGCCTTAGAGGAAAATATGTCCTCTTTTCAAGACAAGTCCATGGTTGTGCTTAATCGATAAGCATGACATGGACTCTTTTTTTATTTTAGGTATAATATTATTATATGATGATATTAGAAATATTAGTTATAGTTCTCGGCCTCTGTATTTTTGAAATTATTAGCAGCGTTGATAATGCTATTATCAATGCTCATGTTTTGAAAACTATGCCCGAAAAGTTTAGAAAGATTTTTTTGTTCTGGGGCATTATCTTTGCCGTATTTGTTGTGAGAGGCCTTTTGCCTTTCTTAATCGTTTGGATAACCAATCCTTCTTTGAATGTTTTACAAGTATTTTCTTCGGCGTTTTCGTCAGATAATACAATGGTCAGTGAATCGCTTGATGCTTCGAAACCATTGTTGCTTTTAGGAGGCGGTTCTTATTTATTTTTAGTTTTCTTGGCATGGCTGTTTTTGGAAGAAAAGAAATGCTTATTCTGGGTTGAGAAGTTCATCCATCGCCAAGGGGTTTGGTTCTATGCTTTCGCTTCCATTTTTACCACTGTTATCGTTTATTGCACTTTAAAGATTAATCCCATCTTAGCCTTAGCTGCAACTATCGGAGTTTCGGCTTTTTTCATTACCGACGGATTCAAGAGGAATGCTGAAGAGAAGGAAAAAGAATTAATGAGCGGACATATGAGTGCTTGGAGCAAAATTCTTTATCTGGAAGTCTTAGATGCATCTTTTTCAATTGACGGAGTGATCGGAGCTTTTGCTTTTACCATGTCCATTCCTCTAATTATCTTAGGCAATGGTTTGGGAGCTTTGGTGGTGAGGCAATTGACTGTTAAGGGGATTGATTCAATTAGTAAATATGCCTATTTGAAGAATGGAGCCATGTATTCAATCGGATTATTGGGAGCAATGATGATTTTGGAAAGCTTCGGGCACGAATATCCTTTCTGGCTGGTTCCTTTATGCACCCTTTCCTTATTAGGAATTTTCATGTTCTATTCAGTCAGGGAATTGAAGAAGGAAGCGAAGTGTTGATAACTTTATTGCACCGCAAACTTCTTGTGGTATAATGTTTGTAATAAATAATGTCCATTTTTCCCTTGCTTGCCTTATCTCTTTTTGATTTGGAAAGCTTAAGGAATATGGAAAAACATATGATACAGGATTGGTCACTAATCACAATGCAGGCCTTGCAAGGTGCATGGGAAGAGATTCTTCTTTTCTTGCCTAATTTCTTGGCTGCTATTATCATTTTCGTCTTAGGTTGGTTCGTTGCCATCTGGGTCGGAAAGCTAGTCGCTGGAATATTGAACAAGCTTCAATTTGATGCTTTGTTTGAAAAAACTGGCTGGAAAGAAGCATTGAGCAGTGCTGATGTGAAGGTGGAACCCTCCAGTTTTGTTGGAGCGATTTCCAAGTGGATTCTTGTTGTCGTTTTCTTGATGATTGTTACCGATATTATGGGCTGGGGAGCTTTTGCCGGACTATTGGCCGGTATTATTGCTTGGATGCCTAACTTATTAGTAGCCATTATTATTTTAGTTGTAGCCATTATTATCGCTGACATTGCTGAGAAATTGGTTAAGGTCTCAACCAAGAAGATGGGAATTAGTTTTGTTAATTTCTTGGGAACGATGGTTAAATGGGCTATTTATATCTTTGCTGGTCTAGCTGTGTTGATTCAATTGGGAATAACACAAGACATTGTTAAGATATTAATGATGGGATTTGTGGGAACATTGACTTTGGCTTTTGGCCTATCATTCGGCTTAGGCGGAAAAGAGGCTGCTGCCAGATTGATTGAAGATGCTAAAAGAAAAATATCAGACAAAGATTAGTTTTAGAAATGAAAGGGGCGCACCTGTTTGGGTGCGTCTTTTTTAATAAAAAAGGGCCGTTATTGTTGAACGGTTGCCTTTGCGCCGTACTTTTCCGGTGGTTTTAATATCAGCAAGATAATTATCGAGCTATAGAGAAGGACGGTTAATGGTCCAGATAATTTTTCTATCTGGGGAATTATAGGAACAATAATTCCTCCCATTATTATCACTATTGTTGAAAGGATGGTTTTTGTATGATCGATCTTTCCAGACAGGTAGAGAAGGATAATTCCAATTATCCCGAAAATTACAGAAAAGAACGATAAAACAAAACCTTTTGTTGTTGTTAAATAGCCAAAGTTGAAAATAAAAGAAATTATAATCAACAAGATTCCAATTTCAAAATTTTCTTTTTCCATTAGTGTAGCACCTCCAGTGCTTATTTTCAGTAAACACCTTTTAAAGATTAAAGTCAATTTTTAAAAAAATGGCACCATTTAGAATGGTGCGGTTCGGTAGTAGCAATCGCAAAGTATTACTAGCCCGACAATGATTACCGAAGCGATACCGAATTGTTCCGAAATTTGACTAAAAAGATTGTAGAAAGCATAGCAGACTGCAACAATTATCAGTCCAATTAGGAACAAATAAAAGGCACTCTCAATTGTTTCAAGTTTCATTTGGAGGGCCCCTCGACATGAAAATAGCAATGATTAAAATGATCGAAAGGAGGAATCCTTCAATAACAGAGCAAACGAATGCCAAGATAGAAGCGAGAACAATGAGAATCGTACCCCAGATTAGTCTTTCAAAGAACCTATTCACAACAATCACCTTCTTATCCCTTATCTCTTTTATCCTTCAAAGTCAATATTTGACCAAAGAGCTATGATTTGTTAATTTATATGTAATGAAATCATTTGAATTAAGAAAATTGTTTTTAGATTTTTTTGAAAGTAGGGGACACAAGATAGTTCCTTCATCTTCTCTTTTGCCAACCGATCCTTCGGTTCTTTTTACCACGGCTGGAATGCAGCAGTTTTCTTTGTATTTATCAGGCAAGAAAGATCCAGTTAAAGATTTTGGTTCCAAGCACTTGGCTTCCTGCCAGAAATGTTTCAGGACTGGGGATATTGAAGAAATAGGAGACGATACCCATCATACTTTTTTTGAAATGCTGGGCAATTGGTCTGTTGGACAAGATGAAACAGGGTACTTTAAAGAAGGAGCTATTAAATATGCTTTGGAGTTTTTGGTTGGTACTTTGAAATTGGATAAAGAAAAGATACATGTAACGGTATTCAAGGGGGAGGGAAATATTGAGAGAGATGAAGAAGCTATCAATCTTTGGATAAAATACGGAATACCGATGGAAAGAATAAAAGAATGCTCTAAGAAGGATAATTTCTGGGGGCCGGTTTCTGATACTGGGCCTTGCGGGCCTTGCTCGGAAATCCATTATGACCGTGGAGAAGAATTAGGCTGCGGAAGGCCTGATTGCGGGCCTAATTGCGAGCATTGCAAGAGGGTGGTTGAGATTTGGAATCTTGTTTTCATGCAGTATTTTAAAAATGAAAAAGGGGATTATGAATTATTGTCCCAGACTAATATTGATACCGGAATTGGATTTGAGAGGTTGTTATCTTTATTGAATCAGACGAGCGCCTCCTATGAAACAGATTTGTTCTCTGATTTTATTTCTAAGCTGGAGGAAATATCGGGAAAGAAGTATTTGGAGGATAAGAAAGCTTTCAGAGTTATTGCCGATCACATCCGCAGTTCAGTTTTTGTTATTTCTGACGGAGTCGAACCTTCCAATCTAGGACAGGGCTATATATTGAGAAGATTATTGAGAAGAGTAATCCGATATGGAAAGACATTAGGATTAAGCTCCCAGTTCTGGATTCCTTTCGTTGATATTGTGATTGATAAATACAAAGATATTTATCCCAATGTTTTATCAAGAAAAGAAGATATTATCGAGATAATCAAAAAAGAAGAAGAGAAATTTGAAAAGACGATTGAAAAAGGATTATTAGTTCTCGAGAAAATGTTTTTGGAAAAGAAAGAATTGACCGGAGAAGAAGTTTTTGATCTATACCAAAGCTACGGCTTTCCCTTAGAATTAACCCAAGAAATTGCTTTGGAGAAAGGAGTTGTTGTTGATGTTGATGGATTCAATAAAGCCTTGGAAAAGCATCAAGATATTTCTAGGCAGGGGATGGAAAAGAAATTCGGAGGAGTGGGCAAAGACGCTGGAGAAGAGGGGGCTAAATTGCATACAGCTACCCATCTTTTGCACGCAGCTTTAAGGAAAGTATTGGGCGATCATGTTTCTCAGATGGGTTCTGATATTAACACTGAAAGATTGAGGTTTGATTTCAAGCACACTCAAAAAATGACTCCAGAAGAAATCAAGCAGGTTGAAGATTTAGTGAATCAAAAAATCAAAGAAGATTTGGAGATTAAAAAAGAAGAAATATCTTTGGAAGAAGCTTTGCAGTCTGGAGCCCTGGCTTTCTTTAAAGAAAAGTATCCAGAAAAGGTCAGGGTTTGGACTATGTTCAATCCTTTGACCGGGGAGGTATTTTCTAAAGAGATTTGTGCTGGCCCTCATGCAGAGAAGACAAGCCAGTTAAAATCGTTTAAGATAATAAAAGAAGAGAGTTCTAGCGCTGGAGTGAGAAGAATCAAGGCGGCTATAGGCAAGTAAGTATTTGCAGTACTGTAATTGTGGAGTATAATAAAGAAAAATATGGCAAGAAAAATATACGACATCATACCTCCTGAACATCAAGAGGAAAGACACGAAGAAATGGCTAGAGATTGTTCAGTTAGAGAGCCGATCAAGAGAAAGAAAAGGAGGTTTCCTTTCATTCCTTTACTGTCTTTAGTGGTTCTATCTTTAGTCGGAGTATTCTTTTTTGTTCAAGGAAAAGCAGAAGTGGTTATAACTCCTAAGACTGAAGATGTTACCGTTGATGCCAGTTTTGTTGTTGATACTAATGAGGCAGTCATTGATTATGAAAACAGCGTTGTTCCAGGAATAGTTTTTTCTGATAAGAGAGATGGTTCAGAGAATTTTGATTCGACTGGAACAGATGATAAGGCTAAGAAGGCAACTGGAACAATCAAGATTTATAACAAGATGAATCCAGCCAAGGCTTTAAGCTTGGTTAAAGGAACCAGGTTCTTGTCAGTTCCTGGTGAAATGATTTATAAATCAGACACTGCCTTTACCATTCCTGCAGCGACATCGGATTCAACCCCTGGCTCAGTTGAAATAAAGGTTACCGCTGCTGAAGCGGGAGCAAAGTACAATCTTGATTCAGCCACTTTCTCTGTGCCTGGGCTTAGCGGTTCGGAATATTATTCAAATATCTGGGCTGAATCAGCCACTGCTTTGTCTGGCGGAGAAGAGTCCCAAGTTAAGATAGCAACTGCTAATGACATTTCTTTAGCTAAAGATACCTTTGAAGAGAAATACGATGAAGAATCAAAGCAGGCTTTAATCGCCTCTATTCCTTCAGGCTATACTTATTTCCAGGAAGACATTACTCCGTCTATCACCAATATGATTGTCAGCGTGAAAGAGGGAGCTGAAGTCGATCAATTTAATGTTTTAGGGCACATAGAATCGGGAGTGACAGTTTTTAGAGATGAAGATGCTGACAAATTAGGAGAAAAGTTCTTAATGAAAGATGTTTCTGAATTGAAGACAATAGTTCCTGGAAGCATCGCTTTTGAAGTCAAGGAAAAGAAATTAAATAAGGACGGAACCCTTAGCTTGAAAGTTACTTTTACTGGAAAGATTTATTCTTTGCCAGAAGATTCGATATTGATGGATAGCTTATTAGGAAAAGACGTCAGCTACTCAGCTTCTTTGCTGGAGAACATTCCTGAAGTAGAGAAAGTCGCAGTTAATCTCAGCCCTTGGTGGAAGTTCAAGATTCCTAACGACGAAGACAGGATAACTATTAAATTAAATTTTGGCGAATAATATTTTTTAAGTGTAGTTATCTAGGATTGAATAGTTTGCTGGTTAATGATAGTATATATTCAAGGAAGTATGTTTCGATGACCCTTGATTTAAATAATATGTATGCTAAAAATTAGGGAATAGCGAGAAAACGCTTTAATCTCTTGACCAAAAGCGAAAGTTTTGCTATTGTCTTATTATCTTTCAAATGGTTAAACAAGACGACAAGATTAAAAAAGACGGTACTGTATTAGAAAGCTTGCCAGACGGCTTTTTTAAAGTACAATTAGACGATGACCAGTCGGAAGTCCTGGCGCATTTGGCAGGTAAATTAAGAGTGTTTAAAATTAGAATTTTAGCCGGTGATAAGGTTACCGTGGAAATGACTCCCTATGATAAAAGAAGAGGGAGAATAATATTCAGGAAAAAATAAGATGAAAGTAAAACCATCAGTTAAGAAAATTTGTAAGGATTGTAAAATCGTTCGTAGAGAAGGACGTGTTTACGTTATTTGCAAGAAAAACCCTAAGCACAAGCAAAGACAGGGTGCATAATAAATTATAGAAATTATGGCAAGAATTATCGGAGTTAACATTCCAGATGAAAAAGTAATAGAAATCGGTTTATCCTACATCTACGGTATCGGACCATCTTTGGCTAAGAAAATATTAACAGATTGCAATATTCCTTTGACTAAGAAGACTAAAGATTTGACTCAGGATGAAATCGGATTATTGAAGCAATACATTGAAAAGAACTACAACGTAGAAGGAGACTTGAAGAGAGAAGTGATGATGAATATTAAGAGATTGAAGGATATTGGCTCATGGAGAGGAATGAGGCACGCTAAAGGTTTGCCAGTGAGGGGCCAGACAACTAGAATCAATAACAGAACTGTAAGACACAATGTCAGAAAGACGGTCGGATCAGGAAGAAAAGCTGCACCAGGACCTAAATAGAATATAATACTATGGGGAAAAAACACGTAATACAAAAAACTGAAGAAGAAATGATTAAGGAAAGCGAACAGCTGGAAAAGACTTTGAGTAAGGAGCCCAAGGTTGGCAAAGCTGCTGCTACCAGAGAAGGAAAGATATATATCTTTAGTTCATACAACAATACTATCATGACTTTGACCGATACTATGGGCAATGTATTGTCTAGCAAATCGGCTGGAAAGATTGGATTTAAAGGAAGCAAGAAATCAACTCCTTTTGCCGCTTCGAAATTAGCTGAAACTCTGGGACAGATTGCCGAGAAGATGGGAATCAGAAAGATTC
>JBAQMJ010000073.1:0-2193 GCA_049302695.1 Minisyncoccales bacterium
GCTCCAGGAGGAACCGAGACGTTCCTGGCCAGATACACCACTCCATCTTGGACAAAAACAAATTGTCCAAAGACTCCTTCAACAGAAGTGACCTTCTTCTTTTTTTCTTTCTGGAAATTAGCCAGAGATTCAAAGACGATTTCCTTCTGCGCCGCACTCCTCCATCTTAGGTTTTCCTTTCCTAAGATAAGACCCATCTCCTCGGGAGATATCCCAGAATTAGATCTGGAAAAATCAACTTCGAGGATTGACCCTATCTGAGAGTCGGCCCGCTGAGGACGATACCTTGGAACAGGTGTCCGAGTCGGAACAACTGTCCGAGTCGGGAATGGCGTCGGAGTCACCGTTACATAAATCGTTTTTTCGATTGTCTGATTGACAACCTTGATCTCCTGCGGTACCGATTGGGACACAGTCTCTTTGCTGGGCAGCTTTACATACAGTACTGCTGCAAAAATAATAATCGCAAAAATTGCAATCCCTATTACAATTTTCTGGTTTTCATTTAACATGCTAAACCTCCTTTCTCTCCCACCACAATAAAAAACTCATGGCAGAATGATCTGCCCCCTTTATATAAAGGAAAAAGCAATCTACCACGAGTAATATAAAAGAGCTTTTAAGCTCCTATACGATAATACATATGAAATTGTTTGTCAAGAGGCCTCACTTTATAATCGCCTGGTTTCCAAACCTTAAATCTATGTATTCCAAACTGTTTAAATCAGAGGAATACTTAGAATTTTTCAAAACAATGCCTAATTTCTCTATCTGCCAGTCTAAATCTTCATTAATATTGAAAATAATCAAACAATCAATATTGCTTTTAACCGAAACCTTCTCCTCGTATAGATCAAAAGAAGAAACATTAATAGAGTTATCTCCTAAATCTTTTTTAATCAAAGAAAAGCTGTCCAAAGTATTCTTTTTGTCTAAATCCTTAATCTTCTCCTTTTGAATAACACTAATCAAGGAAGAATACTCTTCTTCATTATTATATTTTTTTATAAAGCTTCCTTTGCTATCAACTAAATAAGTGGAATTATCAAAAACATCGGTCCAAGCTGCAAAAGGAGTTTTTTCTATCACCTCTAGAGATAAGCCATTGGGAAAATTCTTTTTGATTGAAACTTTTTCTATTTCCGGAAAAGCTTCTAATAAACTATTAACTCCATTGCCACCAGGAAGAAAAATTGAAGCCGTGCTGATATCAAAGCCTAAGAAAGAAAAAGAAGTTTTCATTTCTTGTTCAGCCTTTTCTTTCAATTCTTCAGTAGAAACATCTTTATTCCCACTAATACTCAATTCTTGAATCTGGAATCTTGGAGAAAACAAAAAGAATCCGGCCGCAGAAAGAACAATTATTGAAGCAAAGAGCGAAAAAGAGAAATAAAAATTATTAAAGAGGCTTTTCTTTCTTCTTCTTAAAGCTTTTCTTTTCTTTCCTTTCATTCTTCTCATTATAGGTGTCGATTTATCTTTCTTAATTCTTCAAAAATATAAGTTAACCAATACTTCGGAGATAAAACATAATCTTGCGTATGGGTGTATTCATGGGCCTTTCCTCCGTACCCCATTTTAAACAGCGTAGGTCCAGCCCAAGGATGGTCAGGATTGATTTTGGGATCAACATAACCCCAGAAATCATATAGCCTGCATCCTCTCTTCTTAGCCTCTTTTATCGCCTCCCACTGTAAAAGGTAAGGAATAGATATTTTGCTGTATTTAGACAAGGAAGCGGCCTGATGATAATAGCCTGTTCCCTGCCAGAAAATCACTAAAGCCCCTGCAACAATCTCTCCTTTGTATTTGCCAAAAAACAATAATGCCTGATTATCCTTGCTAAATATTCCAAATTCATCTTTTATATAACTATCGGAAAAAGGTACAAACTTCTGCCTGATTGATACCTCGCGATTCAGCTTTTGATAAACAGCTAAATCATTTTCATTAACACTCTTTTCAATTGTCACATCTGAATTCTTCTCTACCTGGCGGATAACATAGCGAGTCGTCTTGCGCATTTCCCGCAACAAATCTTCTTCTGGCAAAGAAATATCCAATTTCCAAGTGGCGTCATAGGCATTGGCATGCATTGGCGCAACCCTGAATCCATTCTTCTTAAGTAATTCTTCATTCTCTGAATTTCTTTCCAATAAAGGATTCATCCTGATGAAACTGGCCCCCTCATCC
>JBAQMJ010000074.1:0-2920 GCA_049302695.1 Minisyncoccales bacterium
CTCATGTTATTATTTTTAATGAAATTATAATTAAACTATATCAAAAAAAGAACGTAAGGTCAATCAAAAATAGCAACTAAAATTGTTAACCTTTTGTCCACAAACTATCCACAGGAGCTAATTTGACCCTTGATTCTACAAGGCTTTTTGCCTTCTTGACGTTATTTAAGGTATAATGGGGTTAATAATATAAAAGAAATATATGACTAATGACGAACTCTGGCAGGCGGTGCTATCCCAGATTCAACTGAATATCTCTCCAGCGAATTTCGCTACCTGGTTCGCTAATACCAGAATATCTGCAATTGATGATAGTATTGCAACTATTTCTATTCCTAATTCTTTTTCTAAAGAATGGCTAGAACAAAAACACAATAAAGAAATTTTGAGAATACTAAGGTCTCTTGATGAAAACATCAAAGGCATTCAATATGTCGTTAATCCAGTCAATGTCAAAATGGCGACGAGCATAAAAAGGGGAGCGAAAAAGAACGATGAACCAATTGAACAGATGGGATTTTCTGAACTGGAGGTAAGCAGGGAAACCAATCTTAATCCCAAATACACTTTTGATAACTTCATCACTGGGCCCTTTAATGAAATTGCCTATGCCGCCGCTATGGCCGTAGTTGAAGAACCGGGAAAAAACTATAATCCTCTTTTCGTCTATGGAGAGGTCGGGCTAGGAAAGACTCATTTGATCCAAGCTATAGGGAATAAGATAAAACAAAAAAATCCTGACAAGAATGTTAAATACATTCCTGCGGAAAAGCTTATCTCCACCATTGTTAGTGCCATCAGAGGACAAAGCATTGAAGAATTAAAGAAGAATTTAAGAGAGATTGATGTATTAATAATTGACGACATTCAGTTTTTGGCTGGAAAAGATAAGACTCAAGAAGAATTCTTCCACACCTTTAATTCTTTATACCAAAAAAACAAACAAGTTATTCTTTCTTCGGACAGGCACCCGAATAATATTCCGGCTATAACCGAAAGATTAAAATCTAGATTCAATGGGGGAATGATTGCTGATATTAATATTCCAGACTTTGAAACAAGGGTTGCTCTCTTAAAACAAAAAGCGGAAGAAAAGAACGTTGTTATTCCAGCCGATATTTTAGAGTATATCGCCAATAATATTCAGAAAAACGTCAGAGAGCTGGAAGGGGCGATCAGCCGGTTGATTATATACAAAAAATCTAATAGCGATAACATCACCCTTGAAGAAGCTAAAAAACTATTGAAAAATATTGTAACCTCGCCAACTAAGATAACCAATTATAAGAAGATTGTCGAATCGGTTACTGAGTTCTACGACATTCCTTCTGGCAACATGTTTTTCTCTTCCAGAAAGAAAGAATTCGCCAGGCCAAGACAAATCGCCATGTATCTATTGAAGAAAGAGTTGAAAATGTCTTATTCGGAAATAGGTAGAAAATTTGGAGGAAAAGATCACACGACAGTTATTCATGCCTGTCAATTAATCGAAAAAGAATACGAAGAGAATGAAAAAATACACCAAGAAGTCGAATTAATTCTCCAAAGAATATACAGTAAGTAGTGTGGAAAACATGAGGGAAGGGAAGGTATAAATTAAGGATAAAATTGATTCTAAAAAAGTTATCAAATTCATTCCCCAGAAACAATCCCCAAAGCATCCCAAATTATCCACAATAAATTATTTTAAAAACCCTTTATATTAAAAGATAAAAAACAATTAACAAATCTTATCCCCAAAAAGTGACAAATTAATAGTAATAATAAAAAATAAATCTTATATTTAAAACATATGAACTTCACAATGCTTTCCAAGGAATTAAAGAGAGGAATCGGATTGGCGGAAAAGGTTACAGGGAAAAACCTAACCCTTCCAATCTTAGATAATTTATTAATAGAGGCACTTCCTAGTTTTCTAAAAATCTCTTCAACTGATCTTGAGGTTGGAATTCAGTGGTGGGGGTTATGTAAGACAGAAAAAGAAGGGAAAATAGCTGTGCCAGCTAGGTTCTTAAATCAACTGATTAGTTCTCTATCGGATGATAAAGTTAACATTAAAGAAAAGGGCAACTCTCTGGTTGTTGAATCAAATAAACTAAAAACTCAAATTAAAGGATTTTCAGCTGATGATTTCCCAATTATCCCTTCCTTTTTAAAAGAAATATACATTGAATTAGATGGTAAAAAACTAAAAGATGGACTAATGAGTGTTGTTGACATTACCAGTCCTTCTCAAATCAAACCAGAAATATCAGGAATATTCTTTGTTTTCGGAAAAGATTCAGTTAAATTAGTAGCTACAGATAGTTTTAGGTTGGCTGAAAAAACCATTCATTTAAAATCCGGTTACAAGAATCTATTCGGTAAAGACGTTGATTTTATTCTTCCTCAGAAAACAATTAAAGAATTAATTAATATTATTCCCGACGAAGAAAAAAATATTAGAATATATCTTTCAGAATCTCAAATATTATTCGAAACATTCTTGCCCAATTCAGAACATCCAGAAATTAATCTTATTTCCAGACAGATTGAAGGAGAGTATCCTTCCTATCAGGAAATAATCCCCAAGACTAGCAAAACAAAGATTATTTTAGACAAGGATGAATTTGCAAAACAGATTAAAACAGCAGGATTATTTGGAGGAAGAACCAATGAAGTAGTGTTGAAAGTTAGTCCTAAGGAATTAGAAATAAAAAGCCAAGACTCAGAAATAGGAGAGAGTGAATCGACTATAGTCGCTAAAGTGGAAGGAGATGAAATAAAAGTTTCCTTTAATTGGAAATTTATCCTCGACGGTCTATCAAACATGAAAAGCTCTGAAATATCTTTTGAATTCCAGGGAGGGGATGGCCCTGCAGTAATCAGGCCAGTAGGGGATGCTAGTTACCTATATGTGATTATGCCGATAAAGATGTAA
>JBAQMJ010000075.1:0-5666 GCA_049302695.1 Minisyncoccales bacterium
GCGCCGGCCGATGGCCGACGAAAAAGCAATGGTTGCAATTCTTTAAGGTTTTGAAAAGGAAAGAAAAAATTGCCTTAGGCATTCTTTTAACGCTATTCGTCTCTTCTCTCATCTTCCTAATCTCGTCTTATTACATTAAAAACACTGATGTAGTGCCAGCAGATTACGGGAGGATAAGAGAGGGGGTATTGGGACAGCCGCAATTCATCAATCCCCTTTACGCTCCCCTTTCAGACATCGATCGAGATTTGACTGAATTGATCTTTTCTTCCTTGATGACGTACGACAACAATGGAAACATTGTTCCCGACTTAATCAACGAATATAGCATTGATGAAGGAGGAAAAACAATCAGCTTTTCAATTAAAGAAAATGTTAAATGGCATGATGGAAGCCCCTTAACTATCGATGATGTTATCTTCACTATCGACTTAGTCCAAGATGCGGAATATTTAAGCCCCTTAAGAACTAATTGGCAGGGAGTAGAAATAGAAAAAGTGTCCGACTACGAAGCAATTTTCAAACTTAAGCAAACCTACAGTGGGTTTGAAGAATCTTTAGTCAATTTAAAGATTCTGCCTGAACATATTTGGAAAGGTGTAAACGTCCAATCGATAACATCAAACACCCAGCTGAATATCATTTCCCCTATTGGCAGCGGACCGTACATGGTCAAGAAAACAGTCCAAAAGGATGATGGAACGGTGAAATCAATGATATTGAATGTTAATAATGATTATTACGGACAGAAGCCCCATATTCAAAGAATCGATTTCTATTTCTTCAGCAAAGCAGAAGATCTGTTGAATAATCTGAAGAAAGGAAATCTTGATTCGGGAAATATTGAAGCCACCGACTATAATGATAAGAATTTCAGAGGATACAATCTGAATTCGATTAAAACTCCTGATTATTTCGCTATCTTCTTGAACAATCTGGAAAAACCTTTTGATAGTAAAGAGATAAGGCAAGCATTATCATATCTGACCAACAAGCAAGATATATACAATAATATTTTGAATGGAAAAGGAGAGATCATTGACTCTCCCTTGATTCCTTCCTTCTATGGATTAAATAATCCCGCAAACGCATTAACATATGATGAAGCAAAAGGCATAGAAATATTAGACAAGAACGGATACACTTTAAAGGACGGAACCAGGACTAAAGTTATTGAAAAATCATCGGGCTTCAAATTCAGTCAGACCTTGCAACTGGGAAGCAGCGGGGCTGAAGTCAAAAAGCTTCAAGAATGCTTAGCTCAAGATCAGGAAATATATCCTTCGGGAACCATTTCTGGAACCTTTGGACAAGAAACTAAAACCGCTGTTATCAAGTTCCAAGAAAAATACAAAGATGAAATTTTGACTCCCAATAAGCTGGCTGCTGGAACAGGAAAAGTTGCTGGAGCGACAATTAAGAAGTTAAATGAAGTTTGTTTCGTTGTCCCCAGCGAAGAAATACCATTATCATTTATTTTAAAAACAACCAACCATCCGCTATTGCAAAAAACGGCTCAGATGATAAAGGAGCAATGGGAGAAGCAAGGAATAAAAGTAGAGATACAAACATTGACTGAAAGTGAAGCTAAGAAAGTAATTAGAGAAAGAGATTTCCAAGTCCTTCTCTTCGGAGAACAGATGGGAGGAATACCAGACCCGATTCCCTTCTGGCATTCATCGCAAAGAATCGATCCAGGACTGAATCTTTCTTCATATGTTAATTCCAAAGCTGATGAACTGATGGAAAAGGCAAGGAAATATTCAGACTATCAAAATTCAGACAGAATCCAAACATTGAATGATCTGCAAGATTTGATCGTATCTGACTCGCCCGCCATTCCCCTCTTCACCACTGATTATTTATATCTAACTAAGAAAAACATTAAAGGAATAGAAACACAAAAAATAACTGACGCATCAAAAAGATTTGTTAATATAGAAAACTGGTACGTCAAAGAAAAAAGAGTATGGAAGTAGAATTAAAAAACCCAGACATTAGAAAATTGAAAGACGTAGAAAGCGTTCTTTTGAACAAGGATGTCGCCAAAGACAATCCCGAAAAAGAACTCTACTATATGTATCGAGGAATAAAGGAAGAAAAAGGATTAAGGTATGACATTACCGTTATTCCCCCATTTTTAATGGGAGAAGAATATGTAAAGACCAAGGGGCATTTCCACTGTTCGAATAAGGGAGAGCTGTATACTGTAATTAAAGGAGAAGCCTTCTTCCTTATCCAAAAAGGCAGCGAAGTTATTGAAGACATTTACGCAGTCAAAGCTAAGGCAGGAGAAAGCGTCATCATTCCCAATGGCTATGGACACATAACCATCAATCCTTCAGAAGAAACACTGGAACTTTCCAATTGGGTCAGCCTTGAATGCATTTCTGACTATAAAAAAATTGAAGAAAAAAACGGAGCTTGTTATTTCTACACAACTAAAGGTTGGATTAAGAACAATAACTACAAAAACATACCGGAGATAAGATTTGAGGAACCGTTGAAAGATGTTCCCAACAATCTTGATTTCTTAAAATAATATGGAGAAAAACAAAACCATTATCATCACTGGAGGGTGCGGATTTATTGGAACCAACGCTGCTGAATACTATTTCAAAAAAGGATTCAAGGTTATCGTTTTCGACAATCTTTCCAGAGTAGGAGCAAAAGAAAACCTTAAATACTTGAAAACTAAGAAAGGCATTGTTTTCATCAAGGGAGATATCAGGGATAATAAAAAACTGGAATCGACTTTCAAAAAATACAAACCTGATTATGTCTTGCACTTGGCTGCCCAGGTAACCATGGTGACGTCAGTCCAAAAGCCAAGAGAAGACTTTGAGGTAAACGCATTAGGAACATTCAATGTTTTAGAAGCTTTAAGAAAAGAAGCTCCTGAAGCTGCCCTGCTCTACACCAGCACCAATAAAGTATATGGGGAGATGACAGACTTGGAAACTATAGAAAAAGAAAAAAGATACGAGTATAAAGATATTAAAGGAATCTCTGAAGAGAGGCATATTGATCCACATGGCCCCTACGGGTGCAGCAAGTATACTGGAGATGAATACGCTATTGATTGGGCTAGAATCTACGGATTGAAAACTGTTGTCTTTAGACAATCAGGCATTTACGGGCCGCATCAGTTCGGAATCGAAGAACAGGGATGGCTAGCTTGGTTCATCAACGCCATGTTGTTCGACAAACCGGTGACAATATACGGTGACGGAAAACAAGTAAGAGATGTTCTATATATTGATGACGTTTTAGAAGCATACGATGCCGCCTTAACTAACATAAAAGAAACACGAGGAAAAGCATTCAACATTGGAGGAGGATCAGAATATTCCCTTTCCATCTGGGAGCTATTCGAAATCTTAGAAAAACTAACTGACAAAAAACTTAAATATTCATTCGGAGATTGGAGGCCAGGAGACCAGAAAGCCTACATTTCCGACATAACTAAAGCTAAAAATAATTTCAACTGGTCTCCAAAAGTCTCCCCCAAGGAGGGAGTGGAAAAACTCTATAAATGGATCGCCGAAAATAAACAGGCTGTCCTAAAAGCAGGAGTATTTCCAGAAAAATATCCGATAGTAAAATAATATGACTAACGAAACAAAAACACACACAGAAACAACGCCAGGCGCACATGCGCCTCAGGCGGCACATCACGCTCGAACAGAACACAAGAGGCCTTTCCATAATAATAACAGGAGGGGGCCAACTGCTCGTCCTAAGCCAAAGAAAGATTATATTAAAACTTCTCAACCGCAAGACGAATCCTTAAGGGTAATACCTTTAGGAGGATTAGGCGAAGTGGGAAGAAATATGATGCTTTTAGAATACAAGAACGAGATATTGATTATCGACGTCGGGTTTAGAATGCCCGAAGAAGATATGCCTGGAATCGACTACATTATTCCTGATATCTCATATCTATTAGAAAACAACCGATACAAAAACATTGTTGGCGTATTGATAACTCACGGCCACTATGACCACATTGGCGCGATGCCATACGTCATCCACAGAATTGGCAATCCCCCTGTATTCGCCTCTCCCCTTGCTCGAGGAATCATTATTAAAAGACAGGAAGAATTCCCCGATCACCCGAAGCTAGATATCACTGAAGTCAAAGACGGAAGCAAAGTTAAATTAGGATCATTTGATGTAGAATTCTTCAGACAGAACCACAACATTCCTGACAACATGGGCTTGTTCATCAAGACGCCAGTCGGAAACTTTGTCCACACTTCTGATTTTAAATTTGATAATTTCCCGGTCAACGAAGAACCGACTAATTTCAAAAAACTTGAAGAAATAGGAAAAAGAGGAATCACCCTTCTTCTATCTGACTCGACTGGAGCAGAAGAATTCGGACACTCTCTTTCTGAAAAAGAAATCTTTGAAAATATAAATAAGATATTTGAAGCAGCCAAAGGAAGGGTTATCATGGCCACCTTCTCTTCTTTGGTAAACAGAGTCCAGCAAGCCATCACTATTTCTGAAAAACATGGCAGAAAGGTTGGCTTCATCGGGCATAGCATGAAGAGCAACGTTGAATTGACTAAAAAACTGGGATATTTAAAATCTCAGAAAGGAACTATTTTGAAAAAAGTTGCTGATGCTAATAATCTGCCAGATAAGAATGTAACAATTATTTGTACTGGAGCCCAGGGAGAAGAAAATGCCGGATTAATGAAAATAGCGACAGGAGAACATCCTTCTATTTCAGTCAAACCAGGAGATACTATTATTTTTTCTTCTTCGGTTATTCCTGGCAACGAAAGAACTGTTCAAATGTTGAAAGACGATCTATTAAGGCAAAAAGCTAACGTTTTCCATTACAAAATGATGGATATCCACGCTGGAGGTCATGCTCAAAGAGATGAATTGAAGCAGATGATTCAATTAATGAATCCTAAATTCTTCATGCCGGTTCATGGGCAATTCTCCATGCTTTTTGCCAATTCTAATATGGCTCAGCAGGAATGCGGAATGAAGGAAGAAAATGTAATCTTGGCTGACAATGGAAACATTATTAACATTACTCCGCAAAAAGCCTTTATCGAAAAGAAACAGGTCCCCTCGGAATACATCATGGTTGATGGATTAGGAGTTGGAGATGTTGGAGAAATAGTCTTAAGAGATAGGCAAGCATTAGCAAAAGATGGCATCTTTGTTATTATCGCGGTAGTTAATAGAAAAACTGGAAAAGTACAGGATTCTCCTGATATTATTTCCAGAGGGTTTGTCTACTTGAGAGAATCAAAAGACTTGCTGTATCAAACAAGAAAAAAGATTATTCAAACCATTGAAAAAGCTACAGCCTCAGGCCAGGTAGTCAATTGGACATATATCAAGGATAACGTCAGGAATACCTTGGGCGACTTCTTATTCCAAAAAACCCAAAGAAGGCCGATGGTCTTGCCAGTTATAATTGAGGTGGGATAATTAAAGAAGAAAAAAGAGGTTAAAATAAATAACTCAGTTGTTTTTTTACTTCAAAAAATTTATCTTGTCCAATATTGCAAACTTTTTCTTTGATCCTAGATTTATCTAAAGACCTTAACTGAAATAATAAAACAAGGGAATCTTTTTTTAGGCGAAAAGAATTTTTGGGAATGAAAACCGTCGTTGTTCTTCCTATGCCCTTCAAG
>JBAQMJ010000076.1:0-1566 GCA_049302695.1 Minisyncoccales bacterium
GTAAAGTACAATATGAACGTAGAAGATTACAACGAATTAGTCGGCACTTTTGATGGCGAGTTTGAGCAGGGAAATTATGTTTCTGATTATAAATTTAAAGAAATAAATATTTATCAATACGATGATAGGGAAAAATTAGTGAATGTTTTAGTCCACGAGATGGGGCATGCTTTAGGATTAAATCATGCTGTCAATCCTAGTGATATAATGTACAGCCTTAGCTCAGAAGATCAGAGCATAACTAGCGAAGATCTAAATAGTTTGATTGATATTTGTTCTGAAACCATGTGGGACAAGCTATTAAAGAAGGAATAATTTAAAAAAAATGAAAGAAATACTCTTTAAGGATATCAAAAAAGACAAGATGGAAAAGCTCAGTTCGTTAAAGGAGGGATGTTGGATTAATATAGAAGGAGCTAGCCATGAAGATCTTGAATATGTAGCAAAGATTACCAATCTTAATGTCTGGGACATTGAAGACGCTTTAGATATGCACGAGTTGCCTCGTATCGAAAGAGATGGAGATAATGTGATTTTGTTTATTCGGGACACTCAAGAACAAGATAGGGAGGGAGTATATACAACGCCATTAACGGTAATTATTAATAGCAAATACATAATTAGCATTTCTCCAGTTTCAAGTAGAACGATAAGATCGATTGTTGAAGGAGGTTCATCTTTTTTAACAACCCAGAGTAGTAATTTTTTAATGAATCTTCTCTTGGTTATTTCTAAAAACTTTACAAGGGGCATAAAGAACATCAGGAGTACAGTATTGAAGCAGAAGGGCGAATTGAAGAAAGTTAAAGGTTTAGATATCATCAAATTGATAGAAGGTGAAGAAATATTGAATCAATATATTTCGGCATTGACTCCGATGAAAATAGCAATCGAAGCAATATCTAAGGGCGGATATATTCATTTATATGAAAAAGATAATGATTTGCTGGAAGATATGAGTATTGCCATTAGGCAATCAGTTGATAACTGCACCGTTAGTGTTAAAAGTATTAAAAACTTAAGAGATTCTTATCAGGCTATTTTTACTAATAATCTTAATAACAATATTCGTCTCTTAACTTCCCTTACAGTTATTTTGACTATTCCAACTATAGTCGGCAGTCTTTTTGGAATGAACATTCCTCTTCCTTTTGCTGAGAGTGAATCGGCCTTTGTTTTTATAGTTTTAGCAATATTTTTAATAGCTTTTGGATTTTATATTATTCTTAAAAGGAAAGATTGGATTTAATCATATGCATGATCATGGACATCAAAAATCATCAGTAGCATTAAGCTCTATTCTAGCTAGTGTTTTGCTGACGGTTACAAAGTTTATAACCGGTATTCTTACTGGCAGCATGGGCATCATTTCTGAAGCAGCTCATTCTTTATTGGACTTGGGCGCAGCAACGTTAACTTATTTTGCTGTTAAGGTTGGAGATAAGCCGGCAGATGAAGACCATCCTTATGGCCACGGAAAAGTTGAAAGTGTTTCCGCTCTAATTGAAACAGGATTGCTTTTTGTAACCAGCGCCTGGATTATTTATGAATCGGTAAGGAGAATGG
>JBAQMJ010000077.1:0-17128 GCA_049302695.1 Minisyncoccales bacterium
TTTTTAAAAGCCTGACTGTATCATATCATATGAACCAGAACATAAACTTGCATTCTCTTTATTAATCTTGTAAAATAGAGAAAAAGGAAATGATAGAAATAAACAATCTTTCAGAAAAATACAGGAGGCTGGATAGAGATTTTCTTAAAAAAACTGCTGAAAAAGTTTTGAGAGGAGAAAAAATTAAAGCAAAGGGAGAGATTTCAATTGCAATAGTCGATTCTCCGGAAATTCAGAAGCTGAATAAGAAATACAGAAAGAAAAACAAAGCAACCGATGTACTTTCATTTGGAAAAATAGGAGACGAGATTTCAGAGATAGTAATTTGTCCTGAAGAAGTCGAAAAGAACGGAGAAGATTTTAAAAAAGAAATGGCTGAGGTGGTGATTCATGGAATATTGCATCTTTTAGGTCATGACCATGAGAAGAAAAAAAGCGAAGCTGAGATAATGTTCAAAAAACAAGAAGAATATCTTTCTAAAATTAAATTTTAATCAATATGTCGAAGACAAAAGTATTAACGGGGCTCGATATCGGAACAGATACAATTAAGATTTTGGGAATCAAAAAAGATTCTGAAACAGGAATGGAAGTTTTGTTCTTCGATACGATCGAGTCCTTCGGAGTTTTAAAAGGAAGAGTTAAGGATGCGAGCGAGGTCGGAAAAAGAATTTCGGAATTAGTCGAAAGAGTGGAAAGAAAGCATAATTGCAGAATTGAAAATATTTTTGTTAATATTAATGGAACAAAACTCCAGCTTATCCCTAGTCATGCTTTGATTTCTGTCGGCCGTGCTGATCAAAAGGTTAGCAAGGAAGACAAGGAAAGAATATATGATGAGGTGAAGATGATTAATTTGCAGTCTAGCAATAAAACTATTCTTGATGTCTTCCCAAGGGAATGGATTCTTGATGGAGAAAGAGAAATAACCGAGCCTTTGGGAATGCAAGGAATGAGATTGGAATTAGACGCCCTCCTTTTATCAACTTTTACCTCTGACACAGATGCCATTATAGATTCAGTCGGAGCAGCTGATTTTGACATAGAAGAGGAAAACATCATCCCTGGCCCAGTAGCTGATGCTAATGCCGTTTTAACGCCCTCTCAGAAGGAATTGGGAGTGGCTTTGATTAATATTGGAGCAGGAACATCCAGCGTTATTGTATACGAAGAAGGAAAATTGTTGAACATGGCTATTTTCCCAGTTGGAAGCTCAAATATCACCAATGATATTGCTATTGGATTCAAGACTGAGATAGAGATTGCTGAAAAAATCAAGAGGCAATATGGTTCTTGCTTGCCTGGCGAAACAAAGAAAACTATTGAATTAAATCTTTCTCCTGAGGATGATGAAGAAGATATTGAGATAGATTTTGACGGTAAGAGAAGAAAGCAAGAGAGAAAGAAGCCAAAGAATGTTTTTCCTTTCTCAGGTAAAGAATTGGAAAAGATAATTGAAGCCAGAGTTTCAGAAATATTTGAATTGGCTGACAGGGAAATTAAGAAAGTTTCTAAGCAGGGATTGTTGCCTGGAGGAATTGTTTTGACTGGAGGCGGAGTTAAGTTGCCAGGAATAGTCGAATTGGCAAAAAAAGAATTCAAGCTTCCTTGCCGAATCGGATACTCTAAAGATTTCAAAGGATTGGACAAAGACAGTTCTTTGGCGACAGTTTGCGGATTGATAATGAGCAAGATTGAAAAAGAAGATGTCCATTCGTCAGGAGGCAATGGAATTGGAAAAAGAATTAAGAAATTGTTTGAAAGTTTCATTCCTTAAATATATGAGTTTAACGAAGATAAAAGTTGTCGGAGTCGGTGGGGCGGGATGCAATACAATTGACAGGTTGGTTAAAGCGAAAATAAAGCATGTCGAGTTGGTAAGCATCAACACTGACGCCCAAGACTTAAAAAAGAAAGACGCTGATTTAAAATTGAGAATTGGAGAAAAGCTGACTAAAGGATTGGGGGCGGGAATGAAGCCAGAAGTAGGAAGACTGTCAGCTAAAGAAAGCATTAAAGAAATTGAAGAGACTTTAAAAGATAGCGACATTATTTTCTTAACTGCTGGGCTGGGAGGAGGAACTGGCTCTGGGGCAATGCCAATCATTGCCGAAGCTTGTAAGAAGTCGGGAGCGCTGACAGTAGGGATAGTCACTCTTCCATTTTCTTTTGAAGGCAAAAAAAGAAAAAAGATAGCTTTAAATAGTTTAGAAGAAACAAGAAAAAAAGTTGATACTCTGGTAGTAATACCTAATGACAAGCTTCAAGAATTGATTCCAGCCAAATCATCAGTTGAAACGGCTTTTAATAAATGCGATGAATTATTGAAAGAAGCAGTTGAGAGCATTAGTAATGTAATTTTGAATCCAGGAATATTGAATTTAGATTTCTCGGACATAAGAGAGATATTAAAAGATAGCGGTTCGGCATTTTTCGGAACAGGCAAGGCTTCAGGCAAAGAAAGAGCGCCTCAAGCGGTAGAAAAAGCACTGTATTCTCCGATTGCACGGTTCCCGTTAGACAAAGCCGATGGAATTTTATTCAATGTAGCATCAGGAAATAAGAATTTTTATCTCTCAGAAGTGAAAAAGATTGCCGAGATGATAAAAAAGAAAACTTCTCCTTCAGCGAAAATAATATTCGGAGCATCATTTGATAATAATTTATTAAAAGATGAAATCCGAGTTACAATAATTGCAACTAGTTCAGAAAAGCAGTGACAATATTAGTGTTTTTCGAGAGGGTTGGATAATAAAATCTTCCCAAGATTTGTCAAAATTGACAGTAATTTTTTAGAAGTATAAAATGTTATTATGAAACTCATAAACCACATCACCAAAGTCCAGAAAAGAAATGGAGACGTATTTGAATTCGATCCTAACAAGATCTACAATGCCGTTTTCAAAGCTATTACTGCAACTAAGCAAGGTAATGGAAAAAAGACTCAACATATTGCTGACGGAGTAGTAAAAATTTTAAACAGAAGATTTAAAGCCGATGAAATTCCTAATGTAGAACAGATTCAAGACATTGTTGAAGAAGTTTTGATTCTTGAAGGAGAGGCTATCGCTGCCAAAGCTTTCATTCTATACAGAGAACAGAGAAGAGTCTTAAGAGAATCTCAAACTACAGCTGAAGAAGCGGTAGATAGAGTTAATGACTATTTAGATAAGCTAGATTGGGAGGTGCAAGAAAACTCCAATATGACTTTTTCTTTGCAAGGATTGAACCATTACGGCGTTTCATATATTGTTAAGAAATATTGGCTGAATAAAATCTATCCTAAGGAGGTAAGAGAGGCTAATCAATCGGGAGATATCCATTTGCACAACTTGGATACCCTTGCTTGCTATTGTGTTGGATGGGATTTATATGATTTATTGCTAAGAGGTTTTGGCGGAGTCAATGGAAAGATAGAATCATATCCTCCTAAGCATTTCAGAAGCGCTTTGGGCCAGGTTGTAAACTTCATGTATACGTTGCAGGGAGAAGCAGCTGGTGCGGTTTCTTTTTCAAACTTTGACACATTGCTCGCACCTTTTATTAAATATGATAATTTAAGCTACGCTCAAGTAGAACAAGCCATTCAAGAATTCCTATACAATATGGCCGTACCGACCAGGGTCGGTTTTCAGTGTCCTTTTACTAATATTACTCTTGATTTGAAGCCTTCACCTGTTTTTGCTAAACAGCCAGTGATTATTGGAGGAACTCCTCAGAAGGAAACTTATGCTGAATTCGGAGAAGAAATGAAGATGCTTGATAAGGCTTTTTATACAGCCATGATTAAGGGAGACAAGAGCGGAAGACCTTTTTCTTTCCCGATTCCTACCATCAATATTACTAAAGACTTCCCATGGGATGACCCAGCCATGGATCCTTTATTCGAAGCTTCAGCTAAATATGGTATTAACTACTTTGCTAACTACATTAATTCTGACATGAAGCCAGAAGATGTTAGATCAATGTGCTGTCGATTAAGATTAGACATGACAGAGTTGTCTAATCGAGGAGGCGGTGGATTATTCGGTTCAGGCTCTTTGACTGGAAGTATTGGAGTGGTGACAGTCAATCTTCCGAGGATTGGATATTTAGCTAAAACTAAGAAAGATTTCTTTGAGCGATTGGGAAAGATAATGGATACAGCCAAAGAAAGTTTGGAAATTAAGAGAAAGACAATCGAAGAGTTTACCTCTAAAGGACTATACCCTTATTCAAGACATTACTTGGAAGGAGTTAAAAAAGCCAAAGGACAATATTACGCTAATCATTTCTCAACCATTGGTATTTGCGGAATGAATGAAGCTTTATTGAATTTCATGGGAGTTGACATCGGTTCTAAGAAGGGAAGGATGTTTACCATCGAGGTTATGGATTTCATGAGAGAGAAATTGATTGGGTATCAAAAGGAAACTAATAGTATTTATAATCTAGAAGCCACTCCAGCTGAATCAACTTCATACAGGCTGGCTCAGAAGGATAGAAAGCTATATCCAGATATTATTACTCTAGGAACGAAGAAGGTTCCATATTATACCAACTCGACTCAATTGCCTGTTAATTATACCGATGATATTTTTGAAGAATTGAAACTACAAGACGAGATCCAATGCAAGTATACTGGAGGAACAGTTGAGCACTTATTTATCGGAGAAGAAATATCAGACATTGAAACGGTAAAAACTTTAGTTAAGAAGGCTTTTGAAAAGAATAGATTGCCATATATCACTATTACACCGACCTTCTCTATCTGTCCGACTCACGGATATATCGCTGGAAAACACTTCAGCTGTCCCAAGTGTGCTATTGAACAGCCTTGCGAAGTCTATTCCAGAGTTGTTGGATATTTGAGGCCAGTGTCTCAATGGAATGAAGGTAAGCAGCAGGAATTCAAGGACAGAAAAGAATTCAAAGTTAAATCATCATTAGCCAACGCTAATAAAAAATAATATGAACATCAATAACGTTTGTCACGATTGCGGAAAGGAAATTTCTTTAGGTGCAGACGGAGCAATAGAAAATGGCCAATTGTTGAAATATTCTTTAAGTGAAGGAAAAGAGAAGATTATTTTCAAGTGCAACGAATGTTTTGAAAAAGATAAGAGTTTAAGGAATTTTCAAGAGACTGAAGTCTATTCCAGAGTTGTTGGATATTTGAGGCCAGTGTCTCAATGGAATGAAGGCAAGCAGCAGGAATTCAAGGACAGAAAAGAATTCAAATTATCTTAATTATGAATGTGCGGGTTTCCCGCACATTTTTAACCTTTGTATGAAAATAGGAGGATTGCAAAAAGTAACCTTGGTTGATTTTCCGGGCAAGCTAGCTTGCACGGTTTTTCTCTCCGGGTGCAATTTCCGCTGTCCTTTTTGTTATTCTATGGAATTAGTCCTGCCGGAGGAGATAAGAAAACAGCCAGAGATTTCTGAATCAGACTTTTTTAATTTTTTGGAAGAGAAGAAGGGTCTTCTTGAGGGTTGTGTTTTGTGCGGAGGCGAACCAACTATTCATGGAGAAGACTTGGTTTCTTTTGCGAAGAAAATAAAGGATAAGGGATTTTTGATTAAATTAGATACTAATGGAACTAATCCAGATGTGATCAAGAGATTGATTGATGAAAAATTGGTTGATTATATTGCTATGGACATCAAGGCCCCATTAAATAAAGAAAAATATTCTTTAGCTATTGGAATAGAGGCTGACATTGAGAAGATAAAAAAAACAGTCGAACTGATTAAGAATTCAGGAATTGATTATGAATTCAGAAGTACGATTGTCCCATCGATCCATTCCAAAGAAGATATTCTTCAAATGGCTAAAGATATTTCTCCGGCCAAGAGATATTTCTTGCAAGGCTTTAGGGGAGAAAAGGGAACTATTGATGAGAGTTTTAAAAATACCAGGCCTTTTCCCGATGAATTCATGAAAGAGGTGGGGGAAGAGATAAAATCATATTTCAACTTTTTTAAAATAAGATGATTCCTCTTTGTGATAAAAAAAGAATAGGCGGATTCCCTATTGTTGTTGTTTCTTTGGTTGTCTTGAATACAATCATTTTTTTATCTACCTATTCAAACCTTTTATACTATATTAATCTTTTCGGCTTTTCTTCATCTAAGCTTTTTGACGGGCAGTTTTTCTCAGTCTTTACAGCCATGTTTCTACATGGCAGTTTTTGGCACTTGGTTGCCAATATGTGGTTCCTCTGGGTTTTTGGAGATAACCTCGAGGCCAGGTTGGGACATCTTAAATTCCTAGCCTTTTATTTGCTTTGTGGCTTAGGAGCTGGAATAGTTTATGCTCTTGCCATGTCTGACCCCAGTGCGGCGGTTATAGGGGCTTCGGGGGCTATTTCCGGAGTGTTGGGCGGGTATTTAGTTCTGTTTCCGAAGAATAAAATCAAGGCAGTTTTAATGACTGTTCCAGCGGTAGTTTATATCTTCATTTGGTTTATTTATCAGCTCTTTTCGGCAATGGCTATAAACACATCTATTGCTTATTGGGGCCACCTTGGAGGGTTTGTTTCTGGTATTTTATTCATTAATTTCTTCAAGAAAAAATGAGCAAGGCCGATGCTTTGATTTATTTATGTTTGAGCTTTGTCGGAGGCATTTTATTTGCTTCTTTTTTTATCTCTTTGCTGTCTTTTGAAACCATTATTTGTGTTATCGGCTTGATTTTGATTGGATCTTTTTGGGAGAAGAAAGATGTTGTTCTCATTGGTCTTTGTTTGATTTTCTTTTCTCTAGGAGCAGCTGATTTTAATTATAATTTTAATTCGGTGAAGAGCAGCCCTTTAGTTGGTTTTAATGGAAAGCAAGTTTCTTTTATTGGAACAGTCAATAGAGAGGTTGAAAGAGGGTTTGATAAATCGCAAATGATCGTTGATGTTAATGATGGGAAAATATTAATAACAACCGATAAATATTCTCCAGTTGAATACGGGGATAAGATCAGGGTGGATGGTAAAATAGAAGTTCCAGAAAAGGTAGATAATTTTGATTATTCTGGATATTTAGCTAAAGACGGAATATCGGTAACAATGTTTTTTCCTTCTATTGAAATAATGTCAAAAGGCAATTATCAGAATAGTTTTGATAAAATGATTGTCAGCATTTATTTTTTTAAGAATAAGATGGGAAATGAAATCAGGAATTATATTCCCAGCAATCTCAGCCCGATTATGGAAGGTCTGATTTTGGGAAACGATAGCAAGATGGACAAAGAAACGAAAAATAAATTAAGCCTGAGTGGGTTGAGCCACGTCATCGCCATTTCCGGTTCGCATATTGTTGTTTTTTCAGCCATGCTTTTTGAAATTTTGCTCTTTTTAGGATTATGGAGAAAACAGGCTCAGGTCGGAACGATTATTTTTACCTTTCTATATGTCTTCATGGTTGGATTGCCAGCTTCAGCCGTCAGGGCGGGGATAATGGTTTCCTTTTTGTTTTTAGCTCAAATATTGGGAAGACAGTCTTTCAATCTTAGAACGCTGGTTCTGTCTGCCTTTTTGATTTTATTATCCAATCCTCTATTGCTTAAGTTTGATTTAGGTTTTCAATTGTCATTCCTCGCTGTTTTAGGTTTAATCTTAATGGGTCCGGTTTTCAACCATTGGCTTAATGTTTTATTTAAAAACAGGATGGGGGCTATAAGGGAGCTGCTGGCTATGACTTTATCGGCTCAAGTTTTTACCATTCCTTTATTGATTCATTCTTTTGGCTACTTTTCGATTGTTTCCCTTATTTCTAATATCTTAGTGGTTCCTTTAACCCCTTTCTTGATGGCTTTGGGACTGTTGCTTCCTTTGGTGGGGATGGCCTTGCCATTCTTAGGATGGATTATTGCTATTCCTTCAATCATTCTCTTATGGTATATGATGTTGGTTGTCAATATTTCTTCAATGGTTCCTTTTGCTGTCTTGAATATTCAGCTGCCTATTATCGTTTTAATCATCTTTTATATTCCTTTTCTTTATCTGGGATATAAGGGAAAAAAGAAAGAATTGGAATTTTTGGGATAGAGTCTTGACAATTTCCCAAATTGGGAATAATATTTATATATGAGGATAATATCAATCAAAACATTAAAGAATTTTTGGGAAAATGTTAAATATAGAGATTCTGAGCAGTCCTTAGCTTCTTGGTGTCGAGAGATAAAAAAAGACAAGTGGAAGTGTCCAAACGATATTAAGGATAAATATGGAACAGCAAGTATTATAGGAAACAATAGGGTAGTTTTTAACATAAAAGGCAATAAATACAGGATAGTTGTTAGAATAAATTATAGAATTAGCAGTATTTTTATAAGATTTATTGGAACACATGAGGAATATAATAAAATAAATTCAAAAGAAATATGAACATAAAAATTATTAAAACAGAAAAAGATTATGAAAAAGCCTTAAAAAGGGCTGATGAAATTTGGGATGCTAAGCCGAATTCAAAAGAAGAGGATGAGTTAGATATTTTGGTCACATTAATAGAAAAATATGAAACAGAGTATTATCCTATTAAAGCACCCGATCCTATCGAGGCGATTAAGTTTCGCATGGAACAGATGGGAATGGAACAAAAAGATTTGGCTGAAATTATCGGGGCGAATAGAGCTTCTGAAGTTTTGAGCGGAAAAAGGCCACTGTCATTGAATATGATAAGAATATTAAGAGATGAGTTGAATATTCCAACTGATTCCTTGGTGGGAAATATTTAATAACTTGCAGGCTCCAATAGGAGCCTTTTTTATAGGAATTGGAATTTTTATAGCTCTTAATGTATAATAATAGATATATGAGTAAAAAAGCTTGGGTAATTTCTATAAACATGGGATATGGGCATCAGAGAACTGCCTATCCTTTGAAGTCTTTTGCGGAAGGGGAAAGGATTATTTGTGCTAATGATTATCCAGGAATTCCAGAAAAGGACAAGAAAGTTTGGGAAAGCTCCCGTTATTTTTATGAATTTGTTTCCCGCTTTAAGAAATTTCCTCTTTTAGGAAATATTGCTTTCAATCTATTTGATGCCACCCAAAAGATAAAAGAGTTTTATCCTTCAAAGGATTTGTCTAATCCTAACTTTACTCAAGAAAGAACGAATAAATTATTTGAAAGGGGTTGGGGCAAGGATTTGATTACCAAGCTGTCTAGGCAGAATATTCCCATAGTTTCTACTTTTTATAATCCCGCCTTCATGGCCGAGCACTTCAATTATCAGGGAGATATCTTTTGTGTTATCTGCGATGCAGATATTTCTAGAAGCTGGGCTCCGCCTTTTGGCAAGAAATCAAAGATTAAGTATTTCACTCCTAACGAGAGGACAGGAAAGAGGTTGAGATTGTACGGAGTTAAAAAAGAAAACATTGTTTTGACTGGATATCCTCTGCCTATGGAAAATATCGGGGGGAAGAAGATGGAAATATTGGTGGAAGACATGAAAAATAGAATAATCAATCTTGATCCTTCTGGTAAATACAGAGAAAAGCACGGATTCATCGTTAGGGAAAAATTAGGTAAGCTTCCTTTGAAGTCAGATCATCCTTTAACGATAATGTTTGCTGTCGGAGGAGCTGGGGCGCAGAAAGAGATTGGCATTGATCTGGTAAGGAGATTAAAAAAGATTATCTACGCTGGACGATTGAAGGTTATTCTGGTCGCAGGGATTAAAAAGAACATTAAAGAATATTTTGAAAAAGAATTGAGGAATGGAGGGTTGGGAGAATTAATGGGCAATGGAATAGATATTCTTTATAACAACACCTTTGAAGGATATTACAATGATTTCAATTCAGCTTTAAGAAAGACTGATATTTTGTGGACTAAGCCGTCAGAACTTTCTTTCTATTCAGCTTTGGGCTTGCCGATGATAATAGCTCCGACTATCGGATCGCAGGAAGAATTTAATAAAAGATGGCTTTTGAAATCAGGCTTTGGAATTGAACAAAGAGAAATAGAGCATGTTAAGGAATGGCTGTATGATTGGATTAATGCTGGATACTTTGCTGATATGGCCATGGAGGGATTTATTTCTGGAGAAAAAATGGGAACAGAAAAGATTAAAGAACAAATACAAAAATGCTCTGGCTCTTAACAATTACATTATCATATTTATTTTTTGCTGTTTCTTCTTTGGGAGACAAGATTGTTTTAAGTGGTCCAGCAAAACCTAAATCATATACTTTCTTTGTGGGTATTTTTAGCATTTTAGTCATCTTTTTAATTCCTTTGCCTTTTGTTAATTTCGTCATTCCTTCAGGAATAGTCTGGGGTTGGATTATTCTAGAAGCTTTTATCTATGTTATCGGACTATATGCCTTGTTTTATTCTTTGGAAAACTTTGAGGTTTCAAAGATTATTCCGACTATTGGAGCGACTCAGCCTATTTTCATAGCTATCCTTTCTTTTATTTTCTGGGGCTCTTTATCTTTAAGCGGGAAAGAGGTGCTGGCTTTTATCGTTCTTTTATTGGGCAGTATTATTATTTCAATTGACAAGAATCCTAAAATTACAAGAAGGAGCCTGGAGATCGGACTTTTAACTTCTTTGTTTTTCTCTTTAGACTTTATTTTTACAAAATTTGTTTTTAATTATTTGTCTTTCTGGCCTGGCTTTATCTGGATGAGAATATTCAGTTTTATTTTTGTTCTATTTTTCTTGCTTGATCGGGGATTTAGAAAAGAAATGGCCGAAGGGGGTAGGACTAGCAAGAAAACAGGAGCTTTATTCATTTTTACTCAGGCTGCTGGCGGAGCCGCCAACATCTTGCAGAGCTTATCGATTTCTTTAGTTCCTGTTGCTTATTTAGCGATAATGAATTCGATGAAAGGGCTTCAATACGTTTTCCTTTTTATCATGGTTGCTTTTGTTTCCTATTTCATGCCCAATGTTTTAAAAGAGGAAATGTCGAAGAAGATTGTTTTGCAGAAGATTATTTCAATTCTCGTTATAGGAATAGGGTTGGTTATTTTGGTGGTATAAATTGATTCTTTAGCTAGTTTTTAATATAATAAGAAACAATGATTCAATTATTAAGATATCTTTTATGGATTTTAGCAGGAGGGTTGATTGTTTTTATCGCCTATTTTTTTGTTGGCTTTACCAGCCCAGCTAAGAATATGACCTGGGGAGTTAATTTTTCTGTTAAGCAAACAGACTTCTTAGAGCTTGATGCCAGGGAAACATATTTAGCTATCTTGGATGATTTGGGAGCAAAGAATGTTAAAATATCTGTCTATTGGGACTTGATTCAAAAAGAACAAGGAGTATATGATTTTGATGAATTAGATTGGCAGATGAAGGAGGCAGAGAAAAGGAATGTCAATGTTATTTTGGCTGTTGGAATGAAAGTTCCTCGATGGCCCGAATGCCACCTGCCTTCATGGGCGAGAGATAAGAGCAAAGAGGAACAGCAGCAAGCTATTTTAGATATGCTGAAAGAAGTGGTTTCAAGATATAAGGATTCTTCCTCTTTATCAGCTTGGCAGGTTGAAAATGAAGCTTTATTTAATTTTGGAGCCTGTCCTTGGTACGATGCAGATTTTTTAAAGAGAGAGGTTGCTTTTGTAAAAATCAATGATCCTGATCGCAAGGTTATCGTTACCGATAGCGGAGAATTATCATTATGGCTCAAGTCTTCAATGACAGGAGCTGACGTTATTGGAATAACTACCTATGAGAAGGTTTGGCAGCAGCAGATTAGAATGTATGTTAATTATACATTGCCTTCAGTGTTCTATCACCGCCGAGCGGAACTAGTTAAGAATTTGTTTGGCAAGGAGGTTATTGGAACAGAATTGCAAGCTGAACCTTGGTGCGCTAATTCAATTATGAATTCTTCTTTAAAAGAGCAAGCTCAAACAATGGACTTGAAACAATTTAAAAAGAATGTTGAGTTTGCTAAGAATACAGGAATAGATACTTTCTATTTCTGGGGAGCAGAATGGTGGTATTATATGAAAAAGGTCAATAACGATTCTTCGATTTGGGAAGAAGCCCAGCAATTATTCAAATAATATGTTAAGCATAATCATACCAGTTTTAAACGAGGAAAAGAATTTATCAAAACTTCTACCCATGATTATCAAGGGCGGACTTGATGACTTGGAAATAATCATTGCCGATGCCGGGTCTAAAGACAAAACAATTGAAATTGCAAGAAAGTTTAATTGTATTATTACTAAAGGAGGGTTGCCGGCCAGGGGAAGGAATTGCGGAGCTAAAATTGCCAAGGGGGAAGTTCTTTTCTTTATGGATGCCGACCTGAAGTTCTCTCCTAAAAGTTTTGTTAAAAAGGCCTATGACTATTTCAAAAAAAATGATTTAACAATTGCTTCATTTCCCATATTGCCGATAAAGAACAATATCTACCTTAATCCAGTGACATTGAATCTTACCTATAACTATCCCCAGATAGTTTTGAAAAAGGTGTTTCCGATGGGAGCTATGGGTATTATGGTTAAAAGAGAGGTTTTTGATAAGGTGGGAGGATTCGATGAGGGTATTACTTTAGCTGAAGATCACTACTTTGTTCAGCAGGCTTGCAAATATGGCAAGTTTGATATAATAAGGGAAGTAATGATCTATATGCCGACCCGAAGATTCGAAAGAGATGGATATTTCAGGACTGCCTTCAAATATCTTCGTTGCGGCCTTAAGTTGGGAATATTGGGAAAGCCGGAGAGGAAAGTGAGGTACGACTTCGGCCATTATGATAAAAAGTAAGATGTAAGCATATGTCAATATATCAATTGCCAGAAATACATTTCAAAAGATTAAAAGCTCCTTCCGTTATGTCCGGGAAAAGACTGCCTTTCCCTGGATTGTTTTTAATTTTAGTATTTTTAATTGGATTAATCGGAGGATTGTCTTCTAGCTATATTTTTTATCTTAAATTAAAACAGGAAGTGGTTGATGCCGGGGTGCCGATTGTCCATTCAGAAAAAGTGATTGAAAAGGAATATGTTCCCCAAACTTCCCAAGAACAAAAAGTCATTGATGTGGTCAAGGATAATTCTGCTTCTGTAGTTTCTGTGGTTATAAGCAAAGAAGTTGCCGTGTATGAAACTGAATATCTGCCATTTGGTAGCTTTTTAATTCCACAGCAAAAACAAACAGGAACAGAAAAACAGCAAATCGGGTCAGGGACAGGTTTTATCGTTTCTGAAGATGGATTAGTTATAACTAACAAGCATGTGGTTTCTGATGAGGATGCCGAATACACGGTAGTCGATGTTAATGGCAAGGAGTATGAAGCTAAAGTTTTAGCTAAAGATCCGGTTCAAGATATAGCCATTATCAAAATAGAGAGTTCAGAAAAGTTAAAGCCATTGGTCTTGGGGGATTCTAACGACATTCAAACAGGGCAGTCTGTTATAGCTATTGGCAATGCTTTGGGAGAATTCCAGAACACTGTTTCAGTCGGGGTTATCTCTGGATTGGGCAGAACTTTGGTTGCCACTGGAAGCACTATCGGATCAGAAACATTGGAAGATACTATTCAAACAGATGCCGCTATTAATAAAGGAAATTCAGGCGGACCATTGCTGAATTTAAAAGGTGAGGTGATTGGAATTAATACAGCTGTGGCTTCGGATGGGCAAAGCATCGGATTTGCTATTTCAATCAACAAGGCCAAGAAAGATATTGAACAGGTAAAATCATTGGGCAAGATTTCATATCCCTTTTTAGGGGTGAGATATGTTGCTTTGAATGAAGAAAACTCCAAAGAAAGAAATCTTTCTGTTGATTATGGAGCATTGATTACTAAGGGAAGCAATGGCGATCCAGCTGTATCTTCAGGTTCGCCAGCTGAAAAAGCAGGGTTGAAAGAAGGGGATATTATTTTAGAAATGGGCGGAGAGAAAATAACAAAAGACAACACTTTGTCCAAAATGATTGCTGAATACGATCCTAATGAGTCAGTCGATTTAAAGATTTTAAGAGATGGAAAAGAAATGACTATCACTGTTATTTTAGGTGAATGGGAACAGTAGGCTTTCCTTGTTTTTTAAGTTAAAAGCTGTTAGCTTAAACATATGAGTTCAGACATTGAAGAAATCAAGTCGCGTCTTAATATTGTCGATGTCATTGGAAGCTACGTGAAGCTGGAGAAAGCGGGGATAAACTACAGAGCCCGCTGTCCTTTTCATAGTGAAAAGTCGGCTTCTTTTTTTGTTTCTCCTTCGCGTCAATTATGGCACTGTTTTGGAGGGTGCAATGAAGGAGGGGATGTCTTTAAGTTTATAATGAAGATTGAAGGAGTTGAATTCATTGATGCTTTGAAAATGATGGCTGACAAGGCTGGAGTTCAGTTGAAAAGAGATTCAGCCGACTATCAGAAGATGAAAAGCGAAAGGCAAGTATTGATTGATTTGTGCGAAAGATCAACCAAGTTCTTTATCGCTCAATTGGAAAAGAGCAAGACTGGACTGGAGGCCCAGCAGTATCTATTCAAAAGAGGATTAAAAGAAGAAACTATCAAGGAATGGAGAATGGGATATGCACCCGATACTTGGCAGGGATTATCCGACTATCTAATCGGCCAAGGATTTTCAAAGGAATCGATTGTTAATGCTGGACTGGGAATCAAGAAAGATTCATTAAAGTTTTTTGACAGATTCAGGAGCAGGATCATATTTCCAATCTTTGATTTGAATTCTTCAGTCATCGGGTTTACCGGACGAGTTTTCAATTCTAATGATGAAGCTAAGTATTTAAATACTCCCAATACATTATTGTATGATAAAAGCAGGGCTTTGTACGGGATGGATAAAGCTAAGATGGAAATACGCCAAAAGGATTTTTGTGTCTTAGTTGAGGGAAACGTTGATTGCATTATGTCCCATCAGGCCGGAGTTAAGAATTGTATTGCTGTTTCAGGAACAGCCTTGACTCCTATTCATCTGGGAATAATCAAAAGATATACTTCTAACCTAGTCTTGGCTTTTGATATGGACTTGGCTGGAAACAAAGCAACAATGAAGGGAATAGACATGGCCTTGAAGAATGGATTCAATGTCAAGGTTATTTCCATGGTTGCAGAAAAAGATCCAGCCGATATTATTTTACTGGAAGGAGAATCGAAATGGGTAACTTTGGTCAATTCGGCTAAGCCCATCAATCAGTTCTATTTTGATTTAGCTTTTAAAAATAGGAATCCTGATGTATTGGAAGACAAGAAGAAGATAGTTAACGACCTCTTGCCTGTTTTCAAAAAAATTGATAATAACATAGAACAGAGCTATTGGATTGAAGAGCTGTCCAGCCGATTGAAAATAAAGGAAGATGATATCAGGACTGAGATGAAAAAAGTGAAGATTGATGAAGGTTCTCCCGAGGAGGCGAGGAAGGTAATTAATAGTGAAAAGAAGACAAGAAGAGAGTTATTAGAAGAAGGATTATTGTCTATTGCTTTGATTGATAATTCTTTAATCAAAGATATAGATGTTTCCATTTTTTCTCCTTTAATTAAGGAAATATTCGTTAAAATAAAGGATAATCCTTTAATTACTACCGAAGAATTATTGAAAGATTCCAGCGATAGCAACTTCTTGAATTATATCTTAATCAATTCTGAATTGTTGAAAGATTCAGACATAGAGCTCGACAAAGAGTGGGAAAAGTGCTTGTATGAAATAGGGTCCTTATCTATAAAGGAGGAAAGAGAGCGATTATTCAAGGAAATCAAGGAAAAAGAGAGGGAAGGAGCTTTCGAACAGGTTAAAGAACTTTTATTAAAATTTAATAAATTAATAAAAAATAATGAAGAAGCCAAACAAGAAAAAATCCAGCCCCAAGAAGAAAGTTGTGAAAAAGAAGGCGGTGAAGAAGGTTTTGAAAAAGACTAAGACTAAAGTCAAAGCCAAGGATAAGGTTAAGAAAAGAAAGAAGAGGGTTGTTTTGGTTGTGACCCAAGAAAAGCTGGACGAGCTTATCAAGAAGGGCAGAACCCGTGGCTTCATTACTTTTTCAGAAATATTGAATTATTTCCCTAATATTGAAGAAAACATGGACGAGCTTAATTCCATGTTTGAAAAGTTGGAACAATTGAGTATTGATGTCCGCGAATCAAAAGGATACTTGGATACCACAGATGTTTCTAAGAAAAAAGGAAGAAAGAGAGCTTCAACTGGAAAGATTGATTCTATTCAGTCCTATCTAAAAGAAATTGGAAGAATTGATCCAATTACAGCCCGTGATGAAAAAGACTTGGCTAAAAGAATTGAAGCGGGAGATGAAGATGCGAAAAGGAAATTAGCCGAAGCCAATCTTCGTTTAGTTGTTTCGATTGCTAAGAAGTATATCGGGCGTTCTCCTAACTTAACTCTGCTCGATTTGATTCAAGAGGGTAATTTAGGCTTATTCAGAGCGGTAGAGAAGTTTGACTGGAGAAAAGGATACAAGTTTTCAACCTATGCTACTTGGTGGATTAGGCAGACGATTACTCGCGCCTTGGCTGATCAAGCCAGAACTATCCGTATTCCAGTCCACATGATTGAAACTTTGACTAAATATACTCAAGCTAAGAGAAAGTTATTGCAAGAATTGGACAGAGATCCTTTGGCTGAAGAAATTGCTGCAGAAATGGGAATTGAAGTTGAAAAGGTTAGGCATTTAGAGAAGATTTCTCAAAAGGCTGTTTCTTTGGAAACTCCAGTCGGAGAAGATGAGAAAGACAGCGTTTTAGGAGAATTCATCAAAGATGAGAAGATTGAATCTCCAGCCTCTCAAGCAGGAAGGACATTGCTTAGAGAGCATTTGGATGAAATATTCAAGGATTTAGCGGAAAGGGAACAGAAGATTCTTTCAATGAGATTTGGCTTGGATGATGGGGTTACCCATACTCTGGAAGAGGTGGGTCAGGAATTTGGTGTTACCAGAGAAAGAATCAGACAGATTGAAGCTAAAGCGATAGAGAAGATACGAGGGCACAAAGATTTGAAGAAATTAGAGGGGTATTGATTCGTCTATTATTCGTCTAATAATCGTCTATCAAGGGGAGTATTTTCTAATCCAATAACTGGCATGAAACGAAGGATGTGAAAGAGAGTATTTCTTGAGGTACGTATTTAAAGTTTTTAAACAATTCCTCTTTAGCTTTCTTCATTCTTCTGGCGAACTCATTGTCACTCATATTG